>JAEZVB010000107.1 GCA_023443285.1 Bacillota bacterium
TGCAATCAATGGAAAAATCCAGTCGGGATAAAATAATACGTCAAATAAAAAATATCGAGGGAGCAACACAGCGGCAAATAGCCAGGGTAGCAGGTATTAATCAGAGTCTTGTGTTCAAAGCATAGGAGCAACGGAACCGTCCCCTTGCTTTTTTAGGAGGTTATTAGGATTAAGAAGCTACAAACACATTGGAAGATTTTATTACCAGATATTCCGGAAGAATTAGCGGAAGTTATACTTTTAGACAGACAAATTTGTAATGAAGATTATTTTGAAATGGGAATAATCAGCAATTGTATAATTGAGAATCAAAGGGCAGAACGTGTGTGTTTTGATAAGTTCATATTTAAAAATGTAATTTTTAAAAAAGTTAATTTTAGAAGATTAGAATTAACCAACGTTGTTTTTGTAAATTGTGATTTATCAAATGTAGACTTTAATGAAGCCATTATGCATCAAGCTGAGATAAAAAATTGTAAGATTTTAGGTATTAATCTATTGGGAGCAACGTTGCGTAATGTACTATTTGATAACTGTTATGGGGATTATGCTACCTTTCGTAATGTAAATTGCAAACAGGTAAAGTTTCATAATAGTTCATTAGCTAATGCCGATTTTTATAAATCAATACTACTCCATGTGCATTTCTCTAAATCATGTTTAGATCAGATTGAATTATCTGGTACTAAACTGGCTGGCATTGATTTAAGCAGCTGTGAGTTTAGACAGATTGGTGTTAGTATAGAGGATTTGCAAGGGTGTATCGTTTCCCCACAGCAAGCAGTTGGTTTTTCAAAATTATTTGGCTTGATTATCAATGATTAGGGGTGGCCTGGGACGGAATGATCAACACCTAAGTAAGAGTGGCAGCAAACCATCTCGCTGACAGTGAATACTTTAATGGGTGATTTTCGTGATAAGAAACGGCTTGCTATATTTTGGGGTTACATGATCTTCGTTATGGGAAAGGATTACTATCAGGTAATGCTGCCAGGATGATTTTTTCCAAAGCTAACAATGCCGGCGACATCCACTTTTCGCGATGAAAAATCATTAGAGCCTGGATGTCGATTGGAGTATCTGTCCAATTAAGTTTAATTAATTCGCCGCGTTTGATATCTTCTTCAACGACAATCTTCGGCAGAAGCGATATACCAAGCCCGTTTTTGACGCAGTGTTTAATTGCCTCAAGGCTACCAAACTCCATGATGGTGTTGGCCTTGACTCCTTCTCTTTCCAGCAGTATTTTCAAGTCCATCGGGTAACCGCTGTATCCATCCGGCAGGAGCAGGGTATGGCCGGCAAGATTTTGCAAAGTCAATATTGAGTTTGCTGCCAGTTCGTGATCAGGTGAGACAATAAACATGGTTTCACCATGAAACAGGTTGATTTTCCGCAGTTGCTGCTGCACGGACTTATTATTAAAAGTAAACGCTACGTCAATGATATTTTGCTGCAGCCACAGCGGAAAGTCCACGCAGTTGCCTACTTTGATATTGATTTGTACTTTCGGGTAGCTTATCCGGTATTTCTTTAGCAGCGGCGGCAGCCAAAAGGCACAGAGCGATTCGGAGGCGCCGATATTCAGGCAGCCGGAAATTACGCCGGCTTCTTTAAATAGTCCTTTTATTTCCTCGGTGTCTCTTACCATGCGTTCAGCGAGTGGCAGGAGCTTTTTCCCCTTCTCAGTGAGAAACACTTTTTTGCCAAGCCGCTCGAATAATATTGCACCGAGATCTTCTTCAAGTATATGAATATGCTCAGATACTGTCGATTGAGAATAATTGAGCGCCTGGGCGGCTCCGCTGAAATTTAGCAGGCGGGCGACAGAGAGAAAGGTTTGCAGATGCTTTATATACATATTGCCACCATCCATTGGTTATGCCGATTATTACAATCTAAATAATCGACTTAACAAAAGTTCTAATATCATGATAGAATGAATTTAGCAAATATGCAAGCATTTTCCAGACGGTGTTTACTGGTGTATTTGCAGATAGAAGGGGAGGTCAAATGTAAAATGACATTGGATGTAAAAAAAGTTGAATACTACAACCTAACAGTTGATGGTCATGCCGGGGAAGGATCTAAACTTCTTTCTGTGGTTGCCGACTTTGGTGTTAACTTGCTTGCCTTCAAGGCAGTCCCTGTGAAACCTATGCGTACCCAGTTCTCGCTTTTTCCTGACGACAGTTTAAAGATGAAGGATGGAGCGAAAAAAGCAGGGCTGGATATAGAGGGGCCTTATTTTGCTCTGTTACTTAAAGGTTATGATGATGAGTCAGGAGAATTGGCTGACGTATATGAGAAGCTTGCTCAGGTAGATATTACTATTTATGAATCTAGTGGAATAGCCAATATAAAGGGAAGTTATGGCGTCGTTTTTTACTTAAAACAAGAGGATTGCGAAAAAGCTATGGAGGCTTTAAAGAGCTGAGCTCTCTCCAGAGATACAGCGACCCCGGACAGGTGGATTTACATAGCCACGGATCGCTTCCACTAACACAAATCAAATAGGATAGCCCGCCAACTTTGGCAGGCTATCCTATTTGACTCATATGCGATTGGACGAGGTAGCGAATCCTGACTGTATGGGTATTTCCATGGTTGTAGATAATAATAAGATATTACTTATAGCAGGGGGAACTTGCGGGTGGAGGAACCAGAGTTACACGTGTCTGAGATTCTGTTGTCACAGTCAACGGCAATTCCTAAGGCTGTGTTAGATACAATTGATAATTCATTTGTTTTTAGTATAGATGAGCTAAATCATGCAAAATGCCGCAAGAAGACTCTCTATATTTCTTCAAATATAAAGGGTGAGTTTATAGGCTATTGCATTACGTCTGTAGGATTTCCGTTCGAGGTTGCTGAAGAGCTTGATTGTGATATAGAAGGTAAAGTAGTATGGATCGACGTGCTTGAAATTGCTGTTTTACATCAAGGATACAACTATGGTCGGGCTTTTGTAGAACAGATTAAGCGCAGATGCTCTTACGATATACTTCTTCTATCAATCGAAGATTCTATATGCTTTTGGCAACAGATAGGCTTTAAAGTCGTTTGCTACTCTGGTGAAATGGCCTATATGATTTATGAAAGACCAATCTAGGAGTTTTGCAGCTGGCATTATGATTAGATTAATGTTACAAGAGGTATGAGGGAAGGGTAAAGATGAAGAACTTACGAATTTCGTAGGTTCTTTTGTGTTGCTTGCCCTGATTGGGCGATTTACAGGAGCTGCCTCTTAGGGTACCAATGCAAAAAGAAGGATTAATTGCAAATTTTGTAGAAATGAGGAAGTGAGGATGAGATATTGTGGAAATGAATTTAGCATGTTGAGTGCGTGCCATATAACGATTATCAAAATTAAGCAAACGGCTGGGACAATTACATCTGGGGATAGAGAGTGTGATGTTGGATGCCATCGGTAGAGGTTTTTCTGCCTATTGATAACATAATAGTTTATTTATTGATTGCTGCTGTTTTTGAGGCTTTGGCGATCTACCTCTTTCAATTCCGCAGCACGCCTGGAGCGATGATGCTGGTCTATTGCCAGATTTGTAAGGGCATTTGGGTTTGCGCCAAGGCATTTTGCAGTATGAGCCCGGATTTGCCAACGAAACTCTTTTGGGCTAGATTTACAGAATGGATGCCGCTGCTACTTATCTATTTCTGGTTTGAGTTTATCTGGGAAGTCAGTCAGCAAAAAGCTAAGAAACATGCAGTATTGCCGTATCTTGTTCGGGGAATCGTTGCTGCTTTAGTGCTGATTATTGGTTTTGACAACTGGCTTGGCTGGTATTGGGGACCCATTTCTCTGGACGGGCAGGTTTTGTCGATTGCGTTTGGACCGGCAGCCCAGGCGAATATGATATTTTGTTACCTTTTGAATTTGGTATGTTTGGGTTTATCTGTGCATTGGGTATATAGCACGAACGGATTACGCCGGCAGCAGGCGATCGTTTTATCAGTGACGCCGTTATTTAATTTTATAGGTAATATTTTAGGTTATATTTTCGAATTTCAGGTTGTGCCACCACAGATAGTGGGAATGTTGCTATCTGCAGTATATGTTACCTGGGTCTTTTACTGGTGGCGGATTTACAGCATTTTGCCTATGGCTCAGGATGCAGTGACCCGCAACATGAATGACGGTCTGATAGTTATTGATGAAAAAGGCTACATAGTGGACATGAATCCTGCAGCAAAAACCATACTTACTGGGATTCCGGCAGTTGTAGGCGACAAGTTTGCAGAAGTAGGCAATGCATGGCCGGTATTGCTGGAAATTGATGGTAAGTCCAGTTCGGAAACATGGGAGGCGGCACGAGACTTTGCCGATGAACGCCACTATTATCAAATAAGTACGTTGCTGTTTCAAACCCCTCAAGGGCATATGCTTGGCAAAACGATATTATTTAAAGATATTACCGAGCAAAAACGGGATCAGGCCAAGTTGGTAGATCAACAAAAAGCCTTGTCCATTATGGTGGAACGCGAACGGCTGGGACGGGAACTGCATGACGGGCATGGTCAATTATGGAGTTATATCAACATGCAGGTGGAAACAGCCCGTTCTTTGCTTGAGAAAAAAGACTTTGTTCAAACCGATTTGCTCCTGGAAAAACTGGCTAGCGTGACTCAGGATATCCACGTCGATCTCAGAGAATCAATAACCGGGCTACAACTGTCGGCTACGCGAGAAGGAGTGTGGCAGACATTAGAAGACTATCTTCAATGGTTTAAGCAGAATTATGAGATTGAAACTATATTAATAATCAGTGATGAATTTGCTGCTGGGCTGATGCCTCAGACTACCGAAGTGCAACTACTGAGAATTATTCAGGAAGCATTGACCAATATTCGCAAACATGCGAAAGCTCAGCGGGTTAAGGTAATTGTCAGGGTTAATAATGGCATAGCGGAGCTTCGGGTGGAAGATGACGGGTGTGGCTTTGATTTTGCCGAAAGCTCTGAGAAAAAAGGCAGCTTTGGACTAAAAATTATGCAGGAGCGCTCGGCAGAGATTGGAGCGCAGTTTCATATCCAATCAAAGCAGGGCATTGGCACTTCGGTCATTTTACAGATCCCGTTGTTTGCAGGCTAAAAAATTGAGCCAGAACTGCCTGCCCAGGGAGGAAGGGACATGTCACTATGAGAGTACTATTAGTTGACGATCATGCCTTATTTATTGACGGACTGAAAAATTTTCTAACCGCCAATAACATTGAGGTTGTGGGAATGGCGATGAATATTCGGGAAGCTATAGAGAAAACGGAAGAACTGGCTCCTGAAGTCATTTTGATGGATGTACAGATGCCGGACGGAGACGGAATTGAAGCGACCCAACTCATCAAGGCCAAATTCCCTGAAATAATCATTGTGATGCTGACAGTATCCCAGGATGACAACCATCTATTCCAAGCTATCAAAGCCGGAGCATCCGGTTATCTGCTGAAAGGAATGCCCAAGAAACAATTTCTGCAACTACTGGACGGGTTAAAGAACGGCCAGTCCCCGCTTTCACCCGGTTTGGCCGCCAAGGTACTTGCGGAATTCGCTCGGCTGCAGCGTGAACGGGAAACTGCCAATAGGATTGCCGATAAGACCTCTTTATTAAGCTCCCAGCAAATTGAGATTCTTAAGCTGGTAGCCCAAGGTTTGACCTACAGGGAGATTGGCGAAAAAGTATATTTGAGCGAAGCCGCCATAAAATATCACATGGGCGAGATTACTAACCGGCTTCATCTGGAGAATCGATCCCAGGTGCTTGCATTTGCATCGGAAATTAAATTTGCCGCTGGTAAAGAAGGTATGTAGAAAGAACCGTAAATGGTTTTTAACCCAAAAAAATATAGGGATTCGACAAAAAAAGTATAGGAAATCTATACTTTTTTTTTGTTACAATTTATACTTTCGTCTAGTGTGCCTATCTAAAGATTCTGCTACGCTTTTGGTAGTAATTGAGAAACAGCAAGTTGGTGATTCCTTGAAACAGGTGGAAGTTGTTTTCTGTGGCAATTCCCTATATCTCAGTATGTTGGCGGCCAGCCTGCAGCAAAATGAGCAGTTTCGCATTTGTATGACAGATTGCGAACCGGTTGAGGCCATGCCTGAGCTAAAAATGCTATGTCCGGATGTGTTGGTAGTGGAAGCGATTAATACCACTTTAATAGAAATCGAGCCAGCGCTTAAAGAGGTATTTCACCGGATGCTTATTATAGTCCATCGGCAAACAGATTCGATAGAGGTATTATACGGAGACCGGCATTTTACCGCATCTGTCAACATGCTAACGCAGGTAATTTGTGAAGCCGTTTCATAAGAATATCATCATGTGTAACATCTCACGTCTTACCGTTTAGTCCACTGTGGTGTAGCCAATGATTGTCAAATTAACTAGAAAGGTAACGAAGCTTCATGAATCAAACGCAAACTGGGTCGGCAAGCGTCTTGCCAGTTCCCAAAACCTATATCACATTCGATGCTGGATCGCTTACCTGCAAGACCGATATTGATGGGCTGGAATTTGACTTTAATTACGGTGCTAGAGTAAAAGTGCCGGCAGGTAATTGGCGAGTCAAAATTGTTGACAGGGATGCTTTTGTTACCCTCTATGACGAAAAAGCGGATGATGTGATAGTGACCAGCACAAAAAAATACTACGTTAATTTCCGCCTGGAGATATACCGGGACGAACAGCTTATATTGGCTCATGACTTTAATGCTGTCAGAAAAAAGGTTCTGATCAAATTCCCTGTCGGCACTCTAGGCGACATTATTGCATGGTTTCCCTATGCTCAGGTATTTAAATATAAACATGACTGTGAAGTATATTGCGCCATGGCTCCAGAATTGGCGCAAATTTTTAAAAACACGTATCCTGAACTGCACTTTATCGCACCCGACGAGCGTCCCGAGGGTCTCTATGCTTCCTACTATATGGGCATCTTCTTTCCCTGCGACGACCGCGTCCATCAACCAGTAGATTGGCGGATTGTTGGTCTGCAAAAGACCATCCCATACATATTGGGACTGAAACCGGAAGAGGTACGAACCCGGGTCGCGCCCCAAGATACTACGAGGAAAATCTCTGAACCCTATGTTTGTATTGCCACTCAGGCTACCTCCCAAGCCAAGTATTGGAACCATCCTACCGGCTGGTTTGAGACCATTAAGCACCTTAAAGAGAAAGGCTACCGGGTACTTTGTATTGACCAGAAGCACTGTCATGGCGCAGGTTCCCGCTGGAATCTCATCCCCCACGGAGCCGAGAATTTTACCGGAGCACTGCCGCTGCAGCAGCGAATTGATCTTATCTATCACGCCGACTTTTTTGTCGGACTGAGTAGCGGCTTGTCCTGGCTTGCTTGGGCGGTCGGCAAGCCTGTTGTCATGATCAGCGGTTTCAGTTTGCCAATTACCGAATTTTATACACCCTATCGCATCATCAACTATCATGTTTGCAACGGATGCTGGACAGACAGCAGCATTGAATTTGTCCATAACGACTTTGCCTGGTGTCCCAAACATAAGGATACCGAGCGGCAGTTTGAATGTACTCGCTTTATCAGTCCTCAACAGGTTAACCAGGCTATTAACCGCCTAATGGACGACTTTCAATTAAATGGAAAAGGAATAAGCGAAAATGAAAAGTAAGTCAGCAAAAAAGAAAATGTCTAATAGACAAGCACTATCCATTGCCTTGGCAGGAATAAACGGGTTCAATAATATGACACCCGTTGTTTTGCCGTTAGCTGCAGCTTTTCAAGAAACTCCTAAGGCGCAATATGCAGCCTTTGACCGTTATGTGACCCGTATTAACGGAGGCGGCAGCATCGTTGACCGGCTATTTTTCAGTACTGCATACGCTGCCGACAGTGTAACCATCGGTTCAGGGGGAACTAGTTTTACGCAAGATATAAGTGCTGGACAAACCAGCACGGGCGTCAAAATCGTAGATGGCGGAGTGCAGAATGTGTTGAGTGGAGGTACTGCGTCTTCAACGAAAATAATGTATCGTGGATGGCAGTATGTGTTTGGCAGTGGCAACGCAATAGATACATCTATTGCTAACAGCGGACATCAGGTCGTTTCCAGTGGCGGCAATGTAATTTCAACTACTGTAGGCTATGGCGGAATGCAGCATTTATCTGCCGGCGGCAGCGCGACTTTCACCGATATTTCCGGCGGGACTCAGTATGTGTACGGTACTGAGTCAGGTGGAAAGATTGGCGGGGGCGGAGTGCAATATGTGTATGCTGGCGGCAGTGCGACGGACATCCACTTAAACAAAGGAACCCAGAATGTGCAAGGCGGCACTGTATCGGGGACCCTTGTACAAAGTGGCACAACACAGAATGTGAATGGTGGTACTGTATCGGGTACTATTGTAGCCTATGACGGGAAACAGAACGTGAATGGCGGTAATGTGTCAGGAACTCAGGTGAGTTTTGGTGGAACGCAGAATGTAAGTGGCGGCAATGTGTCGGGCACCATTGTAAGCTATGGATTTCAAAACGTATATGGTGGTACTGTGGCGGGGACAGTGCTAGACAATAACGCCGTTCAACATGCGCTAGGCGGCTATGTGTCAGGGACAGAGATAAGTAGTGCGACACAACATGTATCTAGCGGTGCCACTGTTGTGGCAACCATGGTAGGGGCGGTTGGACACCAGATTATATCTGCAGGCGGCGATGCAACATCAACTACTATACAGAATGGCGGTACCCAAACGGTAGCTGCCGGAGGGACAGCCACCAGTGCTATTGTCAGCGGGCTGCAAAATGTAATCGGCGCAGCTATTGGCACCACAATCGAAAACGGCGGCAGGCAATGGGTTTCCGGAAATACCAGCAACACCACGATTAAAAGTGGTGGTACCCAAACAGTATCTTCCGGAGGGACAGATACCGGTGCTATAGTTAGTGGGACACAAAATGTATCCGGCACAGCTAATAACGCCACAATCGAAAACGGCGGCAGTCAAAAGGTTAGCGGACATACTAGCAACACGACGATTAATAGTGGCGGTACTCAAACGGTACTATCTGGAGGAATAGACACCAGCGCCACAGTGAGTGGTACACAAAACGTATCTGGTACAGCCAATAATGCGGAAATAGAAAACGGCGGCGTACAAAGCGTCACAGGCCAAACCAGTAATACCACCATAAAAATCGGCGGTACCCAAACGGTACTTGTCGGAGGAACAGATATTGACGCGAAAGTCAGTGGAATACAGAACGTATCCGGTACAGCCAATAATGCGGCAATCGAAGATGGCGGCAGTCAAAATGTAAACGGCAATACTAATAATACTATGGTAAAAGCCGGCGGAATGCAGAAAGTATCCAGTGGTGGATCAGCATATAATACGCAAATATCAACAGGCGCAACACAGACGGTGTCGACCGGTGGCAGCGCTACCTCAACAGTCATCGCTGGCGGTATCCAGATGGTGTTCGGCAGTGTTTCAAACACTTCAATAACTAATGATGGTACCCAGAATATTCAAGCCGGCGGCTTTGCTACAGATACAACCATCTTTGCCTGCGTCCAGAACGTTTCTGCCGGTGCTCTCGCCTCGGTCACCCTAATCAATTCCGGTGGCACCCAGAACATCCTTGCAGGCGGCAATGCTGTATCCACCACGATTACCAGCGGTGGACTCCAATATGTATACAACGGCGGCACAACCTCCAATACGACGGTGAGCGCCGGGGGGCTCATGGATATTGAGGCTGGTAGTAATATAACTGGCACTACCACCCTGCGTGGAGGCACGATAGCCCTCATCGGCAACGGCAACTACGCCATACCTACCTTCGCGGCCAGCTATGGCACCGTCAAACTGGCCGCTGGTACCAGTGTCGGCCGAGAACTGACAATAAATAGTCTTTCCGGCTCGGCCAACTACGTTATTAACACCAATCTGGCGAACGGCACCGCTGATAAAATTATCGTGAATAACGCAAGCGGTTCGATGGCCAACACACTGCAGGTGGCCTATGATCCGGTCTACCTCACCGGAGCGCGGGGCACAGGTGAGGCTACCTTCGCCACGGTGGTCAATGGCAGTGCCACTTTCTCAGGAGCGTCGTCGGAGTATGGGGCTTATAGCTACACCCCGACTTTGGTATCTTCAACAGACGCATCCTGCACCACTTGGAAGGTGACAGCTCTTAATGTGGACGGTGCCAGCGAGACGGTGAGAACCGGCAGTGATGCCGCTGCCGGGAGTATGCTTTCATGGCGCAGTGAGAATAACAATCTCACTAAACGGATGGGTGAACTAAGAAATGCTGATGGCAAGACCGGCATATGGGTCAGGAGTTACCGGGGGGCTGCAGAGATTGCCAATGGCGGTGGCCGGATGATTAAGCAGCAATATACCGCCCTTCAGGGCGGTTATGACCGGAAGATAAGCTTTGGCGAAGGAACGCTCTATACCGGTTACGCTCTCGGATACATGGAAGGAAGTAACACCTATGGTCGGGGCAGCGGCGATACTAGCAGTTTTTCCGTTGGAGTTTATGGCAGTTGGTTAGGCAATAAAGGGCACTTCCTTGATGTCATTGCCAAGGTGGGGAGACTGAGGAATAGTTTCACCAGCTACCTAAACGATGCAAACAACACTAAGATCGATGGCAGCTACCAAAACTGGGGAACGAGCTTGTCGGTCGAGTACGGCTTGCGTCAGCAGTTCAAGAACAACTGGTATTTAGAGCCTCAGGCTGAGCTTACCTTCAGTCGGGTAAATGGCGCAAACTTCACGACGAGCGACGGCACAAGAATCAGTAATAACGCTGTTAACTCGATGGTCGGTCGTCTCGGTCTGGCCGTAGGGCGGCAGGTAGGACTGACTCACTATTACGGGAAGGTGTCGCTGGCTCGCGAGTTTTCGGCCAGGACGGGGATAACTGCTGCCAGTGCTGGTATGTCGCCGGTGGATATGTGCCAGGACTTCAAGCAAACATGGCTGGAATTCGCCGTGGGTTTGACCGGCAGATTCAGCCAGCAGACCGATGGTTACCTGGAGATTACCCGCACAACAGGTGACAAGGCCAAAACTCCCTGGCAAATTAACGCGGGAATCAGGTGGAATCTCTAGTAAAGTTACGAAGAATATGTCATGGGATAGGGAGGAAAAATGACAGCATTTAATGTGATGAAGGGCTGCCGACATGGGACGCTGATTTACAATAAAAACGATATGTATATAGGCAAGTCTCTCGAACTATATGGAGAGTTTTCCGAAGGGGAGGTGGAACTTTTCCGGCAAGTCGTCAAACCAGGAGATACCGTGCTGGAAATTGGCGCCAACCTGGGTGCACACACGCTCGTTTTGGCACAGTTAGCCGGAGAATCCGGACGGGTTTACGCTTTCGAACCCCAACGACTGTTGTTCCAGGCTCTGGCCGGTAACATGGCGATCAACAGCGTTACCAATGTTTTCGCCTACCAAAAGGCTGTTGGTGAGACTACTGCCAATATTAAGGTTCCGATGCTAAACTATGAACAAGAAGTCAACTGGGGCGGCCTTGAACTCGGCCAGTGGGAACAGGGAGAAGACGTCGAGCAGATTACTGTAGACAGTCTTCCATTAAACGCCTGCCATTTCATCAAAATTGATGTGGAAGGGATGGAACTGGATGTGTTGAAAGGGGCAATTGCGACGATTGGTTGCTTTCAGCCGCTGCTTTATGTGGAAAATGACCGCACAGATAAATCGCTGCAGCTTATTCGCTTCTTGGACGGACTAGGCTATGACCTTTACTGGCACAAGCCGCCGTTGTACAATGCAAGTAATTTCTTTAATAATATGGAAAATGTATTTGACAGCAGAAAAACAGACGAGCACGGACGCGAAATCACCATTCAAATGGTTTCTGTGAACATGCTTTGCCTGCCGAAGACGAAGAATATCAAAGTTCAAGGGTTTGAGAAGGTTGCTGTCGGCTAGAAGAGATAATGGTAATGGAGCCTGGTACTTCCCCAAATGCTTTACCATAGAATGGAATAAATATCCCCGGCTGTGTGCCGGGGATATTTATTCTTAGAGTGACTGAACAAACTGCTTTAAACGTGCTATGCCTGTAACCAGTTGAGCTTGCTCAAGATTGCCGTAGCCCAATACCAGTTTGTTGCGGTGGAGACCTTTTACGATGCTATGTTCTTCCACAGGATAAATGCGGATGCCAAAAGTAAGAGCCTGCGAAGCTATTTCGTCAAACTTGGTATCGGCGATGGTTGCCACGAGGTTTAACCCGGAGGAATCGCCGCTAATTATGACGTTTTTGCCGAAGCTGTTAGTAAGTGATTGGATTAAGGTGTTGCGGCGCTCACGGTAAAGCTTTTTCATGGCAACAATATGTTTGCGCAGGTGCCCAGCTGTTATGAAACGGGCAAGAGTAAGTTGATTCATTATTGGCACACAACGGTCAAAAGCCCATTTTGCTTCGCGAAATTGTTCGATAAGGTTCGGGGGAAGTATTAGGTAGCCTATTCGTAGCGCCGGTGACAGTACTTTGCTGAAAGTCCCGACATAAATAACCCTATCAGGAGCCAAGCCTTGCAGTGAACTTATCGGCTGCCCCAGGTATCTGAATTCACTGTCATAATCGTCTTCCACAATGTAGCCGTCTACTGTTTGGGCCTCTCTGATCAACTGAATGCGCCGCTGAATAGGCAAAATTTCCCCTAGCGGTGACTGGTGAGAGGGGGTAACGAAAAATAGTTTGGGGTTACATGTGGAGGATATTAAATCTGTTTTCAGGCCGTTGTCATCGACAGGCACCGGCCTCAGTGTGGCACCTGTCGATCGTAAAAGCTGCTGAATTTCCATTGTTAAAGGATCTTCAACGATAACCTGTTCATTCGGATTAAGTAATACCTTGGCAATTATGTTGAATGCCTGGCTTGCGCCATTAGTGATTATGATTTGTTCAGGATGGCATTTTACTCCTCGGGCTGGCCAGAGGTAGCTAGCAATCGCCTGACGTAGTTCGGGGCGGCCTTCCGGTCGGCCATAGCCAAAGCAATCAGGTGGAGAGCTGAGGTAAACTGTGCTAATTAATCTGTTCCAAATTTGGCTGGGGAAAAAATTGAGGGCCGGATTGGCCGGACGGAAGTCGATGATATCCTTCCAGGGTGCTTGCGGCTTGTTTAAGGACGGGGGTAGGTTCGGGAGTTCATGAGCTTTTTCAAGAACGGCACCACAAGCTATGAAAGTTCCTGAACCCGTACGTGATTCAAGATAACCCTCGGCCAGCAACTGATCATACGCATTTAGGATGACATTGCGTGAGACGTGAAGCTCATGGGCTAGTTCACGGGTAGACGGCAGCTTGTAGCCGGCAATAAGCTGGCCGCTTAAGATCTGTTTGCGGATTGCTTCGTATATTTGGTGTATAAGCGGCAGAGAATGATCGAGTGTCAGCCATATCATACGTTTATCTCCTCAGTCTAAAAAAGTGGTACTCAAAAATATCTCAAAATTGGTACTACGCCAAACCAATTTTGAGTGTTACCCTAAGTTTAGACGAAATCCCATTAGGTGGCAAGGCTCGTTTGTCAACCGCTAGCAAGAAGTTGCTAATTGAGGTTCTGCTATAGAAATAACAACGGTAAGCAGCCTATGGGAGAGAAGAGGAGGATGCAAGTAATGGATACTAAAATTGGAATTCTAGATGTTTTTGAGGCAAAGAAAACTATTTGTCCCTGGGTACAGGAAACACCTTTGGAATATCACCGGGGGTTAAGTCATCTAAGTGGTGTACAGGTTTTTCTCAAGCTTGAATTAATGCGTGAGACAAGGGCGTTTAAAATCAGAGGAGCGTTCAATGCCTTAACCCATCTCAGTATGGAGCAAAAAGAAAATGGTATTATAGCTGCATCCGGAGGCAGTCACGCTCTGGGAGTAGCCTATGCAGGCAATAAGCTGGGAATTAAGACAACGATTGTGGCAACTGTCCGGGCGCCAAAATCCATACAGGAGAATTGTAAATACTACGGAGCGGAAGTCATCGTTGCCGGTGAGGTATATGATGATGCCAAAACAGTTGCGGAGGAAATTGCCAAAGAGCGTAATCTTACGCTAATCCATTCGTATGATGATCCTTACATTATTACCGGTCAGGGAACGATTGGGCTGGAAATTTTGCAGCAAATGAAGCCAGATGTGATTATATGTCCTGTTGGCGGCGGCGGTTTGCTGGCAGGGGTAGGTCTTGTAGCTGCAGCGATAAGCTCGGATACGGAGGTATGGGGTGTTGAACCGGAAACAGCAGCTGCGATGACTGCAGCAATAAATGCCGGAAGGTTAGTGAGTATCGAAGATCCACGAAGCATAGCGGATAAGCTTGTGGTCAAGCAGGTCGGTCAATTAAACCTAGCTATTGCCCAGAAAGCTGTGAGTAAAATGGTTACTGTCAGCGAGGAAGAAATACGTGAGGCCATGTATTTGCTTTCTTCCTCTGCCAACTTGTGGGCGGAAGGGGCTGCCGGGGCTGCCTTAGCTGCGATGCTCAAGGAAAAGGAAAGTCTGGTTAATCGTAAAGTTGCCCTGATATTAACCGGCGGCAATGTTGATGCAAAGGTAATGGCTACTATTTTGGCTGATTTCAGCCGGTAAGCTAAAATCCCGCTTGTTGGCCTTTTCGGCCTAAAGCGGGATTTGTCTACATTCTGAACCAGCGGCTACGCAGCCGTGGGTTTTGAGTATATGTATTTGTTGTTAGAGGTGGCGGCTTTCTCAAGTTTGATTATTACTATGTTTACAACCAGCGTGGGAAATGTGAGAAACTTCGCCGTGAAGCTCTACCATACCGATTCCAATTAGTTCGATAGCCGTATCAATCATTTCGTCAAGGTTTACGTTATAGTGTTGTAAAACATTTGTGCGACTGGAGAGAAAGATACCTTCAGCCACAGAGTATAGATATAAAGCTAATTTGTACGGGTCAACCGGGCGCAACTCTTGTTGGGCAATTCCTTCTTGAATAACAGTTACCATTATCGTAACCATTTCCTGTTTTTTTTGATGTAAGGTTTGTTTCAAGAGCGGAGGAAGCTCAATTTCCGACAGGAGATTGGTCGGCAAATGCATAATCTCAAAGAGCTGAGGCTCTTGATAGTAAAAAGCTTTATAGGCATAATACATATCTCGCAAACGTTGACCGGCATGGTTATCATTTGATGCGGCGCGGCGAAAATCTTCAATAAGATAATCAAATGCCTCATTGCAAATATGGAAAAATACTTCAGCCTTATTAGCAAAATAAAAGTATAAAGGGCCGGTTGAAATTCCTGCCACATCGGCAATTTTCCGCATGGTAGTTTTATGATAGCCTAGTGATAAGAAAAGATGACGTGCTTTTTCCAAAATGATAGTACGTGTATCAGTCTGATTCGTATCCGTCACAATACCCCCAATAGAGTTAATTTCTCATAGCTTGTCAAGTAATTTTTGATATGGTTCTACCATTTTATCGATTAGCATTCGACTGTAAAGCTTTTTACGTAGTGCCGGAATTTTGATCAACCATCCAAAGAGTAAATTAAGCATTCTGGTCGAGTAATCCTGCTGAGGAAAGTCGTATAAACCATTATTTTTGTAATAATGATGATCGGCGGCAAAGGGAAAGCGCAGATGCCCCCATATTTCATCACGAAAAATTTTACGCCCGCCTACACCAAGAAATGTAGCTGGTTTTATGTAGTGGGTATTGGCATAATCTATGCTGCGGTTGGCAAGTTCCTTAAGACAAGCATCGATTTTTTCTGAATCAGGTTCTTCATCGGTAACAATCCCCACAAGATTAGCCTGTTGTATTTCAATATAGGCCTCCAAAATTTGTCTTACGTTTGGCAGTTGATTAAGTGGCCCGCTGATTAAAAAGGCAATTTGTTTTCCGGCGAGTGCCGGGATGTGAGTATTAAAGAATGCTCTATCAAAAACTGTCTTCCATAGGGACGAAAGGTATCTGTCATGAATCTTGCCCGCAAAAAATAGGATGTCGGCAGTTTTTAGTTTATCGTTATAAAAATCAATAAAGCCGTCCTTGCCACTGTAGGCACAGGTGTTGTCGTAAGCACAGCGAATGCAGCCAAGACAACCGCCTTTAATGTCAACCTCATGCAGGTTAATTATTTCGGCTTGCCCGGTAAAATGTTGGGCAATCCTGTCTGTCATCTGGTTAAGGTTATTATCATCTTGCTGTGCATCTGTCACAATCACTATTTTCCGGTTATGTGTGTCTAGCGGAGCAGCGGCTGTCTTTGGTATGTATTCAAAAGACTGGTTTGATAGCGGTAGATAGACTTTACTTGCAGGAGCCTTTCTGGCAATGGCAGCATAAAAGGCTTGGGAAAAACAGGATAGTTTCTCTCTTTCATTCTCTTTATGTAAATCTCTCATTTCCGCCGAGTAGGAGCCATAATAGTTCATATCAAGGTCATCGCAAATACCTTGGATATAATTAATAGCTGTGTGATCGTAAAAATGAATGGAGGTTGTGAGGATAGCAGCCGGTTTAGCCTTAAAAGCAGCTTCTGCGTTGCGTTCAAATATCAGTTCAATGAAGCGCTTATACTGAGAATGAACCAAAAGCACATATAAGGGAAATGCCCAAAGTACTCCGTCGGCGACTGCTATTTCATCGATAATTTTTTGGAAGGCTTCGGTACTGTTTTCGAGTTGTTTTGCTTGCTGAGCTATGTTTACTATTTTTAGTTCATGCTGGGGGAAACTCTTTTGGATAAACCGGACATATTGCATGGTAACACTAACATTAATGTCACCTTTGGGACTTCCATTAAGTACAACTATCTTCAACCTAACCACTCCTTAATATAACATTGTTATAATTTATAATATAACAATGTTATATTGGTTTGTAAATACTTTCCTAAAAAAGTTTTTTTACGTTTGTATACAGACGTTATTATAGCTGCAGAATAACACCAGTAGCCTCCGAGAAATTTGAAAGGAGATGCTTTTATATGGAATTTATACCTACGTCTACCATTGTTATTGATAATGATACTGGAGTAACGCTACTTAATGAGGTGGATATGTCGCTATCCTTACCTGACCATGACGAAATTCAAGCACTTAAGGGTTCTACGATTTCAATTGCCAATAAAGAATACATAATAGTAGACGCTACTACCGAACCGAAGCTTAATGACGATTGTGACATGATTGGTGCTTATGTTTTTCTCAATGTAGAGAAAAAGACGTAAGCTTATTTTAACACGGTACAGCTGCAGTAATCGCAAACTGGCTTTAGGTGGATTAGCTAGGTTACCGATTGCCTCCACCAATATTTGAAAAACACTAAAACCCGCAAATTTTGCGGGCTTTTGCTATTATAAGAGTAACAGGGATCAATTCGGGTCTTGCATTTAGGGGGCGGGGAGCAAAAGAACCGACCCCTTGCTTCTACGAGAGGACGAAATAGCGACCATTAAACTATTTATGAACATTTTATAAACGTTTATAAAAAATTTATAAATGCTTTAATACCAGTTTAAAACCATTTCTTATAATAAGCTCATAACAAATTAAGGGGGCTTATTAATACGATGAACAAACTTAAACTTTTGTATGATGTGGTCAAAACGCTTCGGGATAAAGATGTTATCAATGGTGTGGCAACAGTGGAAGTAAAAAAAGATCAAGCAAAGATATTTTATGCGAAAAACCAATTTCAAAAGAATCTAGTGACAATGCAGACGACGGCGAATATAACTTCCGAAATAGATTATGAAGGAAAGAAAATGAAACATCAAAGCACTACCGAATTTACCACCAATCAGTGCTTATGTAATGGCATGCACTATAAACTATTTAGACATATCCATCATACGGGTGACAAATGCGGGGGCATAAAGGCAAAATTCACAAAACTCGCCTTTATATTGAGTCTCTTAAACAGCATTAAGGCAGAAGAGGAGGAAGATAAGTCCACCCTTGTTACCTTGGAGGTAACCGAGCTGCCTGAAGATATCAAAACAATAATTCGAGAAAAAATGAGCCAGGCTGAGTCTCGCCATAGTCAGGAAGAGTGCTGCTTTAAGAGAGAATTTTGCTGTATAGAGAAAGGTAAATTGTCCTTAGCTATGTCAGTTGATACAAATTACGAAATTGATAAAATAGTAGTGGTTTTTGACGGTGTACAACGCAATGAAGAAAATAAGCAGCATGTTCTGGACATCGTAGCTGAGCTGCAATTTAATAAATGAGACTTGATTCAGATGGGGTTTTAACCCCACCTGAATCTTAGTTGAATTATCCAGGGACTTAGCCGCTCTTACTCCCGCTTGTTGAAGCGGGAGTCTTAGAGCGGGTTAGTCATCGGATAAATAATCGTGGCGGAAGCTACTATATTACTGGGTGCAAGCTGAAAGAGTGGTTTGCGCCCTTTTCACTATATGCAATATAATAAGGCTATAAGAGTAAAAAGTGCAGGTGATCTTGGTGTTTCGGTGCAATAAGTGTCGTCCTTATTCTAATAGCGAAAATCAATGTGATGATAAATTTTTCTTAACCTTCCCAAGAATACATCGGCATCATCACCGGGTATTTCAAAAATATCATCAATATTTTCGCTATTTTCGGCCAGCTATTGTATTGTTCAATATCCTGATTTTGTACCTATTATTTAGTTGGGTAGGCTTTAAAGGGATTGGAATTTTTTTCGCAGTTATCATTAGTATTAAAGAAATAGCTCATTTAATTTTTATTCTGCGTATTGAGAAACGGATATTTACCCCTATTGAAAAGCTCAAACAGGGGGTAGATGAAATTGCCAAGGGAAACTATGATGTAAAGGTTGAATGTGATGTTCCCAATGATCTTGGTTTATTGATTTATTCTTTTAATGAAATGGCAAAGAAATTATATGAGAATGAAAGAATACAAAATGAATATGAAGAAAATCGAAAAGAACTCATTGCTAATATTTCCCATGATTTGAAAACACCAATAACAGCTATTCAAGGTTATATTGAAGCTTTGCTGGACGAGCATGTTAAATCTGAGGGCGACAAGGACAAGTATCTAAAAACCATCCAGCATAATACGCTTTATATCAACAAACTGATTGATGATTTGTTCCTTTTCTCAAAATTGGATATGCAAAAATTAGAATTCGTTTATGAGCGTGTTGAAATTCGCACTTTTATGGATGATTTTATGGAGGAATACAAGTTTGGCCTGGAAGAAAAAAATGTCCAATTCCAATATATCGCAAATCTAAAGCAGCAATATTACGTAAATCTCGATGGCAAAAGATTTCACCAGGCTTTTAACAATATTATTAATAATGCCGTTCAGCATGGCCCGGAAAAGGATTTGTCCATCACTATTACAATGTATTTAGAAAGAGATTGTATCTGTCTTGATATTCAAGACAATGGACACGGAATTGCCGCAGATAAATTGCCTTACATTTTTGACCGTTTTTATCGTATTGATGTGGAACGCAAGAAAGAGTATATGTGTACTGGACTTGGTCTAGCCATCGCGAAGGAACTGATCGAAGCTCATTGCGGGGAAATTACGGTTTCTAGTAGAGAAAAGGAAGGCACTTGTTTTACGATAAGGCTTCCAGTTCTACAAGAACATGGGGATGAGATAACAATATGAAACGAATATTAATTATTGAAGACGACAGGGACATTGCCGAACTGGAACGGGACTATCTTCAATTAAATGGTTATACTGCCGAAGTCGTTCAAGATGGAGTGGCAGGTTTAAAAAAAGCAGTAACGGGTATGTATCAGGCTGTTGTCGTCGATTTGATGCTTCCGCAAAAAGATGGCTTTGAGATTATTAAGGAGATTCGAAAAAAGCTAGAGATACCTATCGTGGTCGTATCCGCTCGCAATGAGGACATTGATATAATCAGGGGACTCGACTTTGGGGCAGATGATTATTTGACAAAACCATTTAGCCCTGCAGAACTAATTGCTAGAATTAAATCTCATACCAAGCGCTATGAGCGTTTAAAAGGTCATACTATCTCGGAGATTATTCAACATAAAGGCTTGGAAATCAACATAGCATCCCATAAAGTCATGGTTAATGGCGTGGAAGTTCAACTGACAACCAAGGAATATGAGCTACTGTTATTTTTGGCTACCAATCCGAATATCGTTTTTAGCAAAGCACATATTTTTGACACGATATGGGGCGATGAGTGCTATGGCGATATTGCAACGGTTGCTGTCCATATTCAAAAGATCCGCAAAAAAATTGAAAAAGACCCATCCAACCCAGAATATATTGAAACACTCTGGGGGACGGGCTATCGTTTTAATCCCTAATAAGCTACAATTTAAGACCCTTCTCCGTGGCGTTGGCCAGTGTGGCCGTGATTTTTTACTTTTTTAGATCCTGAAAGTGCCTCAGGCATAGTGTTGTCATTATTCTCTGTACGCCTAGGTGCATCTGGCGAATCTACAGGGTAAGTTTCAGGCTTACTCATCTTATCTCCTCCGATTTATAGGTTTGCTATAAAGCTTTTAGAGCGTGCAGCAATCAGCCTTACGATTGTCTAGACATAGTGTACGGCACTTTACTTGGTTTTATCCGTGGAAGATTCGAATTAGATGAGCGGCTTTAGTGTGACCGACAAAGGACAGCCCAAGATACATTACATTTTTATTGGCTTGCTTGCTCTGCGTACCGCTAATAATGCTTGAGATACTACTTGCTTCATCTGAGGTTTGCTTAGTCCTAAAGGACGAACCATATTTATAACTTCCGCTCTAAATTTTTGTTCATCAAAGTCAATAATCAAGTTACCACCGCCTTATAGTTTTGATTACTTTATTATATGGATTGTGTTGTTTGGCGGTGATTCATTATGTAAAAATAAAAAAGGAAGACAGGGAGATTATGGCTTAAAAAACCCGCATATTATGCGGGTTTTTAGTGTTTGTAGAGGAGTAGTAATGATGCAATGCAATTCTGTAGGTTTACAGAAATATTTTTCTGGAAATAACGTAAAGTTAATGGTAATATCAATTTGTAGAAATAATCATTATTTTGTAAATTGAGGGCAAATGGAGGGGTTATTATACAGATGCTAATTGACTTGGAATTTGAGCCGAATCTGGAAGTAGACTCTGCAAAGTCAATAGCTGTCAGCAATCAATTAGCAGTGTTGCGATTCATGCAAATTAAGGCAAGGGGGAGTAATTTATGGAAGGTTCCGGGAATTTTTTTATAAGATGGATGGATAAGGGCAAAATCAGTACAAAAATTATAGTGGCAATCATGCTGTGTTCCATTATGGGCACGCTGCTATTTGGTGGAGTAATCTATTATACCGGTTATCAGAAGTTATCGGAATTTGCTAAACAGGATATGCATGATAAAACGGTAGTTGCTGCTAATGACTTGACTTTGCCTATGTCTAAGATCGAAAGTTCTGTCAATGCCTTGGCCAGTATGGTCACGGTAGTGATTGATGATGATTTGAATAAACTAACGGATCCGGTATATATGAGGAATCTTGAAGAGCAAATTAGGGCTGCGGCCAATGGTGTTGCCCAAAGTACCGATGGCGCTATGGCATTTTATGTAAGGTTCAACCCTAAAATAGCTCCCGGAACGTCAGGCGTATTTCATGCCGCCACTAGCTCCGGCGGTTCTATACAACAATTAGTTCCTACTGATTTTAGCAAGTATGATGAATCCGATATTGCCCATGTTGGTTGGTACTACATACCTGTCAAAGCGGGTAAGCCGGTTTGGCTACCTCCGTATCATAACGCAAATATTAATATGGATATGATTTCCTATGTTGTGCCTATTTACAAAAATGGCAGGTCTGTTGGCATAGTTGGTATGGACATCGATTTTGCGAAAATCCAGGATTTAATGAAAGGGTTAAAATATCTGAATTCCGGTTATGGCATTCTTCTTAATAATGATCTTCAGTTTCTTTATCATCCGGATTTTACTACTAAGGATAATCTAAACAAAGTTGATAACGGTGCTTTGAAACCGCTGGTTTCGAAACTTAGTGGTGATGAAACCGAGGGTTTTGCCGAGTACAAATATAAAGGCAAGCAAATGTTATGGTCGTATAAGAAATTGCCCAGTGGCCAGATTATGGCGCTTACGGTGCCTCAATCCGAGGCCCTCCATGAGCTAGAAGCGCTTGGATACTTAGTTGCTGGGATGCTTGGGCTGGGCATTATCCTGGCGATGGCCTTAGGCTGGTTTACCGGAATCCGAATAGTAAAGCCCATTAGGACGGTTCGCGATTATATTAAGGAGATATCAGAAGGTAATTTAAACCTGAACTTGCTGCCGGTTAAGAGTACTGACGAGGTTGGTGAACTGACCGCTTCGGCAAATACCATGCTGGAGAAACTTCAACAAGCGCAAAATCATACGATTGCTAATATTAAGCAGGCTACAGCAGAATTGGCAAAATCGACGACCGATATGATTGATATTGCGGCAGGAGTTGCGGCAAATAGTGAAGAAATGAGCGCAAAAGTAGGCTCTGTATGTACTACTGTCACGCAGATGGCAGCAAATTTAGAAGAAACGGCCAGCTCTACCCAAGAGGTATGTGCTCAGACAGAATCAGTAGCTCATATGTCTAACCGCATGGTCGAAGCCGCACAACAGATTGTCACGACATCGGAAACGGTTTCCGGGCAAGTCAGCAGTGTTAGTAATGTTGTCGAAGATATTTCTAAGAGTATTAACAGGGCAGCTGATTCGGCGGTTAGTGTTTCAACCTCTATGAGCGACATTGCAAAGGCCGTGCAGACCATCAACGTATCGTTAAATAATGTGAACGAAAAATGCGAGCGCTCCTTAGGAATTGCCATAGACGCCGAAGATCGGTCACGGGAAACAAGCGATATTATCAAGAAATTGAGTGCTACATCCAAGCAGATTAATAAGGTTATTTATATTATCAGCAACATTGCTGAGCAGACAAATATGCTGGCCTTAAACGCTACCATCGAGGCAGCGTGTGCAGGGGAAGCAGGCAAAGGATTTGCCGTAGTGGCGGCAGAGGTAAAGGAGTTATCAAAACGGACAACCAACGAAACTCGGATTATTGCCGAGCAAATTGAAGAAATGCAGTCAGGCATGCTGGACGCAGTAACTGCAGTAGATAAGATCGCAGGCGTCGTTAAAGAAACAGCCGATATTGCCCGCACTATCGCTGATGCTGTTACCGAACAATCAGGAAGTGTTGGTGAGATTTCTGCGGCACTATCATCAGGTGTTGAACAGATTGAGGGCATAAGCAAGGAGATTAGTGAGATTGCCAACAATGCCGGACAGGTCTCTACAAGTGCGGTAGATGCGGCCGATGGTGTAAAGGCAATGTATGAATTGACTGTAGATATTTTAGATAAATCCAAGGAAGCTGCAAAGAATTCCGAAGAAATGCGGTATGTCATGAATACCATTGCACTGGCCACCCAAGATAACGCGCAAGGAACCCAGGAAATTATGGAAAGCATGCAAGAGACAGATGATGCAATTGCTAACACAGCCAACCATGCAACACTGCTTAGCAAGGCGGCAAATGATTTAGGCGGATTAACTAAAAATATGGAAACACTGGTTAACACCTTTAAAGTATGATTTATATTAGACTTTTAGGTTAAGTCCAATTGCGGTAGGTGATAGATTTGGACATAAGCGACGACCTCTTAAAGGAATTTATCGTTGAGGCGAAAGGTCATATTGCAGAAATAGAAGCGGGACTCCTCCGCATAGAAGAAATACACGAAGATGACGATGTAATCAACGAGGTTTTTCGTGCCGCTCACAGTATCAAAGGCACGGCGGGATTTTTTGAATTGAACAAAATCGTTGAGTTAGCGCATGCTATTGAAACGTTGTTCGGTGAGTTTCGCCAACATCGACTGAAGCCTGAACCTCAAATGATTGATGTATTGCTTTCGGCTGTGGATGCATTAAAAGAACTTATTAATAATCCGGCAGCAGGCCAAAACTACGATATATCTTGCCAAGTGGCAGGTATTAACTGTTTGCTGTCAAGACCTCGAAATAATCCGGCGGATTCTGGCGAACTATCTCCATGGGATCTCTGGAATCAGCTAACTTGCGCTGACGAGGAAGAAATAACGGAGCCAGAGGTTGTTAACGAATCCACTCTCGACATTCAGCCGGATATAAAAGAGATAAAAGTTTTATCAGCCGAGGCGGTACCTCAAACTGCTCGCTATGAAGAGAACCCCCGCGAGGTCATTATAGATGAAAGCGTGCGGGTTAGTGTCGGATTACTCAATGACCTGCTCAATTTGGCAGGCGAAATGGTGTTAAGGCGTAATCAATTGCTTCGAATAAGCCAAGATGTCAATATACAGCCACAACAGCTAGAGGTAGTTGCCAAGGGGATTGATGAGTTAACAACCAATCTTCAGAAGAAAATCATGAAAACAAGAATGCAGCCAATCGCCAATGTGTTCAACAAATTTCCACGGATTGTCCGCGACTTGTCCCGTAAGGTCAGTAAAGAAGTGGATCTGGTTATACAGGGAAAAGATGTTGAACTTGATCGCTCTCTGGTTGAGGCGTTGGTTGACCCGATGACACATCTGATACGTAATGCACTTGACCATGGCATCGAAAGTGCGGAGACTAGGCAACTCAAGGCTAAACCGATTACCGGATCGCTGGTGTTACGAGCTTATCATGAAAGCGGCCGGGTTATTGTAGAGGTTTGTGACGATGGTGCCGGTATTGATTTAAATAAGGTTAAAGCAAAAGCGGTAGAGAGAGGGCTTGTCACTAAAGCGGAAATTACCGTAATGCGTGATGCTGACGCTATAAACCTCATTATGAGTCCCGGTTTTTCAACTGCGGAACGAGTGACAGATATCTCTGGCCGCGGAGTCGGCATGGATGTGGTGAAAACCAATATCGAGAAACTCGGGGGGAGAATAGAAATAATTTCCGAGCAGGGAATGGGGACGACCTTTCGCCTGATTTTACCCTTGACGTTGGCAATTATTTCATCCCTTATCGTGATGGCAGATAGACAGGCTTTTGCAATACCTCAGGCTAATGTACGCGAGCTTTTGTTGATTCAGCCAGATGATACTAATGGTAAACGGGTGGAGCTGGTACACAATCAGCCTGTGCTTAGGCTAAGAGGGTACTTGCTTCCCTTGGTTAGACTAAGCGATCTGTTAGCGCAGGAGTGTGGACGTCAATCTGCTGATGACTATTTTTTAGATACCAGTAAAACCTTGCGTATCTTGGTAATTAGGGCTGGCAATGCGGCATATGGTCTTGTTGTTGATTATGTATATGACACGGAAGAAATTTTGGTAAAACCGCTTTCATCGCTGCTAAGCCATTCTGGTTTGTATTCTGGCTCTACGGTTCTAGGTGACGGAAGTATAGCCATGATCCTTGATACGGAAAAACTAGCGCTTCTTGCCAGACTTACGTTTGACGATTATCTTGCTCCTGCGCCGGAAAAACAGAGCACAAAGAGCATTGATACAGAGAAACAGTATTTACTTTTGTTCAAGTGTTCAGGTGGTGAGACACTTGGCCTCGATTTGGCAATGGTATCCAGGATAGAAGAAGTGGATGTTTCCCGGCTGCAGAAGATTGGGTCTAAGTTTTATTTTTCTTTCCAGGGACAAACAACCCGGGTTATCCGTCCAGAGCATTATCTGCCGATTTCACGGAAAAAAAATAAACCCTCTAAGGTTTATGTTATTTTGCCCAAATTGGTAAAGTATCCTGTTGGAATAATAGCGGAAAAAATATGTGATTCTGTTTTCACCAAGGTGACACTAGACACAGGGGGGATTATTGGCAAAGGCATCCTCGGCTCAACACTCATTGACGGCAAAATAGTTACCTTAATTAATGTACATGAGTTATTTGCGGAAGCTGTTCCCGAACATTATCACTTGTTGTCGGGCGGAAAGCGCTATGATGGAGATTCCCGCAAAATTGAACATAAAAAAAGAACGATTTTACTTGTAGAAGATACTCCCTTCTTTTTGCGAGTGGTCAAGAGTTACCTGGAAAGCGAAAATTATGAGGTGATTACCGCTGAAAACGGTAGAGAAGCATTGGAGAAACTGTATTTTAGTAAGGTTGACCTGGTAATAAGTGATATTGAGATGCCGATAATGACAGGTATCGAGTTGGTGCGCGCCATACGATCCACAAAAAATCTAAGGCACTTACCGGTAATTGCGCTCACCTCCCTAACAGAAGATAAACACAAAGAAAAGGGATTGCGCGCCGGGTTTGATCTATATGAGTTTAAACTAGACAGAGCCCGGTTATTGGACAGCGTGAACGAAGCTTTGAACAAACAGGCGTGATGGAGGTCTTAGAGTGGCAAATATCCTTATTGTCGATGATTCCTTTGTAGCAAGAAAAGCGCTAGGCAAAATAATGACGGAACTTGGTCATACCGTAGTAAGCGAAGCAGCTGACGGAGCACAAGCTTTCACAGAATATGTCACTCATAGGCCTGATGTTGTAATGATGGATTTAAGTATGAAGGGGATGGGCGGGGCTGAAGCCATCTCAAAGATATGTGCAGCTTCTCCAGCAGCCAGAATAATTGTGGTTAGTGCTTCTGAGGAGCGTTCAATCGTCATGGACGCTTTGGGGCGGGGAGCAAGACATTTTATCATTAAGCCGGTTACTATAGAGAAGGTAGCAACTACTCTTGATATTGTATTAAAACAAAACTTTGACCAGCAGAGGTATCAAGAAGTTATCGGTAAAATAAAAGGGGCGGCAGAGCTCCCCGACGAGGTTTTGGGCAATCTTTCAAGTGAGAGGAAGAAAAGTATGGCACGTATCCTTATTGTTGACGATTCATCGGTGGCGCGAAAAAGCCTGCGCGAGATTATGATATCACTGGGTCATACAGTAGTTGGTGAAGCTGAAAATGGGGCACAAGCTTTTGTAGAGTATGCTCAACATAAGCCGGATATTGTTACAATGGATTTGACCATGCCAGGGATGAGTGGTGCGGACGCCACATCAAAAATAATTGCAACCTTTCCTAATGCTAAAATTATTGTGATCAGTGCGATGGAGGAGCGTGGGGTTGTTATCGATGCGCTGGAACGAGGGGCTAGGCACTTCATCATTAAGCCGATTAGCAAGGAGAAGGTTTCGACCGTGCTAAGCAATGTTCTTTTGCAAAAATTTGATCTTCAAAAGCATATGAAACTTGTCCAGAAATTAAAAGATACGCAGGGCTTGAGCCCGACTGCCTCACAATTTCTGCCTCCTTACGAAATTATTCTGGACAACAAACTAATCTGCGTAAAAGTAACTAATAGACTTACGACGACTAGTTATCAGTCATTGATGATAGAACTGGAGGAGTATCTAACTGGAGAGCCGAGGGTGTTGTTTGACTTTGGGGTTACCGAAACACTCAGTGAAGACATATTGATAGAATTCGATAAGCTTATAAATACCATTGAAAACAATTCAGGATTTGTGAAAGCGGTTTCCCGCAGTCAACCTTTTGTTGACTCTTGCATTGCACAGGGCAATTGCTACTATCTGGCTGCAACAATCCAGTACTTAGCGAGATAATAAATGTCTTTTATCGGTATACAGAAAATGATAAGCGAATATGAGGAAAGCGAGAAAAGTGTGTTTCCAGGTGATGGAAGCACACTTTTCCAATTCTCAATAGGAAGTAATATTTTATTATGATCCTTCTCCGTGCCGCTGACCAGTGTGACTATGATTTTTTACTTTCTTAGATCCGGAAAGTGGTTCCGGCATATCATTGTCATATTTCTTTATGTGTCTAGGTGCGTTTGGCGGCTCTACCGGGTAAGCTTCAGGTTTAGTCATGTTATCTCCTCCAATATATAGGTTTGCTATGAAGTTTTTCAGTTTATTACGGTCATTTTGCTCATGCGATTCTGTTGCGCGAATACTGTTTGTTAGGCAGAAATCAAGTCTTGCGATTGTGCATTGCGTGCACCTTATTACATAGAGTACGGTATCTTACTTATTTTTATCCGTGGAAGATTGTCGGTAAATTGTACTTTTCTGCAGCGCAAGAAACTTAATTGATAATGGGAAAAAAGTAAAATACTTGTAATAGTTTTGCGTATTTGGCAGGAATTTTAGTGCGCTTCAGGAATTAAAAATACATATATTTGCTTCATCTAAAAAAGCAGTACCATAATAATATCAATCACGTTTACGAGGAAGTATCCAATGTAATAGTGGAGGGATTATCATGCTCAAAAATAAAAAGGATAAAGTTGTTATTGTTGGGGCAGGAGCAGTAGGGTCTACCATTGCATTTGCACTAAGCATTCAGGGATTATGTGATGAAATAGCATTGATTGACATCAACCACGACAAGGCTTTTACAGAAGCCTTAGATATGCAGCATGGCGTTGCATACCTAGATAGAAACGTAAGAATATCTGCCGGGTCATATGAGGAATGCAGAGACGCAGACATTGTAATCATTACTGCGGCAGTGCCGTATATTGAAGGCCAAAGAAGACTGGATATGATGGATAGCGCGGCAAAAATCATAAAATCAATTATCCCGCCAATTATGGACAGCGGATTCAATGGGATTTTTCTAGTTGTTACCAACCCGGTTGATGTTATGGCTTACTTAGTATATCAAATTTCAAAGCTGCCCAGGAGTCAAGTAATTGGAACAGGAACAGCGCTTGATTCAGCACGACTTAAGGGGATGCTAGCGGAATATCTTCAAGTTGACCCTAAAAGTGTACAGGCATATACGATTGGAGAACATGGGGACTCCCAATATATTCCGTGGAGCAATGTTTATATTGGAAGTAAGCTCTTTACCGATATACTTGCTGATAACAAAGCACGATTCGGCGAGCTGGATTTACAACAGCTTCTGGAGGATGTCAAGGAAGCAGCATTTAAGGCCGGACGTTTAAAAAAGACAACAAATTTTGCAATTGCCATGACTGTTGCAGAAATTGTTAAGATCATATTTGCTGATGGGAATACAATCATCCCGGTTTCCACTCTGCTAGAGGGCGAATATGGTGAGCATGAGGTTTTTGCAGGGGTTCCTGCTGTGCTGAACAGGCAGGGGGTCAGGGAAATTGTTGAGTTACGGTTAAATCAGGATGAGTTGGAAGGTTTCAAAAAATCAGTATCCATTCTTAAAGAATATAATAAAAAACTTAATTTAGTTTGATACTTCCTGAACATGTTGGAGGACAACAGAAAATCCGCTCTTATTCCGATGATTATGGAATAAGGCGGATTTTTCTATCTTCCTCTCTATAAAGGCAGAAAATTAGCTCAAGAATTACATTTTATGCACCGTACACTGTTTCCTTGCAGGAAAGCCATAATGCAAAGGAGAATTTTGTCAATGACTAAGAAGGATTCTTTGGTTAGTGAAAAAGAAGGTATTGTATCGAAAGGAGTGAAACTGAGTGGATGTAAAAAGTATTACGAATAGGTATACCATTCCTCAATTATTTTTAAGGGGTATTTTTAGCACTCAGGGTATGATGTTTCTCAACATTTTATTTCTGACGGTTATGACATTTGCAATCATCGATATGACATATTTAATTATAAATGATGTGGAAGAGACTGAAAGCATAGAGAAATTTATGACCGGGCTTGCTACAATATTTGTTGCGTATGGAGTTGCGCTGGAAGAACGTGAATTTCTCATGAAGACTGTTGGGTACTATCCGCAAAACCAATCTTCTTATCAAATGAATCTTGATCATATTTCACACCACTATGGTGTGCTTTTGCTAATTGTGGGATTGGTGATGGAAGTAGGTATGCAACTAATCAAAATCCCGGATCGATTTATTGATGTAATTAGTTTCGAGTTACTGGCTTATTCCGTCGGCTTTATATGTTACTTAATGATTGGATATTGGCTGCTGCATTTTTGCTATAAACTAATAAAAAACGAAAAATCGCGATCGTGATGTATTAAAATTAAAAAGAGGCTGTCCTCATAGGTACAAAACCTATTGAGGCAGCCTCCGTTTTATTGTTGTACAAGTCCGAGTGTTAACGGACGGATGGTTTCAAACCCGATTGTATAGGTAAGTGTTTGGCCGTTATTGGTTAGTTTCTCAACATTTTGGTAGACGGCAGGTCCGGGTCCGGCTAAAAAAGGAATTTTAATTTGGCAGTCAGCACCTTCGGCACCTGTGTAAGTAAAGGTCAATTCATTCTGTCCCGGAGTAAGTGTCTTGAATACTTGCGGTAGCCCTTTGTCAAGCAAAGAGATGCCGATGCCGCTGATTATCGCTTTATTACCATTGGGAAAGGAAATTTTGCTATTCCAAAAATCAGCACTAAGGCTAACCTTTACTGTCAGCGTCTTATCGGCAGCATAAGCAGGGAGTGTGTATATCCCGGTTATAAGTAGCAGCAATCCGGCGAATACAAGTGCCATTGTTATTTTTCTCATTTTAATACCTTCCTTTGCGAATTAATTTCGTTATATTATTTTCCGCATGTTATAGAAGGTTTCCTGCCTACCAAGGGCTTGCAGTTATTATATTGTAAAATATCCATTAATACCCAAATATTCTACGGTAAATGTAACAGCTTGATTGGTTAGTTCCTCGCATAAATGGGGAGGATTATCTGGTGTAAAGCCCTGCGGACGTAATTGTTTGCATAGTAAGCTGCCGAATTTTTTTTCGAATTGCTGCGCAAAAGAGGCGCATAAATCGATAATTTTTTCTGCCGGCAATCCCTTCTCTTTCCCCAATATACCAATGAACAGTAATGAACCTTCTACCAAACCACACTGTGCACCAAAACCACCGGCACCGTGCATCCCGATAGCGGAATCAATTACTTGCTTATGTAACTGTATTTTGTGTAATTCTGACAATATAGTTAACATTGTTGTCGCGCAATTAAGATCTTCATTCCAATAACATTCAGCTACTCGTTTTTTAATATATTCTTCGATCGTCATTCTCCACGCCCCATAAATAAATCATTGAAATACCGGCCTAACAAAACTGCGCTCATAACTTAGTATACAGCGATTTTTTTCTGCGAATTGAAATGCCTGCTTACAGTCATCATCGGTTTTAATTTTTTCTCTATATTCCTCATATTCAGCTAAACTTGGGAAACTAAATAACGCATAGGCAACATTATTGGCGCCTTCATGCGGCAAAAAGTACCCGTGATGAACACCGCCTAGTTTATTTACAAGCGGTATCCACATTTTCCCGTATTCTTCGAACTCTGCGAGTTTATAAGGATCAATAATATAGCGTAAGTAACAAGTAACCATTAATTAATTCCCCCTTTAGATGATAGGGAATGCCTGAGAGTAAACTATAATACAGTATCAATAACAAAGGTTGTTGAGGTTTCTATTACTCCATCAAATTTCCAAATATGATCTAGTATTTTGGTAGTATCCTCCGGTGCGGAAATTCTCGCTTTAATTAGTACACACCATTCGCCGGCCAGACGATGACACTCCTCGATGATTACTCCGTCCATATCTATAGCTGCTATTTCCTTTGCGATTTCTGCAAAATAGCCGCCATTTATTTTTATGAATAGTAAACAGCGAATATATGGTTTTACTTTACGCCAATTAATTAGTGCTTTATATCCGGTTATTATCCCCTCCGTTTCTAAATTTTCAATTCGCTTATGTATGGCTGGCCTGGACATGTGTAACCTTTTCGCAATTTCCTCGTGACTGATTCTACCGTTTTGCTCTAGAATTTTGATTATCTCGCTATCAATATAATCCACAAGCATCCTCCTTGCGTAATTGTAACATATTTTTACTTACTCAAGACTATAAGTAACTATAATTCCTAGATATTCTACTAATAGTAATAAAAACCCTGTTAAAGATTTGTTTTAACTTAGTGTAATATAAGGATATTAAGAAAATAGGTGTTATTCATTACGATTCGTAACTTACTGGAATTAAGTAATATTGGAGGAATTCAGAAAGTACATAAGAATATATAGGTAGGATTAAATTTGCATTTATAGTTAAAATTATCAATTAACACTTGGTATTGCCTGAAATAAGGCGGAGGTGGTCTTTTGAACAAAAAAGCAGTGAGCTGGCTCTATGGAGAATTGCCTGAGCTGGTTGATAAGGGGGTGCTGCCACCAGAGGCAGCAGAGAAGTTAAAGGAGTATTACGGGCCAATGCCTTCAGGGCTTGGACGCTGGACACTGTTAATGGTGTTCAGTCTGATGGGATCTGTGTTGTTGGGATTAGGGGTCATTCTCATTGTTGGGCATAATTGGGATAGGTTTGACCACCTGACAAGGCTGCTGATTTCTTTAGGCTTGCTCTTGGCGGCGCAGGCTGTGGCAGCATATGCCTTATGGCGTAAAAATGACAGCGGGCCGTGGCTGGAAGGAACATCAGTTTTTCTGATGCTTTCGGTGGGAGCATCGATTGCTCTGGTGGGGCAGACGTATCATTTAGTGGATGACTTCAAGAATTTTGTATTGGTATGGATGGTGTTGTCATTACCGCTCGTATATTTGATGAATAGTAAAAGTGTAGCCGGAATATACCTGATAGGTATTATAGTCTGGCTGGCGTCGGTACAGCAGCTAGGACAAATAAAATATGCTGCATGGTTTCTTCTGGCGCTGGTATTACCTTATTATTGGCGAATGATAAAAACGGAGCGTTACGCCAACTCGACAGTGGTGATATCCTGGCTTTTGATACTTTGCTTTTATGGTTGTTTTGGTATGACTTGGGATAAAGAGTTAGGGGAACTTTTATTTGCTTTGCTGTTCTCTATAACCTATTTTGTTGGAATGCTTTGGTTCAGTGATGCCGAGAAAACCTGGCAGAATCCTTTTCAGGTTATCGGACTGGTGGGAAACGTAGGGATGGCTTATTTCCTATCCTTCAGAATGATATGGGTTGGGAAGGATAAGTTGTTATCAACTGTCAGCAGTGGGGAATACTTTGTGGTGTTCGGGTTGGTTATACTGGCTGCCGGCTTATGCTTGCTCCTGAATAACAGGGGAATGTCCTTGCCAAGTCTGATTGGGGGGGTGCCAATTGTTGTGGTAATAGCCGGATATCTGTTGCAGTCTGCCAATAATAGCGGCATGTATGCGGCAACCTTGATAAGTTTTTATCTGCTGGCACTATGTATCGGCATTGTTTGGAAAGGCGTTAAGGAAACCAGGCTTGGAGTTCTAAACATGGGAATGCTGATGCTAGCCGCACTGATCTTGCTGCGTTTCTTTGATTCAAACTACAGTTTTATTGTGAGGGGTTTGGTATTTATTCTGCTTGGCGTGGGCTTTTTGGCCGTTAACGTGATAATGGCTCGCCGTAAAGGTGGGGAAACAAAATGAAAAAGAATAAGGTTGTTTTGATTTTGTTCGCGATATTGGCTATATTTCAGTTGGCGCAGCCTCTGTATATGGCCTGGCGCTGGGAGGATATTCTGCAAACCGGCGTATCCTATCGGTGGAAAACCGCACCGGTGGATCCCTATGATGCTTTACGGGGACGATATATTGATCTGTGGTTTAAAGAAAATAAAGGACCGATTATTAATGGTGAGAACATAAAGCCGGGGCAGACTGTTTATGCCTTGCTCGGTACGGATACCGATGGCTTCGCCTATATTGCCGGTATTTCCGCCAAAAAACCGGCAGGCGGTGATTATGTGGAAGCCAGGGCCGGTTACGGTATGGATAAGGGGGACAATATGAATATAATCCTCCCTTTTAAACGCTTTTATATGAGGGAGGATTTGGCGCCGCAGGCTGAAAGGGCTTACCAAAGAAGTGCCGGTAAGGATGGAGCGGTCAGTGTAAGAATCAAGAACGGCATGGGGGTAATCGAGCAGTTGTATATTGGCGATAAAACCATTGAGGAATATCTTCGGAGTGAGGGGAATGGGACAAATTAATATACGGTTTTTAATAAACCAAAAGACTCGCGGATTTCGCGAGTCTTTACTTCTAGAGAGTGTGAATAACTATATTATTGTGTCTACACACTGACCTGTTCAAGAGATGAAATATATTCAAGAATGTAGGGCATTATATGAAAAGCCATAAGGAAAATTTTTCTCTTTGATATTTCTTCCCAATTTCGCTATTATGGTGAAATAGGAAAAATCGAGGGGGATTATTTGTGCTTATCGACAAGAAAACAGACTTTAACCAAAAAGAGTTATCGTTTATTGAAATAGATGAGGGTTATACTACTAAGCAAGCAATTGCAGAAGCAAAAAGATGTCTAAACTGTCAGAAGCCGTTGTGCCGCAATGGTTGCCCTATTGGAAACGAAATACCCACATTTATTGAAGCGCTCGCAAAAGGCAATGTGGGAGAGGCAAGCCAAATCATCGCTAGACGCAGTAACCTCCCCGCCGTATGTGGTCGTGTATGTCCACATGAAAAACAGTGTGAAGGCGCTTGTATCCTCGCTAAAAAAGGCAATGGCATTAAGATAGGTAAACTAGAGCGTTTTATTGCTGACTTTGATGCCGAAATGGAAATCAGTAAAGAAAAACCGCTGCCATTTAATAATGGAAAGGTCGCAGTCATAGGTTCAGGTCCCGCAGGACTTACTGTTGCCGGTGACTTAGCAAAGGCAGGCTATCATGTAACTGTATTTGAAGCCCAATCTGAGCCAGGTGGAATATTGATGTACGGCATACCCGAGTTTCGTTTGGGTAAGGAAATTGTTCGTCGTGAGATCAAAAGGATTGAGAGCCTTGGTGTGAATTTCGTTACTAATATAGTAGTGGGACCTGACATCACCGTTGATGAACTATTTAATCAAGGGTATGATGCGATTTTCATAGGCACAGGAACTGCGTTATCAAAAACATTAGATATTCCAGGCAAAGATCTCGTTGGAGTAGTGCAAGCAACTTATTTCCTGAGTACAGTCATGCTATCACGTTCTAGTCTTCTAAAAGAAGCAGAAATACCTGTAGGCAGGGGCGATAATGTTGTCATTATTGGAGCTGGAAATGTTGCTATGGATGCAGCAAGAACCGCTATTCGACTTGGCGCAAATGCAAGCATTGTATACCATCGTACCGAAGACGACATTACTGCGTTACCTTCTGAATATGAACTTGCCAAGATAGAAGGCGTTCAGTTTATTTGGCTGGCTAATACTTTGCGATTTCTCGGCGAAAACAAGCTCACCGGACTTGAATACGAAAGTATGGAAATTACCAGTGATAGTGAGCTGCGGGGGACAGGTAGCTTATCAACAATAACTGCCGATAAAGTAATTTTGGCAATCGGGCAGCGTCCTGCTGCACGTATTGTTTCGACCACAACAGGGATCGAGGTAAATGAAAGCGGGTTCGTAGTTACCCGGGAACGTCCATACGGAATGACCACTCGTAAAGGCGTATTTTCTGGGGGAGATGTAGTGGGTGATAAACCGGCGACAGTCGTAGAGGCTATGAAAGAAGCGAAGAAGGTGGCAGACGGAATAGACCAATATGTTCAAGCCGTAAAACTAATAGAAGACTGCAATTAAAAAACTACTTGCTTTTTCGCGCTGGTGTAGTATAATAATGATGTTGCAGATGAGGTCCAACGAAATGTCCATTTGTCCTTCTCAATGTATTTACATAAGGGAAGTTCTAGTGAGTGTTCGCTTGAATCAAAAATTTGTTAATACATATGAGGAGGCTATATATTATTATGGCAGAAGACAAAACTTTAACATGCCGCGATTGCGGTGCAGAATTCATTTTCTCAGCATCAGAACAAGATTTCTTTGCAGAGAAAGGTTTCACTAACGAACCAGGTCGTTGCCCTGATTGCAGAGCAGCTCGCAAACAACAAAATAATCGTGGTGGTTTTGGTGGTGGACGCAATTCCAACTTCCAACAACGCGAAATGTTTGATGTAACTTGTGCAGCTTGTGGCGTACAAACCCAAGTTCCTTTCCGCCCAAGTAGCGATCGTCCTGTATTTTGCAGAGATTGCTTCCAAAGCAACAAACGCTAAAGCAAATAAAATGCTCCAGTCTAATGACTGGAGCATTTTATTTGCTTTAATGCGCATATCTTCATATTCAAGGGTAGATATACTATTATATGTATAATGGTATATCTATAATAGTAGGCTAACAATAGGATAATTCGAGAAAATGAGGTTCGAAATAGTATGGATTATGAAGATGATGAAAAGTATGGTATTAGTAAAGAAATAGCAAAAGCACTAAAAGACTTGGGCTATGAGACACTCACTAAGGTTCAGGAAGCAGTGATACCCTTAGTTCTTGCACAGAAGGATATCATAGTTAGATCTCAGACCGGTAGTGGTAAAACAGCGGCCTTTGCCATCCCCATTTGCGAAAAAATAGAAATTGAGCAAAAAAGTCCGCAGGTGCTGGTTCTAACACCTACGAGAGAATTGGCGGTACAATTAAAAAAGGACATTTCCAATATCGGAAGATTTAGAGGAATAAGATGCGCCGCTGTTTTTGGCAGACAACCTATGGAATTACAAAGAAGAGAATTAAAGCAGCGAGTGCATATTATTGTTGGTACACCGGGAAGAACCTTAGATCATATCGACAGACGAACTATCAATTTGGATGAAGTGAAGTATCTGGTTATTGATGAAGCAGATAAAATGTTGGATATGGGTTTTATCGAACAGGTAGAAGCAATCATACAGGTGTTGCCTGCAAACAGGATCACTATGTTATTTTCTGCTACTGCGCCAGATGAGATTCAAGAAATCTGCAAACAATACATGAAAGAGCCCATCAAAGTTGAAGTTGAATCCCAAAGCCCTAGCTTGGAAACCATTCGGCAAGTTTATTATGAAGTAGAAGAAAATGAAAAGTTCAATCTAATTACGAAGATAATATATACTGAAAGACCAGATAGTTGCATTCTCTTTTGTAACACAAGGGATAAGGTAGAATTTGTTTTTGAAAAAATGGAACAGAACGGCTACTCCTGTGGGATTTTGCATGGAGGAATGGAACAAAGAGATCGATTGCATTCCATTCATGATTTTAAAAAGGGAAAATTTCAATTTTTGATTGCGACAGATGTGGCAGCCAGGGGGATTCATATTGATGATATATCGCTAGTGGTCAATTATGATTTACCGCTGGATAATGAAAGTTATGTTCATAGAATTGGCAGGACAGGGCGGGCTGGGCATGTAGGAGCGGCTATTATTCTTGCAACCAGGGATGAATATAAGACATTGCATGAGATAGAGGAATATGTTCATTATAAGATACCAAAACAAGAAGCTCCGACGGTGGAAGCAGGAAAAGTGATTTTTAATTGTCAAGAATTTGATCCTGCTCCCAAAATTGATAAAAGTGAAATATTAAATAATCAGATTACTAGAATTAGGATAAATGCAGGCAAGAAGACGAAGATGCGTCCTGGAGATATCCTCGGTGCAGTTACTGCCATTTCAGGCATTGTCGGAAGCGACATTGGTATTATCGATATTCAAGATACCTGCTCCTATGTTGAGATTTTTGGCGACAAGGGAGATATTGTCATTAAAGCACTCGGTCAAACCAAGATAAAGGGGAAGCTACATAAGATTAAGGAAGTAGGTTTTTCTAATACATAGTGTGTGAGAGACTTGGATGCTGAAAGGTAGAGGGGTAAGGACATAGTATGGCAACTAGTGTATTAACAGAGAAAGGTTTCGCAGAGATTATTGCGAAAAATGGCGGACGCGTTTTTAGAGTCGGTAGTTGTGTCCGCGACAGTTTGATGGGTATAACACCCAAGGATATTGAGTTTAGCGTTGTGGGTATGGTTAAGAAGAATTTCAAAATTCTTTTTCCTGAGACAGAAGAATGTGAAAAGGCTATTTCCGTTTTTCGCTTGACGCTTGACGGCATACAGCGTGAAGTTGCTTTTGCGAGAACAGAGCGAAAAGTAGGTAGTGGTAGTAAAGGGTTCAAAGTATCTACCAAGCCAAAGATCACCATTGAAGAAGATCTATTTAGACGAGATACTACGATTAATTCCATGGCGCTTGATGTTTTAACAGGAGAAATTATCGATCCTTTCCAGGGAAGAAAGGATATAGAAGCCAAGGTACTTCGGGCGAATAGTCAGGATTTTTTCGATGATCCCATGCGCGCTGTAAGAATTGCAGGGCAAGCTGCTCAACTTGGTTTTGCAATCGACTGCAATACGCTGCCGTTGATGATTGCTGTCGCAGAAGAGCTTACTTACGAGCCGATGAATAAGATGGCTCTGGAACTGAAAAAGGTTTTATCAGAAGCACAGGAAATAGGACGATTTTTCGAGGTTCTGGCAGAGACCAATCTATTGCAGATTGCATGCAAAGAGATTTCAGATTTGCCTAAAGAAGAGTTTAGAAGAATAATAACCAGACTAGATTCCGTGGCAAAAGCTACACAAAATGCTAAGACGAGGTTTGCAACTTTCGGTTTAGTCCTGGATAAAGAGAGTTTAGCGTTATGGAGTAACAGAATGCAATTGCCAGGTGATTGGCTGGAGGCCGCCGCTATTGTCAGACAAACAATAGATTTTTTGGAGTACCCCACTCCCGAAAAGATTGTAGATACCATTAATAAATTAAGGCGTGGTTCTCTCACTATTGAGGAGTTCGACCTGATTACCCAAACCGCTGAATCAAAAATCCCAAAACTGGGATTGCTGAAAGAGGTAATGGGCTTCAGCAATAGAGAGGTTGTTCCCGATACACTGAAGGGTAAAGAAATTGGTGAATGGTTAAGAGAACAACATGTAAAAGCCATTTCAAAACATTTATTATCAGGTAATTGCGTCTGAAATTATGCCTTCGGGCTCTTTTTTTTTCACTAATTGTTGCTAAATATTATGCTTTGATGGGGGCAAGGCATAATATCCTCCTAATTGGTAAAAATGTGGAATAACAGCGTTTTGTGGAAAATAGAATTTGAGGAATATCGCTATGGGAAATTATGATGAAAAAGACCTTCGCATTAAGCTTCAAAGCCTGAAAAAGCTACTCTTGGGAGTAAGCGAGGTCAAGCAAGACATGGAGGTTCTTGCCAGAACCCTCGGAGAGCAGTACGTCGACAGTGAGGCCTATTCGCTATCGGCAGTTTTAGATGAGAACTTGGAATATTTGCGCAAGATATTTTCCGGTAGCGACGATATCCAGTTTCGGGAGTTTTGGATTGTGCCTTTTCAGTTAAAGGCAACAATCGTATTTTTCGAAGGAATGACAGACCAAGCTATAATCAACGAACATATCATCGGGAAGCTTACAAAATCCTATAATCTACAACCTTCTGAATTGCAACAAAAAGTGACTGATACTGTTCGAACCATAATTTTGACGGCAGCGTCAGTTGTCGAAGAAGATAAGATGGAGGTAATCGTAAACAGGATACTTATCGGGGATGCCGCCTTGTTTATCGATACGGTTGGCACGGCAGTCATTGTCGCAGCCCGTAAAGTGGAAGCGCGAGCTATTGCGGAGCCGGAAGCAGAAGCCGAAATATACGGGCCACGCGACGGTTTTACAGAAGAATTACGCACCAATATAACGCTAATCCGCCGTCGTATCAATAATCCCAATCTTGTGGTTCAAAAACTAACTGTCGGCGTGCGCAGCAAGACAGAAATGGCGATTATATACTTTCGTGGCATAGCCAATTTCAAGTTGGTTCATGAGGTCGAAAAGCGTCTCCAGAAGATTACGATAGATATTCCTGCACCATCAGGGATACACGGCTTGTTTGAGGATGCCCCTTTTTCTCCGTTCCCCACAGTAATAAATACAGAGCGCCCTGATAAACTCGTCGTTGGGCTAGCCGAAGGTAAAGTCGGCATCATTATTGACGGGACGCCGTTTTGTTATATAGCACCAACCACTTTTGCCGATTTTTTCAAGTCAGGTGATGATTACTATGAAAAATGGCTGCCAACTGCTCTGATTAGATTTACACGGTATGTTGCAGCTTTTTTTGCGTTAGCGATGCCGGCGCTGTATGTTGCGATAACCAGTTTTCACCCGGCTCTACTGCCTACTCCGCTGGCACTAACCATGGGAACAGCCCGCGAAGGGGTGCCGTTTCCTTCCTTTATCGAGGCCTTTATTATGGAAGGATTATTGGAGATCATGCAGGAGGCGGGCATCAGGCTGCCGAAACTAATCGGCCCGGCGGTGAGTATTGTCGGCGGCTTGGTCATAGGTGAGGCAGCCGTGCGGGCAGGCTTAGTAAGTTCTCCATTGGTTATTGTGACTTCGTTTACCGCTATCGCCACCTTTAGTCTGTCTAGTTACAAGATGGGCTTGACGCTAAGAATGCTGAGAGTTCCGTTAATGGTGCTGGCTGCTGCTCTAGGTATGTTTGGCGTAATGTGCGGTCTGATAGCCATCGCAATTCATCTGAGTATTTTGGAAAGTTTCGGCGAACCTTACTTGGCAGCACTGGCGCCAAAGTCCAGTGCAGGCTTAAGCGACTTGAAGGACTCGTTTGCCATTTTACCTGCCACGCAGATGACCGAGCGCCCTGCGTACGTCGAGCCGCAGGACAGTATACGAGTGAAGGAAGAAAACGGTGAGAGTGATGACACAAACTAGAGGGGTATCTTCGCTGCAATTCATGGTGATATCAATCAACTCCATGGTTGGCACAACAATAATCATACTGCCCCGCGCGGTTGCCGAAATCGCAAAACAGGATCTGTGGCTATCTGTTTTATTGGGTGGCGTACTTATTGCCGTATCGTTTCGGATTGCGGCTGCTCTTGCCGCCCGGTTTTCCGACCACACCGCGATTGAATACCACTGTATATTATTAGGATGGTTTTGGGGCAACATATTGAACGTTGCGATGCTGGCGTTGATGATAGCCGTTACGGCGGAGATTATCAGGGTATTTCGAATATCTGTAAAAATATTTTTATTAGACATGACTCCATCTCAGATTATTACCTTAGCTATGTTGGTGCTCGTCTTATATGCAGCCCAACATGGTCTTGTGCCGATAATAAGAGTGCAGCAGTTTTTGCTTCTTTTTTCGTACTCGACATTTATATTTTTGGTGCTATTAGGATTGCTGGAAGTCAATACACAGCAATTTACGCCAATGTTAGCTGATGGCATTAAGCCAGTGGTGTTAAGTGCTTTTGAGTGCTGGACGGCGTACACCGGCCCGGAGCTGGTAATAGGGCTGTTATATCCGTATTTTGCCCAGCTAGAGAGTGTTGTCCGCTTTGGCCTGGCTGGTATTGGAGGGGTGACAGTTTTATTTGTCTTGATTTCGGGTATCACATTGGGGATATTAGGGGCGGAAGAAACGGCGCACCTGCTGATTCCGACAATCATGGCCTATCGGTCAATCGAAATTCCCGACACCTTTGTCGAACGAATTGACGGGTACCTAATGATTGTCTGGATCGCTATTTGTTTTTCATGTTTGCTTAATTGGTTCTATTTTACCGGTTTCGTGGCAGCCCGTATGCTGAAATTGGAAAATAGCCGCCCAGTGATGGTTTTGTTGATTCCCGTGATCGCTTATCTTGTCACCGTGCCACCAGACTTTTATGCACTCATTGTTGTTAGTAAGTGGATAAATTATGGCGGGTTGGCCTGGGGGCTTGGCATCTTGCCGTTATTGTTGGGAATAGCCTGGTGGCGGGAGCGGAGATGATGCTATGCGAAAAAGGCTGAGCAGGCGGTTGCTGGTAGTTATTTTCCTAATACTTATGATTATGTCGATCAGCGGTTGCTGGGATCGGAAGGAGATCGAAAATCGCGGGTATGTACTCGGGGTTGGTATTGATCATGCGACAAACGAAGGCGGGAAAAGAAAAAAGGAGTTTTTGTATTCGCCGCAAGGTGCGGGGCAGAGAAAATACCTGGTGACAATGGAGCTGCCTAAGTTTAGGAAGGAAGCAAGCAAGGAGATATCAAGCGCGCAGCAGCATCTCATCTGGGCGGGCGAAGGAGAATCCATGTTTGCAATTGCCCGCGCCATTAATACCAAAGTATATTTCGGGATGTTTTTTGAAGATATCCAGATTATGGTCTTCAGTGAAGCGGTTGCCAGGGAAGGGATCGGGGATATAGTCGATTTCTGGCTACGCGATGCCGAAGTTCGGCGTAAGGTGAAGCTATTTGTCACGCCTGATCGTGCCGAAGACATCTTAAAGGCAAAGCTACAGGTTGATGAGGTAAACAGTACGTTCATCGCCAAGTTGGTGAAAAATGCCGATAGATCACCGTACTATGCAAGCATGGCCGTGCTCGGCGATATATCGGAAGCTATACGGGGAAAACGCTCATTTGTGGTGCCGCTGGTTATGGTGGAAGAACAGGAAGTAAAGCTGGCAAAAGGCGCCATCTTTGACCGGCGGCAGCAGATGATAGGAGAACTGGATGAGTTTGAATTATATGGAGCAAAGCTCTTAAGGCAGGAATTGAAACAAGGTGTAGTTGTTGTTCCCCATCCGACCGATACCAACAAGATCGCTGTATTTGAGTTATATGAGGCCGATATCAAGGTCAAGCCCCACATCGAGGATAATAAATTGCGGTTTTCACTCGAAGCAAAATTTGTAGGTACATTAGGAGAAACCCAAAATTCTAGGCAAGATGCCCTGGATCCTGAATTTACCAAGGGCATGGAAAAAGCAGTGGCTGATGAATATACACGGTTAGTACAAAAGGCGTATAGCAAGCAGCAGGATTTAAAGGTAGAGGTATGCAAGCTGGGTAAGTTGGTGTATAACGAGGATCCGCAGTACTGGAAAACCATAAAAGAGCGCTGGGAAGAAGAAATATTTCCTACTGTTCCGCTTGACATCAAGGTCACAGTACGTGTTAGAAGGCCGGTTTTAAGGCGCTGAGCTATTGCATGATAAGAATGCCGACTCCGCCAATGATATAGCACCATCCGGCGATACGGGCAAACTTTGTGGAACGGATGTGATTGTATTTTGTTTCATGCTTAACGTTAATAAGTAATGAATAGCAACCGACAAGGATAAGAATTATGGCGAAGGAAGGCTCAAGTGGAGTGGTGAGCAATGTTACTACTGATGTATCGTCCATTAGGGAACTGCTCCTTTACTGAGAACCAGTATTTGTATCGAAAAGGGAATAGTAGCAGTGAGTCAGATGGCGGGATTATTTCTGAGCCATTGAATGGATCAATTGCCAATGTTCTTCTGTTACCGGCATAACGGAAAGACGGGACTGGCGCACAAGCTCCCATTGCTGGAAGATAGCAGCGGCTTTAATTTCTTTTAAGGTTACAGGGCGGTTCAAGGGGTAACGAGGTTCAACATCTACGACAATAAGGCGGCTATCTGTTTCAGCGGGATCGGGGTAGGGGAGCGAGACTATTTCGGCTACACCGACGATTGCCTTTTCCTTGCCTGTGTGATAAATGAAGATTAGGTCACCGGGGCTCATGTTTTTTATATGTTTTAGTGCGGTAAAGTTTTTTACTCCGTTCCAGCGATCACGCCCTATTTGTTGAAGATCGGCGTAGCTATAACTTTCCGGTTCAGTTTTGGCAAGCCAGTAAGCCATTATTCCATCACTCTCCTACTAATTACTAGTTGAATATTTTATCTATTTCTAATTATATCCTTTAATGGTAAACTTAATAAGTAAGTGATAAGATACAATACGTGAAGGAAGTGGTAGCATGCGTAAGATGATAGTAATATTCTGCTTGCTGTTGCTGGCTTGTCAGCCTGTATCAGCCAATTCGGTAGAAATCTTGGGTGCCGGCAAGGTGGAGCTTGGACAAGATTTCGTGGTGACTGAAGTTCGTGATAAGAATGGAGATATAAATTATAGCTTCAGGGTTAAGGACGGTGAAGTTTGGCGTGGGGCTATGCTAATGCCAATCAAAGACATGACAGCTAAAGAAGCCAATATAATAAAAATGGATGTGCTTCTGAACCAAATTATCGAGGGAAATATCAGCAAAATGAATGATGTTTTGTCAACTGAAAAAGCTAGGCAAATGATGGTCGGTGAAAATACGTACACTACAGCTTCAATGAAATTTGGCATACCAGGTGGCGGCATTGTCGCTAATATGGATATGACAATAATCTCAGGAGCTAATGGACTCAAGCTGTTTACCTATATATGCGCGGATGGTGACTCGCAATATTGGAAACCCGTCATGCAAAAAATATTGATTAGTTGTCTTTAATTACAAATGCAAAAAAACTTACCGTTCGGGGGAGAGCCGGGCGGTAAGTTTTTTGCATTTTGTTTTCTGGTTAGCAAGAACCTTCATTTGCAAGTTATTGCTTTATTTTATTCTCAATAGCCTCGGTTACGGTTTGCAGAACCTTTTTCCTGGCATACTCTTTTGAATTAGCCTCTACTAATGTCCAGGGTGCATAGGTTGTGCTGGTACGGAAAAACATTTCATCCACAGCTTTTTCATAGAGTTCCCATTTTTCCCGGTTACGCCAATCCTCTCCCGTTATTTTCCACTGTTTTCCCGGATTGGCCATTCTCTCTTCAAAGCGGCGTTTTTGCTCGTCTTTATCAATATGAAGCCAGAATTTCACAAGTACTGTCCCGAAATTAGTCCATTGTTCCTCCATTTCATTAATCTCTTTGTAAGCTCTGCGCCACTCCTCCTCCCTGCAAAGGTTCTCGACCCGCTCGACCAACACCCGCCCATACCAGCTGCGGTCAAATATGGCAATATGACCGGCTTTAGGAATGCCTTTCCAAAAGCGCCACAAGTAGTGATAGGCCTTTTCTTCTTCTGTCGGAGCCGATACCGGAATAACGGTATAGCCACGCGGATCCATATTTTGAGTAAGCCGCCTGATGGCACCACCTTTTCCGGCGGCGTCCCAACCTTCAAATGCAATAATTACGGGGATGCGTTTATTGTAAATAATATATTCCAGTTCTCGTACCCGTGATTGATACACTTTCATTGATTTCTGATAATCTGATGCTTTCAGGGTTTGGGTCAAATCGACACCAGCCAAAATTGATGAAGTTAATATTTTAGCGACCTCCGGGCTGATCAGGGGTTTAGCCAAATTAACTTGTGGGTTCACACATACTTGCTGCGAACTAGTAATTTGTTTTTCAACAGCCTCGATAACTGTGTTGAGAATTTTTATTGTAGCATACCGCCGGTCATGGGCTTCGACAATTGTCCAGGGCGCGAATTCAGCGTCTGAGTGCTGAAGCATTTCCTCAATGGCGGCAAGGTATTTGCCGTAATGACGATGGTGCTCCCAGTCAGTATCGGTTACCCGCCAGGCAGTTGCCGAATCTTTCTCTAATTTTTTCAAGCGTTTATGCTGTTCTTTTTCACTAATATGTAAAAAAAATTTGATAATTAATGTTCCATCATCAGCCAATTGTCTTTCCAAGGAAAGGCTGTCATGAAATGCCTTTTGCATCTCATTCGTACTGGCCTGCTTCATTACGTTATCTACTAAAATCTTGGTATACCAGCTTTTGTCAAGAATGACTATTCTGCCGCGCTGAGGAGTTTTTCTCCAAAAACGCCAGAAGTATGGTCGCATGACAGCTTCTTCATGGTCTTCGCCGGTGGTGTATACGTTGAAACCGCGTGGATCAAGAGACAAAATAAGTTCATTGATAAGAGTCCCTTTGCCAGACGCATCCCAGCCCTCAAATACTATTAAAACAGGAATGCCCAAGTCTCTGGCCTGTCGCTGCAGTTCGCCTAACTTTTCCCGGAGGTTGTCAATCATATCTTTATATTCGGGCTTGCCCAGTTTCTTATTTAAGTCTACCTTTTCAAGCATACAAACACCTCCTGGTTGATTTTTTGATTTAGACATGGATATTCAACTGCGACTATATCTGTTATTAATTTATTTTAACAAAGTTTAGGCCGTTTTTAATAGTCCATAAAAAAATCTTACTAGTGCTCAGAGTAAGCAGGTGACTGGAAACAAGGGGGACAACTTTCGCATAAATATAATATTGCGCGCAATATTTTCTTCTGTTACGATAGGACTAAATAATAAGTTGAAGTCTGGAGGTAGTGAGAATGTACGAAGTAATTTCTACAGAAGCGTCTTCCACAATTCTGCGAAATACAGTAAAAGAAAAACTTGTTGCCGGAAACAAAGTGCTTGGAACGTTTTTCGAGCTGGGGGGCGCTAGTGCAGTAGAGTGCCTGGCGCGAGGTGGCTTTGATTACATAATTATTGATACCGAACATGGTCCATTTTCTGTGGAAACCACCATGGAATACATTCGTGCCGCAGAAAACAACGGTCTTACGCCGCTGGTTCGAATTGGTGAGATAACCAGGCCAAGTGTGCTGCGTATATTGGATATCGGGGCTAAGGGGTTAATTATCCCCAACATTCATACTCCCGAAGAGGTGAGACAGCTTGTGCGCTACGCAAAATTTGCCCCACTTGGCCAGCGAGGCTATTGCCCTACCCGTACAACCTGCTGGGGTGCGGATGCTTGTATTGCCGATGCCAAGTCCTACATGGGGCTGTGTAATGATCAGACCTTACTGTTTCCACAATGCGAAACGGTAGGCGCTTATGAAAATATTGAGGAAATAGTAGCTATAGAGGGTGTTGCCGGAATATTTGTCGGCCCGGCCGATTTATCGATTGCGTTGGGTGTACCGTTGGACTTCAATTCACCCAGACTTAAAAGTGCCATATTGCATGTGCTGGATGCCTGCAAAAAGGCAAATAAGTTTTCATTCATCTTTGCCGGCAGTTCTGAAGCGGCCAGGGAGTGGTTTGCTTTAGGGTTTGACAGCGTATGCTACAGCCTGGATGCATCGATTTTTGTCAAGGCATGTCAAGAGGCTGTTTCGGCCTGTAAGAGATGAAATAAAGCCAAAATAAGTTAGGCTCATCTGCGAAGTTGCGCTCGCATGAAAGGCAATAGGGTCAGGTTTGACTTAGCTACATAAGTCAAACCTGACCCTATACTATATATGCCGATCTATCGATTGCTTTGGGCGTACCGCTGGACTTCAATTTTGGGCCTGTAAGAGTGAAATGAAGTAAAGCTAAAACTATTTCATTAATTTTTTCATTGAAAAATTGTAACTGCTGATTTGCCAGATGATAATGCCCAAAATAATAGTGGAACTAGAAATCGGCAGTCCTGAAAATTCTGCAATTCTTTTACCTGATACGTCTCCGTTTTGGTTATAGGATGGTTCAAGCAACTGATATTTAAAACCAATTTTAAGTACGTTTGTCTTGCCGTCAACTGCCTGTTCGCTAGGCATACTGAGAATGGAGAACTGGAAACAGGAAAAACAAAATAAGCAAATTAGAATTGCTAGCGAGGTTAACATAGTGTTTTTGGCGGCCTGGCCAGTCAATATAACCTCGCGCTCATCGCTTTCCTTAATTAAGGTTAGTTTGGTCAGTACGGATTGACGAAATGATTCGGACACCAATAACCAGATGCTAAGAGAAGTAGCAAGTAGCATAAACAGCACTACGATAAAACCATATAGTAACTGCGCAAAATAGCTGACTGCGGCATATTGTTCTAACTGAAATACGTGATCTCCGATGACCGCTATCACTACCAGAGGCAATCCGTATAGGAAAAATTTCAACACCAGCATATCAAACTTTTTCATTCTGATTCTTCCTCCTCAATTGAAAAAATTGCATTAATGTCCGTCTTGAAAAAACGAGAAATCCGAAAAGCCAGCTCTAGTGAAGGATTATATCCGCTCTTCTCAATGGCAACAATAGTGGCGCGAGTGACACCGACTTCTTTGGCAAGCTGCTCCTGGGTTATCTTGTGTTCAGCACGCAAAACAGGCAAACGATTAATAATCTTTAGCTGAACTTTTGATTTCGTCATGGCTAACCCCCTTTACCCAATAGTACATTTAATCGTAGTGTAAAATAAACTATACACGATGTCAAGTTTATTTTACAAAAAATATAGTATTAATTCTAATCAATGATCAGCGCTTCTGATGCCTATTGAATTTGATGTATCAATAGGGAGAACAACGGCCCCCTGCGTACCTACGCAGGCTTGGAGCTTGTCAGAGAATATGTAAAAAATGAATATTCTAACAGGGAATAGAGAGAGTTTTGTCGAAATATATATATAGATAAACTTGTTCGATAAAACTAAGTTAACAATCATCTTCAATACTTATTTAACATATATCATTTGTTAGGTGATTTTGCCTATAGCATAATGAGAATGGATATATGTTCATAATGAATTATTGGTAATGGTCAGCCAAGTTTACAGTTTGCGATGATAAGAGGAGGGTGAGTTTTGTTTACATTCAAACATCTTAGTTGGAAACTTGTTTTTGTTTTTTCGCTTATTATTATTTGCGGTACTTCGGCAATTGGCATTTATTCGGTTTATAATTTGCAGACGAAGGTTATTGCTGCCGCCCAGGAAAAACTCCGGTCGGATTTGACTATTGCGAAGGCTTATTTTAATAGTCGGGTTCCAGGGGAGTGGGTAGTTAAAGAAAGTAAGCTGTTTAAAGGGAGTACGTTAATTAATGATAGTGCATTTGTTGATGAAATAAAGGAAATGACGAACGATAATGTTACCATTTTCCTGAATGATACTCGGATAGCCACTAGCGTTCTTACACCTGAGGGAACACGGGCGGTTGGTACAAAAGCGTCATCTGAAGTAGCCAATATGGTGTTGCAAAGCAATAGGACTTTTTTGGGTAAGGCGCAAGTGGTTGGTGTGGATAATCAAGCTATCTATGATCCTATCTTGGACGTAAATGGCAAGGCGATTGGCATGTTTTTTGTTGGGGTTCCAAATACTCCTTATGAGCGAATGATAACTGATTTTAAAATCAGCTTAGCAATTTTTCTTGTTATTGAAGTGCTATTATCAGCGGTAATTATCCTTTACATGGCGCGGAGGATAACTAAGCCCATTGAAGATCTCGCAAACGTAGCGGCGCTTGTGGCGACAGGAAATTTGGCGGTTAGTATTGATATTGATGCAAAAGATGAAACTGGCGCATTAGCAGCAGCCTTTTCCAAAATGACCGATAATCTTAATCAGGTTATCTTCCATATGGGGATGGCAGCGAATCAGGTTGCAGCAGGCTCAACCCAAGTATCAGATGCGAGCCTGGCATTATCGCAAGGGACAACTGAGCAGGCCGACGCAATTGAGCAACTGGCTGCTTCCCTTAAGCAGATCTCTTCGCAGACAAATGTAAACGCCGACCATGCCAACGAGGGTAGGAACTTAGCGGATGCAGTTAAGGAAAAAGCAGCTAACAGCAAGTATCATATGAATGAAATGTTACAGGCGATGGAGGAAATCAATGCATCTTCCGCCAATATTTCAAAAATTATTAAGGTTATTGATGAAATTGCCTTCCAAACCAATATTTTAGCCCTCAACGCGGCAGTTGAAGCCAGCAGAGCCGGTCAGCACGGCAAAGGGTTTGCTGTGGTAGCAGAAGAAGTTAGAAACTTAGCCTCACGCTCGGCCAATGCTGCCAAAGAAACAACAGCGCTGATTGAAGGTTCGGTGAGAAAAGTAGGAGATGGTACAAAAGTTGCCAAATCCACGGCTGAAGAGTTAAACCAGATTGTAGAAGAAGTTTCGAAGGTAGCACAGCTGGTCGATAATATTGCTGTAGCTTGTAGTGAACAGGCTATTGGCATATCTCAGGTCAACCAGGGTATTATGCAGGTATCGTATGTTGTGCAGAACAATTCTTCAACAGCTCAGCAAAGCGCTGCGGCAAGTGAAGAATTAAGCAGCCAAGCAGCATTGTTAAGAGACCTGGTAAGTAGGTTTAACCTGAAAAATGGTATTTGTGACTGACGGGCTGAAGAACCTAGTCTTGTTTAAATAGGTGAATGCTGACTGCCAGGTTACATAAAGATGCATCAAAAACCCACGTAGAACGTGGGTTTTTGATGTTTAGGTCATTGACAAGATGACGCTATTTTCATAAAATGTAAAATGAATCCACTGTGAAAGGAGGCCAGGAGTGATGATTTCTGTTTTCGGTTATATAAGGCCGCGAGATGTAAAATCACCTGTTCGCGCAAGCGATTTAGGCGGAAATTGGATAGGTATGTCCTTTTTTATGCAAACAACATATCTAAAACAGTTCCGGAAGCTCTTGGCTGCAAATAGAAAAGCACATACACTTTTCTAAATTTATTTACTGCAAAAAGGGCACCGGTTATTCGGTGTCTTTTTTTGTAGTTTTTTTTATTTCTTTCATAGGAGGAATTATTATGCAAAAGATCATTGGTTACAAACAAATTGGGAAACTGGCAGTTCCTGTTATCCTTGCGCAATCAGTAGTTTTAATAACTGGCATGATTGACCTCGCGTTCATCGGGCCATATGGCACAGCGGCTATTGCTGCCGTCTCAATAGCCAACGCCTTATGCGCTACACTATTTAATTTTCTGGAAGGGTTTCGATTGGGCACAACGGTTTTAATCGCCAAGGCGTCGGCGGAGAATAATGTGTCAAAAGCAGCAGCCATAGTAAATGCAGGGTTATTCTTGGCTGCTATGGTGGGTATTTTGTTCCTTGTTTTTGCCTCAGACATTAGCAGTACTGTTTACACGATTGCCGGTAATGAACAAATGAGGTATCATGGTATGGATTACCTCAAGGTATGGTTATGGACAATACCAATCATATTATTTTCCTATGTGCTAATTGGCTTATTTCGCGCCTTGTCTGACACGACAACGCCCTTGTATAGTAGCCTTGTCGTCTGTTTACTGAATGTTTTTTTGGATTATTTATTTGTGTGTGGTGGATTTGGCTTTCCAAGTATGGGCGTAAAAGGGGCAGCATATGGAACTCTATTTGCCAATCTTGCAGGCTTGCTGATCATAGCTTTTCTGGCACGAAAAAAACCATATACAAACCAATATATTCAGCTAAAACTGTCATTTCAAAGTCAGCTCAAAGAATATATTGCTCTCGCCATAGATGTAGGACTAAACACAGGATTCACACTGTTGGCGCTGCTTATTTTTGTTTGGTTAATAAAACCGCTAGGAACGGCCGCTTTAGCAGTACATCAAATTACCTTGCAAGTTTTTAATTTTGCTTATCTTCCCGCTATTGGTTTTTTAATAACAGCATCAATTATTGTTTCACAACTAGTAGAGCATCAGCGGGACAGCCTAATGCCTACGGTCAGCCGGATATGCAAAATGAGTTTTAGTGTTATTTTTGTTACAAGCTGCCTTATCTTTATCTTTTCATCAGCTATTAGCAATCTCTTTAGTCCGGCTGATAAGCTGGTCGCTGAACAAGCAGCTCAAACGCTAAAACTTATTTGTTTAGGCCAATTATTCTCTTCTATCTATATGGTGCTGCGTGGCACGCTAACTGCCTGCAAAGATACACGGTTTATTGTTTATGAGGGTTGGGTATCAAGTTATCTGATATTCTTGCCACTCGCTTATCTGTTGGCTGTAAAATCAGGTTATGGCATATATGGTGGTTATGTGGCTTTTTTGCTGTGGTGCATAACAGATTGTGTCGCACTTTCTCTTAGATTTTACCTGCGAAGCCGCTAACAGCCAGTAGGAGTATAAAGTAAGCGAGAGTGGATGTGATTTTCATATTCACTGCGAATTTTGGCATTTCAGGAAGTGATTTTTACCATTAAGTCAGATAAGCTGTTTTTTTCCTTGCAGTTGTTGTATAACTAACATGTCACCTAAATTGTTATTTCACCATTCTCCCAACTCCGTTTACTCTTTTGTAGTAAACGGTATTTTTTTTACCAATTATCCATTAGAACCAGCGAAAGCAGGATTGGCAAATCAGGTTAAAGAATATTAGTGGAAGAATACGCTATTAAAATAATACATTACTCGAAAGGAGAATAAATGGACTCCAAGAACTTATTTACATATTGCTTATCAAAACCCGGTGCGATTGAGGACTATCCTTTTGGCCCTGATGTTATTGTTATTAAAGTCGCGGACAAAATGTTTGCCCTACTGTCTCGGAGGAATGGGCAGGATAATCTTTCGTTAAAGTGTGATCCAAACTATTCGGAAATTTTGCGACGGCAGTATTCAAGTATAACTGCAGGGTACCACTTGAATAAACGCCATTGGATTACACTTTTACTTGATGGCAGTATACCAGAAAAAGAAATGCAGGGCTTAATAGATCATTCTTACGATTTGGTGTATAAATCACTTCCTAAGAGAATGCGAGCAAAATACCAAGGGGAATGGTAATATCCGAAACATCACCAGACAGAGGCTGTGTTTGGTGATGTTTATTATGTAACCGTGCAACTAGTTGGGTCGAATAGCTGTTTAGTGTATATAATTGTCAGGGAACATAGAAGTTCTTGCAATAAAAATAAATGAATTTTCAAATAGAACGAATTTTGCAGGAATTTAGATTTATTTATCAAATACGTTTTTGCAAATTGTTCCTGTTCTCATGATTGGACTACTTATTTTAGGAGTAACAATTTATAAGGCCTTTGATAATGTAATTGAACAAGAATTATTAAAATCGGTATCTGCCAGAACAGAAGAAGCAGCCGGTAATATTAATACATGGCTTACAGGACGCGTGCTTGAGGTCTCTATGTCGGCAGCTAGCCCGCAAGCACGTATGATAACTACAAATCCGGACAGCACTTATCAGTTGAATGTATCACGTATCAATAACTTTTCACGCCAGCATGCCAATGAATCTACGCTCAATGCCTTTGCGGTAACGCGTGAGGGCATGGCGACAGTGGCTATCCTGAATAATGGGCAAGTTGAGAAAAAGTCTGTTGATGTTCGCGATTTTGATTATTATAAATACGTTATGGCAGGAAAGGGCGCATATATTACAGATCCGGTTTTTGCCAAGTCCTTAGGTAAAGTTACAATAGCTGTTGCGGCACCAATTCCGGGTGATAATAATCAACCTATCGGGATTCTTGGGTCAGCTATTTCACCGGAAACTGTTATTAAAAAAGTGCAAGCAACAAAATATGGAGAAAAAGGTTTTGGTATTCTCGTCTCACGGACAGGACAATACGTGGTTCATCCTGATGCAGAAAAAGCGTTGAAAACTAAAATCACTGATGATGATTTGCCGGCTTTGAAAGAACTCGGACAAATAATGTTATCTGGTGATACCGGTGTATATCGGTATACTCAAAATGGTGAAAAGAAAATTGCGTTTTATTCTCCTATACCGATTACTGGCTGGAGTATGGCTAATATAGTAGATCAGGATGAATTGTTTGCATCGGCCAATTGGTTATCAAAGTATATGAGCACTTTTATTGCAGGGTTGTTATTGATTCTTTCACTTTTGATCTATTGGGCTTTAAAGCGGATGACAGATCCCTTGTCTCAACTAAGTACATTTGCTGATCAAGTTGCAGAAGGCGATTTAACCGCTTGTGTTACGGTAAATTCCAATGACGAAATTGGCCGTTTGTCAAAAGATTTTAATACCATGATTGCAAACTTGAAAAAGCTAATTAATCATATTTCAGACAATGCCGAGCAAGTGGCAGCTTCATCGGAAGAACTGACAGCAAGTGCTGACCAATCGGCTAAGGCAGTGAATCAGGTAGCGCAGTCAATAAATAGTGTTGCAGGAGCGGCCACAGAGCAAATGAGTCTTGCGGGGGAAACATATACTTTTGTAGAAAAGATGTCAAGCGGTGTTAGACAAATTGCTATAAATGCCGGTAGTGTAGCTGCCATGTCAGATGAGGCTTCAGAAGCTGCACATAATGGTGGTGAGGCTATAAACAAAGCTACCAGCCAGATGGCTAATATTGAAAAAACAGTGGTTAATTCCGCACAGGTAGTAGCGAAATTAGGTGAGCGATCCAAAGAAGTAGGACAGATTGTCGATACTATTTCCGGGATTGCCGGTCAGACAAATTTACTTGCGCTTAATGCCGCTATTGAAGCGGCTAGGGCTGGTGAACTGGGACGCGGGTTTGCCGTTGTGGCAGATGAAGTGCGTAAGTTGGCGGAACAGTCTCAGGAAGCGGCCAAACAAATTTCTGAGCTTATTAATGAGATCAGGCAAGATACTGATCAAGCAGTAATTGCAATGAATGAAGGAACAAAAGAAGTAAAACTAGGCAGCGAAGTAGTTAATAACGCCGGGAATGCTTTTGAACAAATTACTACACTTGTGAAACAATTGTCTGGTCAGATACGTAGTATATCTGAATCTATTGAGCAGGTTGCGGGTAGCAATCAGCAGGTTGTGGAATTTGTGAAAAAGATAGATGTGCTTAGTAAACAATCTGCCGCTGAAGGTCAGAACGTTTCGGCAGTTACCCAAGAGCAATCGGCGACAATGCAAGAGATTGCCTCTGCCAGCCAAAGCCTTGCCAAGATGGCAAACAATTTGCAAATGACCATAGAACAGTTCAGAAAATAAAAATAAGGAGTAAGGTTATAGTTTTCTGACTCATAGAATCATACGATTACCGACTACCCTTCTGATGGGTTTTAAACCCACCTGAAGGGTAGCTAGGTTTATCAAGAAGCAGTAGTGACGCGCGGAAGTGTTCCGCGCATTTGTTTTTTGTTTGGAAGCATCGAGAAGGTAATCGATGGGAATATAATAGGTATTGGGTCTCATAGTAATAATTTTCCGGATATGGTAAAATAATAAACCAAGATAAATGCTTTTAGTAAGTATTATGATGAGGTTAGGGAAGGGTGTTTGATGAAACAAATTGAAGAAGTCTTTAAACTGATGCATGAATACCAAAAGAGGACAAATAAACCACTCAAAGCGATAAAAATGTCACAGAAAACATTTGCGATAATACGCAATGAATTTTCCGTAGTATCTGGTAGCCGAAGTCAGGAATTCAATGGCGCAGTTATCGAGTTTTGCACAGAAGCGGAAGAAGATATGTATTATGAAGAAATGCTATAATTTTTTCAGATAGATACGCTTAAACCGTTTTAACGATAATAGAATAGGGTGAGAGCTTATTAGGCAGAGTTAAACCATAATTCAAGGGAGGTAATTATGAAAAAACGGTTTTTCATTTGTTTGTCGTTGATGCTTATCTTGGTGGCGATCTGCGTAACGGCATCTGCTCAACCACAAATGGTTCTTGTGGACACGCAACAGATACCGGAAAATCGTACATTCAGAGGTGGATTCCCCATCAATACACCCGAGGGTAAGGTTGTACTCTATGATATCAAAGGTAGTAAAGTCTCGTCTAAACCATGGATTGGCTTTTACGGCAAGATGGAAGACGGCAGTACATTTAAAGTAGATCTTGAATTTGCCGGTGGAAATATTCAAGTATGTGCACTGTACAAAGGAAACAAGAAGGGCTTGCTTGATCGAAAGTACCTATTGCGGGAAGCGCTGCCGGCTACTGATAAGTGGCACTACTCCGGAATTTTTTCCTTTGAGGTTGCGGATAATCAGGCAGTAATTAAATTAGGCAGCAAGAGTTATATATGGCCAGGGGTAAGCACGTTAACTGGGGAAATGGAAGTAGGCAGGGTTAGCGGAAGATTAGAAACGTACAACTATGTGCGAGATTAAGACGGCACTCAAATAAATCAAGCTCAACCTACTACAGCGTAAAACATTATAACGAAAAAAGACTAACTAGCCCTCGAACCCGGGGCTAGTTTTTTGCTGCAATCCATTATTCGGTTTGCCAGTCATTTACCAGGATACCTGATGGTATATCCTTTAGGATGTCGGATTTATTGTATTTCTTAACAATTTCCATTACGGTTTTCATACTTTCACTGATATACTTATTTTTGTAGTAAACGATGTTAAAGGATCTGTCCCAGGCATTTTCGTTGCTTTTTATCACATATAGCTTGCCAGCTTTTATTTCTTCTTCCACCAAGCGGATGGAGATAGCTGCTAGACAATTATTTTCCATTACAGTAGATTTTATTACATCAGGGCAAGTTAGTTCCCAGCCTATTTTTAGTTTGACCCCGTTTTTTTGCATATAGTTCTCAAATAATTCACGAGTACCGCTGCCCTCTTCCCGCATGACAAAAGCTTGGTTCTCCAGTTCGTCAATCGCAATGCGACTCCGTCCGGCAAAACTATGGTTTCTACCACAGACAATTACCAGATAATCCTTGACGGCAGGGGTATTGATTAAATCATGGCTTTTGACCTGTCCTTCCACAATGCCGATATCCAGTTCGGCTTTCAGTATTTTTTCTTCGATGGCTTTTGTATTATTCATATAGGCAAAGGTTTCGACCTCTGGCATTTGTTGTTTAAAATCCTTCAATAAAGTTGGCAGCAGGCAAGAGCCTACTGTTATTGTGACACCAATCCGTATTTTTTCCGCATGTCCTTCAGTAAACATATACATGTTTAACTCATCAAATTGTTTTACTGCGATTCGTGCGTAGGTAAGCAGATTTTTTCCGGCGTCTGTGATGTATAGCTTTTTGGCAATTCTTTCGAATAATAGTACTTCATAATGGTTTTCTAATTCTTTGATTGTCTGGCTTACTGTTGGCTGAGATATAAAGTATTTGGCGGCCGCAGCACTCATCTTGCCGGTTTCTGCAACAGCAATAAAGATTTTTAAATGCCGTATTGTCATTTTGTTCTCCTTAGATAGTAAAAATTCGAACCAACTTTAATAGGTTTTACCTATGATTATTATAAAATAATATCACTTTAATAATTAATCAACAAGTGTTATATTGAAGACAAGATGAATCGGAGGTATATAAATGGCTACACTAACAATCAGCAAGGAAGATGAAAAAAGAGTTAAAGCGCTTGGCTTTCTAAGTAACAAAGGAACCGATAATTTTTCAGGAAGAGTTATAACCGTAAATGGTGCGATTACAGCTGCTCAGGCAAAATGTATTGCCGAAGCCGCTGAATTATTTGGCAATGGTATTGTTACCTTTACAACCAGACTTTCTGTGGAATGCCAGGGTATTCCTTATGACAAGATTGAAGATTTTCGTGCTTATATTGCCAGAGCTGGCCTTAAGACCGGCGGGACAGGCGCGAAAGTACGTCCGGTTGTATCCTGCAAAGGGACTACTTGCCAATATGGGCTTATTGATGCCTTTGTGTTATCCAGAGAAATTCATGAACGATTTTTTGACGGCTATGCCAGTGTAAGACTGCCACATAAATTTAAAATTGCAGTAGGCGGTTGTCCTAACAACTGTGCCAAACCTAATTTAAACGATGTAGGCATTATCGGACAATGTATACCTAATTTTGATGCAGATCTCTGCAAAGGCTGCAAAAAATGCTTGATTGAAGCAGTTTGCCCGATGAAGGCGGCTAGTGTTGTAGATGGCGCTTTGAAAATTGATGCCGAAAAATGCGCCCATTGTGGTAGATGCGTTGGCAAGTGCAATTTTGACGCTATTAAAGACGGACAATCGGGTTATAAGATATATATCGGCGGCCGCTGGGGTAAACAAGTAACCCATGGTATTACTATTAACAAGATTTTTACAGATAAAGAAGAAGCTTTAGCTGTCATTGAAAAGGTCATTCTCCTGTATCATGAACAAGGAATTACAGGTGAACGTTTAGCACAGACCATCGAAAGGCTTGGGTTTGAAAATGTAGAAGCACAAGTCTTAGCTGGCAAAATATTAGCAAGGAAACAGGAGATTTTGACTGCTAAGCTTCATGAATAGATGGCAACAACTTTTTATTTCAGCTTATGGGAGTTGCGGGAATTACCGTTGTTCCAGGCGGGTCTAATTTAATGGAAGCCATGGAAAAAGTGGTCGCAGATGTCTATAGGCAAGGCGTTAACCTTACATTTGACCTGTATCAGCTAATTGAATCCGAAAATGCTTAAAACTCGCGAGTACCGCGAGTTTTTTTGTTCGATATGGGCGAATCTGGCGGGGAACAGCAAGATTACACGAATAAATAAATTGTGTGAAAATATGGAAGGGTTATGGAAGATTTTGTCGAAGGAATATAACCACACAATTTTGTCGGAATAACATCCAGATCACGAAAGTCCTATGAGTATTTATAGCAAAAACTATCATGTGAGGAGACTAGCGTATGAAAATATCGAGACGTACTTTCATTAAATCAGGTCTAGCCGGAGCAGCCTTAGTAGTGTGCAGTGGTTTTTCTCCAAAATGGCTCAATAAGTTATCCGCTGCGCCGGGTTACCAGACAACAATTGCGCGTACAGTTATTCCTGTTCCTGTGCCGGCAACTTCGCCAAAGCTTCAGCCTACGGAAATTTCTAAATATGCACAGTATGGCTATGGCTTGTGGCAGGAAGGTGCGGGTCTGACTCTTCAAAAAAGACTGGATCTTATGCCGTCTTCCTATACCGGGATGAAGGTTACCAAGACTGCTAGACTTTTAAATTTTTTTACTATCACAGATATTCATATCACCGATAAGGAATCGCCTACGCAGGCTATCTATCTTGGCCTTAAACATGGGGTATGTTCCGCTTATTCAGGGGTTATGTTGTACTCGACTCATGTTCTTGATGCCGCTGTGCAGGCAATAAACGCCATTCATAAACAAAATCCTATTGACTTTGGCCTTTCGTTGGGTGATACCTGCAATAACACCCAGTACAATGAGACTCGCTGGTATATTGATATTCTTGATGGTAAAACTATTACGCCAAGCTCTGGCGCTCATCTTGGTGCAGATACCATCGAATATCAAAAAACCTTCAAGGCTGTTGGTCTTGATAAGAGCATCCCCTGGTACCAAACTCTCGGCAATCATGACCATTTTTGGATGGGGACAAACCCTGTCAGCGATTACATAAAACAAGCTTATGTTGCTGAAGATATTATGAAAATGGGGGATATCTTCATGCCTGGCGGTATCAATCGTCGTGATTATTATATGGGAGTGCTTGACGGCCGTACACCGTATGGTGATGTGATCGGTGCCGGGCCGGTCGAAACTACCAACCCCCCGAAGATTGCCGCTGACCCTAATCGTCGTTCACTGTCACGCAAGGAGTGGATGCAAGAATTTTTCACATCTTCGTCCCAGCCGGCAGGCCACGGTTTCAGCCAGGCTAATATTGATAACGACTTTGCTTCCTATAGCTTTGAACCTAAGTCCGATATACCCGTTAAAGTTATTGTACTTGATGATACCCAAAAAGACGAAGACCCCGATTTGCACGGTTATGGCCATGGTACCCTTGATAAAGAACGGTATGAATGGCTTGTCAAAGAACTTGATCATGGGCAGGCTGAAGGCAAGCTTATGATTATTGCTGCCCATGTACCAATTGGTGTCGAAGGGGCGGAGTCTTTTGTCGGCTGGTGGTCCAACGCTTATGTATCTGAGCAGCAGCTAATTGCCAAACTGCAGCAATATCCGAACTTTATTCTGTGGGTTGCCGGACATCGCCATTACAATACTGTTACTCCGTTTGCATCACCTGATTCGGAGCGTCCGGAACTGGGATTCTGGCAGATTGAAACCGCATCACTACGGGATTTTCCTCAGCAGTTCCGTACTACCGAGATTGTCCGCAATAGCGATAATACAATTTCTATTGTTACGGTTAATGTTGATACGGCGGCCAAGACCGGGTCGCTTGCGGCAAAATCCCGGTCTTGTGCTATTGCAGATCGGCAGATATACACCGATGGTAAAGCGTTATCAGCAAGTCCGGGATTGGCAGCACTACTGCCCAGTGGTTCTTATAATGCCGAGCTTGTCATACAAGTGAGCCCGGAAATGCAGGCCAAGCTGCAAAAAGCGGGAACACCCATTAACAAGTAATCTTAAAAAAGGATATGATGACTATGAAGAAAATAATCGTTGCTATTTTGTTACTGGCGAGTTGCCTGATGCTCGGTCAATTTACGGCCTTGGCCACTGAAGGTGGGTCAAGCTACTACTTCCCAGGTGCCTCTACCACCTTCGCCCCTGCAATACCGCCAGCACCTGGTTTCATGATGGCCAATCAGATGCTGTTTTACAGTGGGGATGCTGGCAAGGCTGTGTTGGGAGGACAGGTCAGGCTTGATATGAAAGATAAGGCTTTTTATAATTATGTTGGCGGCTTCTATACCTTTGATAAGCCTGTGCTTGGCAACAAAAAGCTGCAGTTGGGACTTGCTGTGCCTATAGGCAACAATGATCTTACCGTAAGTGCCAGTACAGCCCATCATTCCGCTGGCAGATCTGACAGACATACAGCCCTTGGTGACACCGTGCTCACGGCCGCTTTGTATTGGAAGGATGGCGATTGCCATTATAAGCTGACTGAATCGGTCTTCGCGCCGACAGGCAGTTATAGTACCGATAATCTAATAAATGTCGGCCGCAATTATTGGGGCTTTGATACTTCACTTGCCATGACTTGGTTGAATGTTAAAACTGGGGCAGAATTCTCCATCACCCCTGGTATCATGTTCAATACCAAAAACTCTGCTACCGATTATAAGTCTGGCAATGAATTTCACGTGGACTTTGCCCTAAATCATCATTATTTTAAAGAAAACCTGGCAATAGGTTTGCAAGGTTATTACTACAAGCAACTGTCAGCTGATAGCGGCAGCGGTGCTATGCTTGGCAGCTTCAAAGGCGAGGCATTCGGTATCGGGCCAGCTATTCTTTGGAAGCCCAAGGCGTACAAAGGTGATCTTGTAGTAGTCGCAAAATGGCTGCATGACGTTCACGAGACCAACCGCTTACGTGGCGATTATGGGCAGCTAACGGTTGGTTATAAGTTCTAAAAAAAATACCTTGTTGCAAATGTGGAGGAAAAAATCAATGCCAATCTATGAATACTCCTGTAAAAAATGTGGAAAACTAGTTGAATTGCTGCAGAAAAGCGGTGTAGAACAGGCTGGAATTGTTTGTCCTGATTGCGGTGAAGACGCTTTGACCAAAGTGCTTTCGGTTACTGCTCCATCGCAGATGGCAAAGCACTCGCCAAGTGGGTGCGATATGGGCAACAGCGGAGCTTGTGGCGGCTGTTGCGGAGGCTGTCATTAAAAAAATGACACAATACAAATGCTCTACAGTTCCATACGTGCTGAACAGTAGGGCATTTGTTATAAGTGGAGACTTGATTCAAGGGGTTACACCTTTAGAATGTTTGTCGAGATTATCCAGGGAGAAGCCAGGAGTCTTAGGTGGCTTCTCCCTGGATAAAAGGACATAGGGGGTATATTTATGAAGCCCAAATCCAAGATTAATAAACAAGTTGAGCCAACAGAACTGGTATCTGTACGACGAACCTGGAACAGTTGGGAAATTGCTGAGGTTTATGTAGGTGATGTGTCCAATCCTCTTTGGGATATAGTCAGCGGTGGAGTAAAGGAGTCGGCTCCTGATGCTTTGATTTATGGATATGTATGGTGCGACACCATTGTAACCGGCAGCATTGCCCATTCGTGTGTGCATGGCACTGCTCCCCACAGTATCAAAGTCTGCATCTTGCGCAAAGATAATTCGCCGCGAATCTACAATCATTTCTTAGCACTTGCGGGACCAAAACCAGCTTGTTGGCAGCGTTAATCTGTAGTCGTCAGCGTAGGTATGCGGCAGAAATACTAAAGATCCAGTATATATAATAAAGCAGACTGACCTTCAGGCGGGATTTGCCGCCAAAAAGGTTGGTCTGCTTTGTTTTGAGCGTGTGGACATGAATTATGTGGTCGTCGCCTGACTCGCTAACTTGTCAGTTTATCCTAGTACCTCGCGAATAGATTGTCTACATACCTGAATAATGCCAGGCATATCGGCGCGGTCAATAGTCAGCGGCGGATTGAAGTAGAGTACATCGCCAAGCGGTCTGAGTACAACGCCATTTTCTAGCGCTTTTTTGTAAATTTGATAACCAATCCGCAGCTTAGAATCAAAGGGCTCTTTGGTTAGCTTGTCGGCAACTAGCTCGATGGCATTAATTAGGCCGATAGACCGGATTTCGCCGACGTGCGGGTGAGTAGCCAATGCTTCGAAGATTAATTGATGGAAGTAGGCAGCATTTTCCTTGGCTTTCTCCAAGATATGTTCTTCCTGCAATATGGCAAGTACTTCATTGGCCGCTGCACACGCCAGCGGATTGCCGCTGTAGGTATGGCTGTGCAGAAACGCTTTACCTTCGCCATAGTCGGCATAAAACGCATCATATATCTTCTGGGTTGTTACTGCCAGCGCCATTGGTAGATAGCCGCCTGTCAACCCTTTGGACAGACAGATAATATCAGGCGAGATATCGGCATGATCACAGGCAAACAGTTTGCCTGTGCGGCCAAAGCCTGTGGCAATTTCATCAGCGATCAGGTGTACCTTGTACCTGTCGCAGGCCTGGCGAAGCTTTTTCAGATATAGCGGGGGATAGATTTTCATGCCTGCCGCGCCCTGGACAAGCGGTTCGGCGATAAACGCGCATACCGTATCTGCATGGCTACTAAAGGCTTCTGCCGCAGCCGCGAAACATTCCGCCTGGCAGTTGTCGCGTTGTTGCCCATAGCGGCAGCGATAGCAGTCCGGGCCGTCCACCCGGATAATATCAAGCAGCATGGGCTTATAGATTTGCGAATATATATCGACTCCGCCGACAGACAAAGCGCCGACAGTTTCGCCGTGGTACGCGTCGCTTAAGGCCATAAAACGCGTTTTTTGCGGTTGACCGGTCTGATAGTGATATTGAAAGCTCATTTTCATGGCAGCTTCGATGGCGGAAGAACCATTATCGGTGAAAAGAAACTTGGTCAATCCTGCCGGAAGCAGTCGAGAAAGGCTGTCACAGAGGGTAATCGCCGGGATATGGGAGAAGTTTGCAAAAATAACATGTTCCAGCTTATCAAGCTGATTTTTTATAGCGTTATTTATGCGGGGGTTGTTATGCCCTAACAGGTTACACCACCAGGAACTGACAACATCGGCATAACGCTTGCCCTCAATATCATAAAGGTATAAGCCCTGGGCATGGTCGATTATGATGGGTGGCAGTTCTTCGTAGTCCTTCATTTGTGAGCAGGGATGCCAAATATGCTGTAAATCTTTTTGGACTAAATTCATAGGTTAGACCTCCTCAAACAGACTACAAAGCGCATCTGTCTCCATAGCAAGGGAGACGGCCTGGCTGGGAACACAGGCGATAATTGGCAGCCGGGTAAGACGCTCAATGATAGTTTTGTTATCTCGGTGTAAGAAGTGGGTATCATCATAGTTATTGAGAATGATGCCCTTTACCGTAAGCCCCAGGCTCCCGGCATAATGAGCAGTAAGGACAGTGCTATTGATGGAGCCGAGCTCGGCTGAGGCTACTATGATTAGATCAAGCTTTAACAGCTTGATAATGTCGGTTTGCATCAGGATGGTATCATCCATGCGCAGGGGGCAAACAAGGCCGCCGCAGCCTTCCACAGCAAGATAATCATATTGTCGCGAACTGTTGTTAAAGTCCGCAAGGATAACATCGGCCTCAATCAGTCGCTGCTCCAGTTGAGCGGCTAGATGGGGAGAAACCGGTGTTATATATATATAAGAAGTTAGCTCCTGCGGCGCCAGTGGGATTCCTGCAGTGTCGGCGACGAACTTACAATCGCCAGGGATTAGCTTGTCGTCAACATATTCTGCGCCGCTTAGTGCGGGTTTATAGTAACCGGCGTTAAACCCGCTGCTGCGGAGTTTTTTTACAATCAATCCGGTAACATAAGTTTTGCCGATATCAGTGCCGGTACCAGTGATAAATACGCCTTTACTCATGAATTTTTGCCTCAAAGCCTAACTCGCTTACCATTGCCAGATCATCACTGATGGTGATTCCAGCCGTTGTCAGCATATCTCCTGATATGGCGGCGTTAGCGCCTGACTGGAACACAGCCTTGCCTTTATCAGGTAGTAAACCTCGGCCGCCAGCTAAACGGAGAGTGACAGCTGGCAGGATAAAACGGTATATGGCAACAATCTGTTGCACATCCTCAGATGTAAGTTTAGGGAGGGTAGCAAGTGGCGTACCCTTAATTGGGTTTAGTATATTGACAGGAATTGACTTTATGCCAAGACTTCTAAGGTCAAGTGCCATGTCAATCCGGTCTTCCAGGGTTTCGCCAAGTCCCATAATGCCGCCGCTGCATACTTCCAGGCCGGCTGCTAAAGCATTTTTAATTGTGGTGATTTTGTCATCATAGGTATGAGTAGTGCAGATTTCCGGGAAATACCGGCGTGAGGTTTCAAGATTATTGTGATAGCGTATGACGCCGGCAGCTTTAAGCTGTTTGAATTGTTCCAATGACAGTAAGCCGTGTGAGGCGCAAAGCGAGATCTTGCAGTTATTACGCAAGGCGCGATAATGCTCGCATATTTGTGTCAACTCAGCATCAGACAGTGTTCGGCCGGAAGTAACAATAGAGTAGCGGTGAACCCCTTTTTTTTGGTTATAAAGGGCTTCTTTGAGGATGCTGTCCTTATCCAGCAGGGGATATTCCTCAATATCGGTACAGTAGTGAACTGATTGAGCGCAATACTTGCAGTTTTCTGAGCAGCGGCCGCTTTTGCCGTTAATGATTGTACAGAGGTCAAAGGTGTTACCGCGGAAATGTTCCCGCAGCTCATTGGCGGCTAAGCACAGTTCTGCCAGCGGCGCATCGTATAGTGACAGCGCCTCTTGCTTAGTCACCTGATAACCGGTGAGCACGGCTGATTTTAGCTGTTGTAAGTCATTCATGTAATCAAACTCCTTGTTTAATAGGGAAAGCATAATTGGGGTAAAAACACCTGAAGCTAAGCCCACTTATAAGAACTATTATAATGAGTGCACTCACATTGTCAACCGATAAAATAAATAATGGTTAACCAATGGCGGTTAGCAACGTGACGGATAAGGGACGTTTCTTTTTTGTCAATAAGATATTATACTTAAGGTCAAAAAGGTGCTGAAATATGCCAAGTGAGGCGAGAAGACTGAGCGAGAGCGGAATTTATCATATAGTATTTCGAGGAATTAATCATCAGAATATCTTTGAAGAAGAACAAGATTTTGAATATTTGCTGGAAATAATGAAAAGCTTGAAACAAGAAACTGGATTTGAAATATACGCATATTGCCTGATGACGAATCATGTACATCTGTTGCTGAAAGAAAAGCAGCCAGGGCATATATCCACCATCATAAAGCGAATGTTAATCAAATATGTGATGAAATATAACCGGAAATATCAAAGAACCGGAGCTTTGATCGGAAGCCGATATAAAAGTAAAGCAGTAGAGATGGATGAGTATTTTATACCCTTAATGATATATATTCATCAGAATCCGTTGAGAGCAGGAATGGTGCAGCAACTGGAACATTATAAATACAGCAGTTATTGCGAATACATCGGTGAGGCAAAACTGGTTGATGTACAGTTAGCATATGAAATGATGGGCAAGGCGGAATGGATTAAAGCGCATGAAAGGCTGGTAGAACGTAAATTTGAAGTGGATGGCCGAACGAAGTAAAGCGAAGAAGAGATCCGGCAAAGAATCCTAAAAAACACAGAGAATATCGAGCCGAAAAAAATAGAAACTATGAAAAAAGCAGAACGTGATGAAATTCTGCGTCAGCTGAAAAATGCAGGGCTATCGATAAGAGAGATAGAACGAGCAACTGGGATATCCAGAGGAATTATCGCAAAAAGTTGACAAAAAAGAAACGTCCCGTGTGCCACCTCCTGAAGCCGGGGAAGGCTGGTTATTCACGACAAAAGGTCTTATGGGGCGGGAAGTCAGTTAGATCAGGCTTAAGCATTATTTTATACAAAGCGAGTCATCGCCCGTAACATCTGTCAGTAAAAATTATGTTACAATATGTAAAAAAAAGCAGGAGATAGTATTCCAAATAAAGAAGATAGACATAACTTGCTGAAAAAGTAAGTTATGTCTATTTTTACATATCGGTTTTTCTCGGATATATCAAGGATAGTTACAAATTGAATATAGGAAAATTATATAATTTAGAATATGGCACTAATTCTGCTAGAAGTCGATTTAATTGAGTCCTATAGAGCATGACTAAAACTGACTGATAGGAGTGACAATCCATCCTTTATAAACGGTTTTTATAAATAACGCAAAAGCGCAACCCTGACCCCGAAAAAAATCCTAAAGTAAAAGGAATTTTATTGGTTATAGTCAAAGTATATAGTAGGATTGAAATAAAAAGATAAGTGATAGTAGGGGAAGCAACATAACCGTCCCGGTGCTTTTACGCTTTCAGTGAGGAGCTTATAAATGATGAATATTGCAGTAGTGCATGGCGGAACATCAAGTGAGTGTGCTGTTTCTACAAAAAATGCGGGTTATATAGCCAAGGCACTTGAGGCAAATGGCCACATAGTTAGTTTGCTGGAATTTGATGTAAATATATACATGAATTTACAAAAAAATAAGCCCCAATTAGTCTTTATAGCGGTGCAGGGTAAATATCATGGAGATGGCACTGTACAAGCCATTTGTGAACATTTAAGGTTACCATATACTGGTTCGAAGGCTACAGCCGCGGCTATAATTAATGATAAATGCCTCTGCAAAAAGCTATGCGCTTACCACGGTATCAAAACACCAGCATTTATTTATGTAAACAAACAGACTTTTTTGGCAATGCCCAAGGTGCAATTGCTAGAGAAAATAGAAAAAGTGATGTCCTATCCTGTTGTGGCAAAAGCGATAACCCAGGGCGGAAGTTATGGCATTGAATATATACGATCAAGAGAAGATTATGAAAAAATTGCGCAAACCTTTAACTATGATGATGAAGTAATCATTGAACAATTTATTAAAGGGAAATTTGTAACAACGCCAATACTGGAAATAGAAAAAGTACCGGTAGCATTACCGACCATATCAGGTGAAAATATGCTTGGCGAGCAAACCGATATTATTTTATTTAATAAAGATTTTACCGTAATTGAGCCAGACATATCAGCTGAGCTAAAAGAAGAGCTTGCCAAAATATCCATTGAGGTATTCAATATTGTAAATGCGAAAAATTATGCGCGGATTGATTATATGATTGAGGAGGAAACAAACCTTCCTTATTTTATTGAAATTAATGCAGTACCTGGATTAAAACCTGAAAGTTTTTATCCCCACGCAGCTACGAAATATGGATTATCCTTTAATGATTTAATTGAGATAATAGTTAAAAACGAGCTATAGGGGGGAATATATCATGCGGAATCTCAAAATAGGAACAAAGATTCTTGCTATTATTTTGGTAGTATCGCTGTTTTCATTGTTTTTTATTTCCGTTGTTTCCTACACACAAATGCTGAATTTAACGAGATATTCCACAGATGCAAATACTCAGCTTGGAATCAATTCTTCTGAACGGTCAAAGTCTGCACTGCAAAAGCAAGCAGAGGAATATATTGTTAAGATCGCCAAAGAGCAAGCCTTGAAATCAGATGCCATACTGTCTAATGTGCAAGAGGATACTACAGCGCTGTCAGAGTATATGACAGCTGTTTATAAAAATGAAAATAACTTTAAAGGTAAGAATTTACCGCTGGTGCCTGATACGGTAATGGGAGTGGTAAGTGCCAAATATATGCTGGCGCCGGGGATTTCGCGGACGCCTGATATTGACCAAGAATTATCGCTTATCAGTAATGCGGAATATATGTTTGCACCTATATTTAAAAATAATAATATTTTTAATAATATTTATTTAGGCACAAACTCAGGTATTTCTTATCGTTATTCAAAATCTAACGAATATAATGCCTCTTATGATCCAAGAGCGCGTGATTGGTACAAAACCGCAATGAAAAATGATGGGAAATCCATCTGGATTGATACCTATTTAGATGCCTTTGGTTCTATTTGTGTTACTAATGCCAAAACCTTTTATGATGAAAATGGACAGCCGCGTGGAGTGCTGGCTGCTGATATTACACTTAAAAGTATGCAAGACGATATTATTTCTATGAAAATCGGCGAAACCGGTTACGCATTTTTGCTTGATAATAAAGGCAATATTATCGCCCACCCCAAATATAATGAGATTAACACCAAACCTCTGGAAAGTGCGACTGGCGATTATCTGCAGGCGATCAGGGACATTGTAAGCAAACCTGAAGGGTTAACAACAGCGCATATAGATGATAAGTTGTGTTATATTGCTTATTCAAAGCTGCCAACAACAAAGTGGTCACTGGCTGTGGTTGTTGAAGTAGATGAAATTATTAAACCGGCAGTAGAAACTAAAAAGCAGATTGATGAGTACACCGAGCAAACCCAAGGGTATATTACTAAAACCCTGCGAGAGGTGTTAATTGTTCTAGTTATTGTATTAGCAGTTTCGGCAATGATTATTTTGGTGTGTTCCTATCTGTTATCAAAAACCATTACCAATCCTATAAAAATATTGCTTTCAAAGGTTGTAAAAATTGGTGAGGGAGATCTTGATACCCAAATTGATGATAGAGGAAAAGATGAAATAGCAGAACTTGCCAAAGCCTTTAACAAAATGACCATTGATTTGAAGACCTATATCAAAAATATTTCAAAAATAACGGCTGAAAAAGAACGCATAGGTGCAGAGCTTGCTTTTGCAACAAAAATTCAAGCAAGTATGTTACCTTGTATTTTCCCGCCATTTCCGGCTAGAGAGGAATTTGAAATTTATGCAACCATGCTTCCAGCAAAAGAGGTGGGCGGCGATTTTTATGATTTCTTTCTTGTTGATGATGATCATTTAGCTGTTGTTATCGCCGATGTATCCGGTAAAGGAGTACCGGCTGCATTATTTATGGTAATTACCAAAACCCTTATCAAAAACAGCGTGTATGGTAAAACGCCCCAAGAGGTATTTGAAACCGTTAATCAGCAGCTTTGCGAAAATAACGACGCTTCCATGTTTGTAACTGCTTTTATGGGAATTCTTGAAATTAGTACAGGGGAATTTACCTATGTAAATGCAGGACACAACCCGCCGCTTATTAAAAGAGCCAATGGTGATTTTGCGTGGTTAGCAACAAAACCGGGGTTTGTTCTAGCCGGTATGGAAGATATGAGCTATAGCCAGGATAAAATCATATTAGGACAAGATGATGTTATTTATATGTATACTGATGGGGTAACAGAAGCGGTAAATAGAAATGATGAGCTGTTTAGCAATGAGAAACTGCTTATGGATATTAACAAATACAAAGACTGCAGGTTAAATGAACTGCTCAGCAGTATAAAAAGTGAAATTGATGAATTTGCTGATGGCGCAGAGCAAGCAGACGATATTACAATGCTTGCCTTGAAAATAAAGCAAGGCAGGACAAATGATGGTCAATAAAAAACGAAAATGGCTTGCCCTGTGCACCTTAGCCATTGTGCTTGTTATATTACTATTCTTGGGGATAATCAATAAAGGACAACCTGCAGAAATGCAGGGGATACTTAATGTAACCTTGGTAATTTTAAGCGTTTTTGCAGTTATTGCGCTTATGCTGTTTATCTTCTTTGGCGAAATTTTTAACGAAGACGGCAGTATGCAAAAAAGTGAAATTATCATAATGCTGACAGCGGTCATTTGTATCATTCAAATAACGCTTTCTTTTGCTACTTATTCCTTTAAACAGCTTGATTTTGAAAACAAATCACTGGAAAGAGCAAAAGAAACGTTTGCGATTATAAGCCCGGAAATGCTGACTGATCATTTTGCGCTTGCGCAAGTAAAGATGTCTGAAGAGATAGGTTCAATTTATATTATTGATGGAGAAAATATTGTTCTGGATTCTGCCGATAAAACCCAAATTGGACAAAGCGTGGCAGTTGATCCATTAAAATCATATCGTTTTCCCAATGGTGAAGTAACCGTAGTAATGGATATTTCGGCAGATTACCAAAACAAAATGGTTAGTAAGATCCTTTTGGATTTGCTGACTGTACTGATAGCGTCGATTATCTTAACCATTGAGCTGGTCATTTTCGCCATTAAATTTATCGAAGACAAATTTGCTGATAAGAGTAAGATAGTTGACCAACATTCCTACAGCATGGTGGGATATGTGAGACAAATAGCCTTTTTCTTTTACTTTGCTTCGCGCATGGCAACCACCTTTATTGCCATTATTGCTAAAGATTTAGGCGGAAACTTTTTCGGATTTCAAGGCAATGTACTAGCTGGGATACCACAATCAGCTGAATTTTTATTAACCTGCGTAGCCATTTTTGTAACCTCAATCATTATTGAGAAAAAAGGCTGGAAACTTTCCTTTGTTGGCGGCCTGGTTATCGTGGCACTGGGAACGCTTATGAGTGCCTTTTCCACCAATATCGCCATGTTTATTCTTTCACGTGGCGTGGTTGGCCTTGGCTATGGTTTTTGCTGGATGACTCTTAGAAACTTTGCTCTTTTCACGGTAAATGACAAGGACAAAGCAATATGTTTTGCCATGTTAAATGCCGGCATTTATGCAGGCATGAATTGCGGTGCGGTACTCGGATCAGTGCTTGCAGATATACTGGGCTATGTACCGGTATTATTGATTGCCTCGGCACTTACCATGGTATGTATTGTGGCAATACTAGGACTTGAAAATGCAACCTACCAAAGACCGAAACAAGAAATACAAACACGGAAAACAGCAGCTAATGAAAAATATAATTTTCGGTATGTGCTACAGGCAACTTTGTTTGTGCTACTCATGATTGTACCGTCCTGCATCATAGGATCATATCTTGGGTATTATCTTCCTATATATTTTACAGATATCGGCAAGTCGACCGCCGATATTGGCCGTTCCCAATTAATTTACGGCTTAATAATTGTTTACTTAGGGCCATGGCTTATCAAGTGGTTAAACAAATATCCAAATCTATTTAGATGGAATATAGCCTATAATGTTATTTTTTCAATAGCCTTAATCGCCTTTGGGCTAATGGGTGGCTTTGTTCCCGCGATGGTCGCAGTATTGTTTTTGGGGCTTGCTGACAGCTTTGGCTTTGTGGCACAAAATAATTATTTCTTAAATCTTGAAATTGTTAAGAGGCTAGGTGAAAGTAGGGCATTATCCTATATCAGTATCATAAAAAAATTCGCTGAAATGTTAGGCCCGATTGCCTTTGGCTTATCTTTTATGGGTGGAAGCTTTACAGGCGTGGCTGTATTGGGAACTATATTTTTAATAGCGGTAGCACTGTATGCTTTAGTAACTGAATCAGGAAACCAATTTAGAAAGAGAGAAAGTTTATGAAAGGAATACATGTCGCTAGCGGGGAAAAACGTATTCGCTCTTACCGGATTGGTCAGGATTATGCAAATGTAAACTGGGGGATTTAGGATTTTTCGGATAAAGAACGAATAAGGGATTTAGGCGTTTGGATATGTTTCGCCGTTTGACCCGATGCGGCGAAACGTATCACTGTTAACAGCAAAAAACCAAAGGAGTTCGGCACGGTTTATTTCCAACATTTAAATACGGAATACCTGAGAACCATGACAATCGCGGGTTCTTATTGCTTGTGAGGATGGTTATTGCGGGTAGCTTCCACGAATATAACTATCATGTCATGAATTCCATGGTATGGTATAATAAAAAAAGCAAGACACTCTCGCCCACAAGGAGACATAGTCATGAACTCAAGTCAGATCCACCTTGTTTTTGACACCAAGATTAGCGGCACCAAACCGGTGACCGTTGTCGATATTGGCCATAAATGTCCCTTCTGTTGCCGCGACGAACTTGAGGGGATTATCGCCGAAGATGGGTCGATACTCCTTATCGCCAACAAATACCCGGTACTCCAGGACACCTTTCAGACCGTTCTCATCGAAACAGATGATTGCACATCCGAACTGTCGCTTTATTCTAAGGGTCACCTCCACCGGGTCATCCGTTTCGGCACCGAGAAATGGCTAGATATGATTGCCGGCGGCGAATTCGCCTCAGTCCTGTTCTTCAAAAATCACGGCCCCAGCTCTGGCGGTTCCATTCGCCACCCACATATGCAGATCGTCGGTCTCCGGCACCTCGACTACACAGCCAACATCCCCCCAGCCAGTCTCGAAGGCATTGTCATCAGCCACGACGGCGGCGTGGAACTTTCCATCGCTGACAAGCCCCTAGTCGGCTTCATTGAACTCAATCTTAAGCTTGCCGACCTCAGGAACCTCGACCGCTTGGCCGACTACCTGCAGATCTGTGCACACTACTTCCTCAATCACTTTAATCGCCACTGCAACAGCTATAACATCTTCTTCTACCATATAGACGGTCAGATAACTGCCAAAGTCATGCCACGGTTCGTTACTTCACCCATCTACGTCGGCTACGCCATTCCCCAACTGTCCACCCGCATTCCCGACGTTGCCGCCGACCTCAAGCGAATATATGGATTATAATTTCATCAAGATACCTACCGCAAAACAAGTTCGAGGATAAAATCTGTTTAAAAGATTAAGTATTACACAAATCTCCAATTATAATCATAGAATTACTTGATTGTATATGAAAACTTTGGTAAAATAACCACATTATAATTAACTAATACCGTAGTTAATCGTTTTTATGCAATGAAGCAGCAGCCGACCAGAAAACTGGAGGATGAGTTTCCTGATGGGGAAACTTGTCCTTTTATTATTTATTACAGATAAGGAAATTGTAAAAGTTGCGATACTACCGCCTAATAAATAATGGGCGATGCTTTTGGCCGGATTGCTGCTATGCCATGTTTGAGGAGGAAATACTTATGTTCCAGTCTGGGGCTGTTATACCTGCATTGCTGCCTGAAACTATTTTAGATGATTTTCCATGTCCCATTTTGAAGATTGACCGTGACTTTCAATTGCTTTACCGTAATCGTGCCGCTGAGCGGTTTAATGCTGCCGGTTTTCAGAATACGAAGACACGTTGCTGCTATGAGTGGATTAACCTGACAGAGCCTTGCCAACATTGTCCGGTAGAACGTGCTTTTGGGACTGGACAGGTAGAAAAACAAACTAAATGCCGGCTGAGCCAAGACTATCAACTGCGCAGCTTTGAGCAGACGGCTATTCCTGTTAAGTATCCTAGCGGCGAAATTGCTTATGTACTGGAAGTTGATTTGGATACAACACCATTGCTGCTCCAGGAGTGGGAGAATGAATCCAATTTTGTACAGACAATGTTTGCGTTTGCCGAGTTAATAGGAGAACGTGATAGTTATACCGGCCATCATTCGAACAATACCCGCAACATCGCTGTCAAACTAGGAAAGGCGCTGGGCTTGAGTGAAACAGCGCTGGATGACTTGTCAACAACGGCTTTATTGCACGATATTGGCAAAATAGGCATTCCGGAAGCCATTCTTCTCAAAAAGGGGCCGCTTACTTGTGCTGAGCGCGAATGTATTGAGACTCATCCGCGACTGGGATATGATGTGCTTGACAAGATCAATCGCTTTCAGCATATCGCCAAGTACATTCTCTATCATCATGAGTGGTTTGACGGTTCCGGGTATCCAGAGGGACTGAGCGGTAATGAGATTCCCTGGCTCTCGCGTATTCTCAGCGTGTCCGACGTTTTTGAAGCACTTAGTTCTGACCGCGTTTACCGCCAGGCATTGCCGAAAAAGGAAGCTTTGCGCATTATCTGCGAGAGACGGGGAACTCAGTTTGATAATGACGTTGTGGACTGCTTGTTGCAATTGTCGTGTGAAGAGGATTGGGATAAGTGGAAATATGACTCCTAAATAAAAGGGAGGTATAACCCGGCAGTATCTAAAAAAGCGATAATGTGATTAAGAAATTTATCAGTGCTTTATTAACTACAAGTTTACAAATTCTTAACCAAACTAAAACTCTTTTGACATAAAATTGTAGTAACCAATAAAATGGTAAACTGGATATTGGGTTCATGATACTCTGTAAAGCAGTATAAACAGAGTGTATAGTGCTTTACCTGGTTCTAGTAGGATTATGATTGGGGGATATGAAGATGAAGAGATTTCCTATTATTGTACAAATCGTAAGTATGTTTGTGCTAGTTGTAGCATTGATGAGCGGTGTAGTAGGCTATACGTACTATCATTTGCGCGCTGTAGGCGACGAAGCGCAAAAGGTTGTAGAAGTTGACGCGCTGGATATGGTGACTGCCAAGGAAGCCCACACGCAGTTTACCCGGGCACTACTGGATATGAGGGGATTTCTTTTCTATGCTGATGGAATGGTAACCTATGAAAAAGGTTACCGAAGCAATATTCAGGTAAGCTATGAAATGATAAGCGAATATGTTGCCAAAACGCAGAAAGTTGAACTGAAGGCCAAAGGTACGGAAGTACAAAAGCTTGTCGGCGATTATCTAAAACTGGGAGATCGCGTGATTGCCGCCAAGAAGGCCAATGACCCTAATCTCAATCAAATTACTAGTGAAGGACGAGGCTTGGTAGCGGCCATTGATAAAGGTTTCACTGAATTGTCAGAGGCTCAAAAAACATACTTGGTGGAGGAAACGAAACGGATGAACCAAGATGTACGGGAACGCTCTAACCAGGCGCTGGTTGTGAGCGCGTTCATCGTTTTGCTGGCGTTGGCGCTGGGGGTATGGTACAGTCGAAGTATTTCTGTGCCGATCAAAGAACTGTTAGCCTTAATGGCCAAAGCCAGCCAGGGTGATCTAACTGTTCAGGCCACTATTACATCTACCGACGAAATTGGTCAATTAAGTCAAGATTTTAATGATATGATTGCCGCGCAAGTGCATATTGTCAAAGATGTTTCCAGCAGCTCTGAAGAGCTGACAGCGGCATCGCAACAATTGGCGGCGTCCAGCGAAGAAGTGTCTGCGGCAGTAACCAATATTGCCGAAGAAATTCAGCGAGTAGCATTAGCGATGAGCGAAGCTTCCAAAACAAGTGTAGAAACATCGCAGGTGCTTATTGAACTCTCTTCCCTGATTCAGATAGCTAAAGACAAGGCACATTCTGCCAGCAGCAACTCCCAAATTACGATGGACATGGCTAAGGAAGGCAAACAAACGATTGGTGAGGCCATGCAAAGCATGACGACAATTCATACCAAGACGCTAGAAGCAGAACAGGTTATTTTATTGTTGAATGACTACTCACAGCAAATTGGCAATATTAATGAGGTTATTACCGGTATTGCCAAACAAACCAATTTACTGGCTCTTAATGCCGCTATTGAAGCAGCCAGGGCTGGCGAATCGGGACGCGGCTTTGCCGTAGTTGCCGAAGAAGTACGTAAGTTAGCTGAACAATCCAATACGGAGGCAGGTAACATTTCCCGACTGATCACCGAAATTACAAAAAATACCCAGAATGCGGTGGTAGCCATGAAACACAGCCTGACTGAAGTGGAAACAGGTGTACAGGCTGTTAAAACAGCAGAGCATTCGCTTGGTAACATTATGAATGCTGTTGGCGAAACGGTTCAGGATGTCGATGGCATTGCCAAAATTACTAATGCCGAGATTGCTTCATCCGACAAAATTATACTACTCATTGAAACAGTTGCGAAGGATATTGAAAGTACTGAACAAGAGGCACAAGCAGTGGCAGCAGCAGCCCAGGAAGTGACGGCTACTGTTGAAACCATTGCAGCTACATCAGAAGAAACCAGTGCGATGGCTCAAAACCTACAGAACGACATTATTGTATTTAAGGTTAAATAAGAAGGGAGACAGATAAGATGGAACATGTATTTTCTGTCAATGGCAACAAAGCGACGCTGACTTTAGCAGGTAAATTATACGTTCATGACGCCGGTATTATTCGTGATCAACTAGTAGAAAAAATCGAGGCAGGGATTCATCATATTTCAATAAACTTCTCAGACGTTACCTATATCGATAGCTCCGGGTTGGGTGTACTGGTAACCGTACACAAGCTAACCCAGGGGAAAAATGGCCACTTGAGTTTAAGCGGGGTACATGGCATGGTTCAAGAACTGCTAAAACGTACACGGCTGGACAGAGTTCTTTGCATTGAATAAGAGCGTAATAAGTGATTAGGTAAGAAATGGGGAGGTGGTATAAAAAATTGGGAGCAATAGAACCAATGGCAATTATTTTTGATAAGATGCCGTATTTGGCATGGATAAAAGATAAGGCGGGTAAGTATCTGGAAGTCAATCAAAAGTTTGTAGAGTTTTGTTGTCTGGAAAAACAAGAAATTATCGGGAAGGATGCTTGGGAGATTTTCCCGGGAAATATTGCTGCGGACTACCAACAGTTGGATGATTTTGTGCTCGCGCACAAAAAGTCTCAGTACATGGATCATGTGTATCAGGAAACTCCGGAGGGCAGCAAGTGGTTTGATACGTATGCAGCCCCTTTGCTTAGCGAGTATGGGGAAGTGGAAGGGACCATTGGTTTTTCTAGGAAGATTTCCCGGCGCAAGCAATTGGAGCTAAAACTTGGTGCGCAGAAGAAATTTTTAAACACCATGATTAATACCATCCCCGATTTTATTGTCTACAAAGATAATAACAGCCGCGTACTTGGCTGCAACAAGGCTTGTCTGGAGAAGTTTTATGGTTTTGCCGATGAACAGCAGGTGATTGGCAAAACCGCATTGGATATTTTGACGGACAGTAAATTTGCGACACGCTGTTTGCAAAAAGATAAGGAGGCCTTGGCAGCAGATAAACCGCTGAAAGTAGAAGAACAGTATTTTTTAATAGACGGCAGTGTGCTGGATGTGGAAACAGTAAAAACCCCCTATCATGATGAGCAGGGGCAAGTTGCCGGATTGATTGCTATTTCCCGCGATATTACGGCTCGCAAAAACTTTGTTCAGTGCCTACGCCAGCGAGAAAAGGAGACGCAGCAGGAACTCAATCTGGCAGCTCGGGTACAGCGAGATTCTTTGCCGATGCCCTTTGCCGGAAACCAGGTACGTATTGAGACACTTTTTTTGCCATATCAGGTCATCAGCGGTGATTTGTTTAACTATAAATGGTTTGAAAAAGAGCAAATACTGCGCGGCTACATTGTTGATGTGAGTGGACACGGCATGGCAACGGCGCTGCAGACGGCGGCAATTAAAATGCTGTTGGATACCAGTCTATTATCTGGAAAAGAAATCGAGAAAATCGATTTTCAGTACATAAATCAGAAATTATTGCAATATCTTCAGCAAGAATCATTTGCTGGTGTTTTATATTATGAATTTGATTTTTCTAATGCCTTGCTTACTGTGGCTTCCGGGGGGATCAACCTTTTTTTGAAGGCCAAACCAGGACAATGTAACCTGGTGACGGTGTCAGGTGGTTTTTTTGGTATGTTTGAGGAAGCTGATGTCCAAATCATGACGTGGCCGATTAAGGCCGGAGAGGTATATTGCATGATGAGCGACGGTGTTTCAGACATAATTGAAAGCCAAGGATTAAGGCAGCAACAAGGGGTTACTGGCTATACGGAGTGGCTGGAGGGATTGGCTCATACAGCCGAATGTAGCGACGACTTTACTTCGGTGAACATTGAGATTCTGCAGGTTGGAAAAACGGTAGACATTGTCGATATTCAAACTGAAGAAGAACTTAAACACGCGCAGCGTGTGATTGATAACTATTTGCAGCAACATGCCGCAAGTTGTGCGATTATGCTGGAAGTAGCGATTAATGAAGCACTGAATAACGGTCTGTTGGCTGGCGGACGTGTAGGTATCAGGATGAAGCGCATCGGTAATCGACTGCTTGTAAGGGTTAAGGATGGTGGAACAGGCTTTGATACGGGAATTATAAAAGAAAAGCTGCGATTAGTCAGCTTGGATGAGGAATTGGAGAGTTTGGAACACAGTGCATGCGGACGGGGAATTTTGTTAATGCGGATGATTTGTGACCGACTGTTGTATAATATTCAAGGTAATGAGGTGCTGCTGGTTAAAAATCTGGCACCAGAAGCTGAGAGGCAAGATTGGAGTTTTACTATTTAAAAGCTACTTGACTTTTAGAACAAACAGCGTCTATAATAGTAGATAAGCAAAGGGGCTATCTATTAATAGATGGCCTCTTTTATGTTTTGGAAATATTGTACAATAAAAAGAGTAAAAATTTCATATAATTATAGCAGGATTAACAGACTAGTAAATGGAATATTTCAAATTAACTTATAATTAAAGGGGGAATTGTATCAATGAAGAAGTTATTAGTTATTCTGATGGTATCGGCACTTGTGATTAGTTTGTTAGCCGGTTGCGGTGGCGGAAAGTCCACAGAGCAAAAACCGGCAGAGAAGCAATTTGTGAACATTGCTACTGGTGGAACTGCAGGAACGTATTACCCATTGGGTGGGGCACTCGCTGAGATTCTAAATAAAAACGTTGCCAATGTTAATGCAAGTGCGCAAAGTACCGGCGCTTCTGTAGCCAATATCAATTTGCTTAAAGAAGGCAAAGTTGAAATGGCACTAATACAAAATGACATTGCTTATTATGCCGTAAAAGGTGTGGAAATGTTCAAAGATAAGCCGGTTGCTAGCTTAAAAGGTATTGCGACTTTATACCCTGAGACCATTCAGATTGTAACTATAGACAAAACCGGTATTAAGAATATTGCTGACTTGAAAGGCAAGCGAGTAGCTGTTGGTGCTGCAGGTAGCGGTACTGAGGCAAACGCCCGCCAAATCCTTGAAGCTTACGGAATTACATACAATGATATCAAAGTCCAATATCTGTCTTTTGGTGAAGCTGCAAACGGGCTAAAAGATGGAAATGTTGATGTTGCTTTTGTAACTGCAGGTTTCCCGACCGCTGCTATTCAAGACATTGCTGCTCAACATAAAGTAGTGATGATTCCTGTTGAGGCAGATAAAGCAGATGCGCTAATTAAAAAGTATCCTTTCTACGCCAAAGTTACAATTCCGGTGAATACTTATCCGAATCAGGCTGCTGATGTGGCTGCAGTAGCGGTTAAAGCTATGCTGGTTGTTACCGATAAAATGAATGCTGATCTTGCTTTCAATATTACCAAAGCGATGTACGATAATACTGAGCGCCTGAAAGCTGCTCATGCAGTTGGTAAGATGATTACCAAAGAAAGTGCCAAAGAAGGTATGTCCATTGAATTACATCCCGGCGCTGCCAAGTTTTTTAAATAGTCACTTTGGGAGGGGATGCCGGGCGACGATTTTTTTGTCGCTCGGCTTTTTATGATAAGAATGCGATTCAATAGGGGTATTGTTGCTGTTGTGATCAGTGCTATTGTATTTTGGTTTGTGGGAGCATTGTTTCAACCTCATCTATATATTGAGGCAAATCATGGAATTTTTCAGACCTTTCCGGTCAAAGTGGGAGAGAAACTAAGCATTTCTTTTATTCACTCGGTGCAGCGGACTCCGGTGATTGAAAATTTTATTATTGAAGATTCTTATAGTCTTACTTTGGATTCTACAGAGTACCAGTCCTTGGGTGTGGGTCTTCCATTTTTGGCTGAAGACGGGATTTTTCATGCAGAGCAGAATAAATTTGTAGTAAGTGGGATGAATCGACCGCATCAGCGGTTAAGTCTTCGTACTGGATCGGAAGCGAAGGTATCTTTGACTTACAATAGTCAGACCATTCCGCTGTATAGCATTTTTCCGGCGGGAACTCTTGTTACTGTTTGGGTAGCGCCATGGTATTCAAGATGGTTATAAAGGATGGTTCTATTTAGGGAAAAGCATATATAATATAGTTTATGTAGAAAGAAGACGGGAGGCGAAATGATGAAGCAAACACTTTCAGCAGAAGAAGTATTGAAAAAGTATGACAAAGAATCTGACAAACGAGAGTATTCTGGCCTCATGGCTTATATTGTCAGTGCTCTGGCTATTACTTTTTCTTTGTTTCAGCTTTATACTGCTATGTTTGGAGTTTTAGATGCTCACTTGCAACGGTCAATCCATCTGGGATTTGGATTGACGCTTGTCTATTTGCTTTATCCTACCTGTAAATCCTGGTCAAGAAAACAACTGCATCCTTTGGATTTGCTGCTTGCTATCCTTGGGGGAATTGCACCTTTGTATATTGTTATGATGTACCAGGAGCTTGTTTTAAGGGCTGGGACAGTGACAAATATAGATTTTATCGCGGGTCTTTTAGGAATTGCGCTTGTTTTGGAGGCTGCTCGCCGGGTGGTTGGGTGGCCAATGGTTATTGTCGCTTGTATCTTTGTTGTTTACGCTTTTGCTGGTCCTTATATGCCAAACATTTTGGCACATAAGGGCGTTGATATCAACGAACTGGTTGGACATTTGTTTTTTACTACCGAGGGAATATTCGGCATACCATTAGGAGTTTCTTCTACATTTATTTTCCTGTTTATTCTTTTTGGTGCTTATTTAGAGACAACCGGTCTGGGAAAATTCTTTATTGACTTGGCGAATGCTTTAGCTGGTTGGGCTAGAGGCGGACCCGCTAAAGTCGCTGTTTTGTCAAGCGGCTTAATGGGGACAGTTTCCGGTAGTTCAGTGGCTAATGTTGTCGGCACAGGCAGTCTTACAATCCCTATGATGAAAAAACTTGGATATAAACCTGAATTTGCTGGCGCAGTCGAAGCAACAGCCTCAACAGGCGGCCAGTTAATGCCACCTGTAATGGGAGCGGCAGCGTTCCTCATAGCTGAATTTGTTGGGGTGCCTTACATTGAAGTTGTTAAGGCGGCCGTTATCCCCGCAATTCTATATTATGTTGGGGTCTGGATCGGAGTTCATCTTGAAGCTAGAAAGGAAGGCTTGAAAGGGATACCCCGGAGTGAGCTGCCTAAATTTAAAAAACTATTCGTAGAACGGGGGCATCTAGCAGCTCCTTTGGTAGTAATCGTTTATTTGCTTGTTGTCGGCTATACCCCGATGAAAGCGGCCTTGTGGGCAATTGGCCTTGCAATTGTTGCGTCCATGCTGCGAAAATCCACCAGAATTACTCCCAAACAAATTATTGAAGGTTTGGATAAAGGGGCTCGTGGGGTGTTAGGTGTCTTAGTGGCCTGCGCAACTGCTGGTATTATTATTGGAGTTGTTACTAAGACCGGAGTTGGTTTAAAGCTTGCCTCAGCATTGATTGAACTGGCTGGCGGGCAACTTATTCCTGCGATGTTTTTTACTATGATTACATCGCTGCTCTTGGGAATGGGAGTTCCCACGACAGCTAATTATGTTATCACATCGACGATTGCCGCTCCGGCGCTTATTCAAATGGGAGTGCCTATTTTGGCAGCTCATATGTTTGTCTTTTATTTCGGTATCATAGCTGATGTTACCCCACCGGTAGCACTGGCAGCATTTGCCGGCGCAGGTATTGCCGGTGCCTCGCCAATGAGAACCGGTGTTAATGCGGCAAAACTGGCTATAGCGGCATTTATTGTTCCCTATGTTTTTGTTCTCTCACCGGTATTACTCATGATTAAGGCATCTGCAGGAACAATATTTGTAAGTGCTGTAACCGCATTACTGGGAATGTTGGGATTAAGCATAGCTATGAATGGATATTATATTACCAAAGTCAGTTTCTTGGAGCGACTGATATTCTTTATCGGCGGTATATTGATGATTGATCCGGGGGCGCTTACCGATGTCATTGGATTGGTGATTTTAATAGCTGCTACAGTCATACAAATCGTAAAAGCGCGTCGCCAGAAATCAGAATTAAACAGTAGTAATTAACAATAATAGCCGCTGCTAACTATGTAAGATATCTGTATAAAAAGCCGGAAATCAGCCACTTATGGTGCTGGTTCCCGGCTTTTTAAATATTTTCTGCTAGGCAGGCTAGCTTGATTATGACTGTTAAAGGACTCACCACATTACTGAGGACTAATTATTATTGTAGAAAATATTGAAAATATCAGCCAAAATAAAAGAATCATTTTGTTTTGGCGTTGTTCTTTCGTTATAATCTTGTTGTAATTGGGCATCGTTAGTCTGCGAATACTTCAAGGCCGAGATATAACACTTTTCCAGCGCAGTTTCCGGCAGAATCATCGTCCACGAACTTGGATTGTACGGGTTGCTTATTCTACTGTTAACCTGTCCGGCGCCGTTGTATTCCACAGTATCTAAAAGCAGCATTTCACGGTTACTAAGCCGGAATAAATAATGATGTAGGGTAAAATCACTACTGTAATCGGATGTGGTTTTTATCCATACACTCAGTAATTTCTCGCTACGGTATGGATCTTTCTCATAGCGTAAGGTGTCTTTATCAATTTGCGCGACCACAGCATCTTCCATCACAATACCTTCATAACGGGAAGCTGCTGCCAATCCAGTCGCAGACGTAAAAGTAAACAGAATTAGGGTTACAAGTAGAATATATTTGGCCGATCTCATAGTTTCATCTTCTTTCCGGCTTATCTGATAAGCCAAGTATTTTTGCGAAAGATAATAATACAAGAGTACTTTCGTTTATTTATTTCTTCATAAGGTAAATAAAACCCTGTTATTTAATAATAAAATGCAGTGATAAAAAAGTCTAATTTCAGAGTGTGTTTATTAACAAATTCTGGTACGATATAAGTGCATGTGAAACAATAGCAAAAATGCTGATACAACTAAGGAAAAACGGGACAAGAAAGCAGTCTATGTTCCAGTGGAGGTGCATTGATGACAAACATAATTTTTACAGAAGAACGTGAGAATGAGCTTATGAGTAAAATAAGGTGGAAGATTGTGCCGTATGTTATGATGCTGTATATTGTGGCGATGTTAGACCGAGTCAATATCGGGTTTGCTGCTTTGCAAATGAATAAGGATTTGGGGATTAGTGCCAGTACGTTTGGTATGCTGGCCGGTATTTTTTTTATAGCATATTTCTTTTTCGAAGTTCCCAGTAACATTATTATGTATAAGGTGGGCGCACGGAAGTGGATTGCCAGGATTCTTGTCAGCTGGGGTATGGTGACGGTTATGTTGGCATTTGCGCAGAATGTTACTCAGGTAGCCATTCTGCGGGCATTGCTTGGCGCTGCGGAAGCAGGTTTTTATCCTTGTATTATTTTATATTTTACATTTTGGTTTCCAACCAAGCATTTTGCCAAAACCATGTCCTTGTTTATGTGCGGGATGGCGCTCGCTAATATCATTGTTGGTCCAATCTCGTCATGGATTATGGAAAATGTGGCTTGGCTGGGTTTGGCCGGCTGGCGCTGGATGTTTATCTTAGAAGGCTTGCCGGCAATGATTCTCGGGATTGTAACGCTATTGGTTATGGTGGACAGGCCGGAGCAGGCCAAATTCCTAAGCTCGGAAGAAAAACATTGGCTCATTGCTAGGCTGCAGCGTGAGCATGTGGCCAAAAAATTAAAGGTCAAAGTCGCAAATAAATGGGAAGTGTTTAGAAATGGGCGCGTATGGCACCTGGCTTTTTGCTATCTTTGCTATACGTTGGCGCTTTACGGACTGGGGATGTGGATGCCGCAGATATTAAAGAACCTGGCAAAAGCCATGAGTATATCCAATATTGGTCTAATTTCGACCATTCCTTATGTGTGTGCAATTACTGTTATGATTTTCATTGCCAAACAGTCTGATGCTGTCCAAGAACGCCGTTATCATACGGCTATACCTATCGGCATCGGCTTTTTTGGCTTGCTGGGGTTAACTTATACTGATAATCTGCTGGTATCGATGGTACTACTTTGTGTTTGCCAGGCCGCTATCTATTCATTTGTCGGAACCTTCTGGACTCTGCCCAATATGTATTTGTCAGAAGTTAATGCGGCGATCGGCATTGCCATTATTAACTCGTTTGGCAATTTGGGGGGCTTCTTTGGCCCCTACATGGTCGGTTTTCTGAAGGATGTAACCGGTTCGACTAACGCCGGGATGGTTTTCCTATCTTCTTTTGCGCTACTGGGTGCTGTTCTCGTGTTAGCTATCCCCAAAAAAGAGGCTGCCGCCGAATCGTTAAAAACAAGTGTAAGCGCCTAACACGGATTTAGCAAGTAAGGGCAAGGGAATACGAAACTTTTATGGAACCCGTGTCCAATACGGCAGGATACCTTGTTAAAGATGGAGAAATTAGCTATTACTGATATAAGGGGGGGACTATGACATGTATACACGCAGGCTATTGTTTGTTTTGATGCTGGGTTTGGCACTTGTGCTTGTTGGTTGCTCCGGGACAAAAGATACCAAAGCGCCGACTGCCGGGAGTCTGATGGTGGGGATGATAACAGATGCCGGTACCATTGATGACAGATCATTTAACCAAGGAACCTGGGAGGGCATTGTCAAGGCAGGAACGGATTTTAATTTTAAACCCAAATATTTGCGCCCGGCCGGTACGACAACAGCTGATTATGATAAAGAAATTGCCAATCTTCACGATGCGGGTTACAGGCTAATCATTACCCCGGGATTTAAGTTCGAGAATTCGATTTATACAGCGCAAGAAAAGTATCAGGATACCAAATTTGTAATTCTGGACGGAGTTCCGCATCCAGGCAATGATTATACTAAAGTCAAAATTGGAGCGAATACCGTTGCCATTAACTTTGCTGAACATGAATCCGGTTTTCTCGCAGGTGTTGCAGCTGCACTAGAGCTTAAGACCGGTGAATTTGGTTTTGTTGGCGGTATGGAGATTCCCGCTGTACAACGGTATAATTGGGGCTTTCAGCAAGGGATAAAATATGCCAACGCCAACCTTGGCACTAAGATTAATATAAAAGCCGAAAACTTCCTGTACCAGGGAACGTTTCATGATATTGCGGCAGGTCAACAGCTGGCTGCTCAGATGTATGACCGGGGCGTCAATGTCATATTTGCCGCTGCCGGCAGCGTTGGAATCGGCGTAATTAATGAAGCGGTGGCTCGGGCAAAAGCCGGACAGCCGGTGTGGGTTATTGGCGTTGATGTAGATCAATATGCACAGGGCTATTATGATGAAAACAAGACGAAATCGGTTATTTTGACGTCGGCAATGAAGTGCGTGAATCAGGCAGCCTATGATATGGTGAAAAGTGTAAAAGAGGGCAATTTCCCCGGTGGCAAGAGCCTTACTTTTAACGTGAAAAATGATGGTATAGGCATTCCGGCTCAAAACCCAAATCTCAAGGATGAGGTTGCTGGCAAGATAAAAGAATTGGTTACCAGCCTGAAAGAAGGTAAAGTAACAGTGTCTGATAAAGGTGAGGGGTTATTGCGTTAGCGTCCTGTCGTTATGACTGCGAAAATCCAATGATACCTGAAGTGCTAATCAAGAATAGGTTCGGATGGGGGAGAGGACTCAGTCGTAGGAGCTGCTCTCTTATCCGAACCTACTTTTATAGTAAGATATAGATAAAAAGCAGTAAGCAAGCAGCTATTATTCGTGATAGGAGGTTGTCAGGCGTGGAGTATGTTGTAGAAATGCTGGGCATCCGCAAAGAATTTGCCGGGATTGTCGCTAATGATAATATTACGTTAACGGTTCGGCCTGGTGAAATCCATGCATTACTAGGAGAAAATGGAGCAGGTAAATCTACGCTGATGAATATTTTGTTCGGATTGTATCAGCCTGATAGCGGCAGTATCCGGGTGCGCGGACAGGAAGTCAGAATTGCTAATCCGAACGTTGCTAATGAACTAGGAATTGGCATGGTTCACCAGCATTTTCAATTGGTACACAATTTTACGGTTACCGAAAATATTATTTTGGGGTTGGAGCCAAGCTCGTATGGCATGGTCAACACCCAGTCTGCCAAAAAACGGATAACAGAGCTATCGAAGCGTTACGGGCTAAATGTTGATGTAGATGCCAAAATCGAGGATATTTCGGTTGGTATGCAGCAACGGGTAGAAATTTTGAAAATGCTGTACCGGGATGCCGAAGTTTTGATTTTTGACGAGCCGACAGCAGTGCTTACGCCACAAGAAATTGCCGATCTTATTATGATTATGAAAAACCTGGCAGCTGAGGGCAAAGCGATTATCCTCATTACTCACAAGCTTAAGGAAATCAAGGAAGCGGCTGACCGCTGCACGGTAATACGCCGAGGCAGCTATATTGGTACTGTGGAGATAGCAGCTTGCAGTGAAGAAGCGATGGCCGAGATGATGGTCGGGCGGAAGGTTTTCTTAAAAGCTGACAGGCAGCCTTGTACCCCGGGTCAAGTCTTATTGGAAATCAAGAACCTCACAGTACATAACCAGAGCAAGCTACCCGCGGTTAAAAATGTTTCACTTAGCATCTACGCCGGTGAAATTGTCGGGATTGCCGGTGTTGACGGTAACGGTCAGACCGAACTGGTGGAAGCTTTGGTGGGACTAAAGAAAATCCAGGCAGGGCAGATTCTGCTTCAAGGCCAAGATATTTCGTCCTTGACTGTGAAAGAACGGATTAATGCAGGGCTGGCACATGTGCCGGAAGATCGCCATAAACGTGGGCTGGTGCTTGACTATACTGTGGAAGACAATGTAGTGCTTGAAGTATATAATAGACCGCCGTTTTCCCATAACTATGTTCTGCAACGCTTCGCTATTCAAGAGTATGCGGACGAGATTATGCAGCAGTTTGATGTTCGCGCCGCTCAGGGTTCGCTTACTATCGCCAGGTCATTGTCAGGTGGCAATCAGCAGAAGGTCATTATCGGGCGCCAGATAAGTCTTAACCCCAAGGTGCTGATTGCGGTACAGCCGACACGCGGTCTTGATGTCGGTTCGATTGAATATATTCATCGACGCTTACTTGCGCAACGGGATGCAGGTTTCGCAGTACTCCTGGTATCGTTAGAATTAGAAGAAATTTTGAATCTCTCCGACCGGATAGCAGTTATTAGCAAGGGTGAATTGATTGGGTTAGTCCAGGCCGAGAACGCCAACGAAAATGACCTTGGATTGATGATGGCCGGTGTGCGAAAGGAGGCAGCTAACATTGACAAAATTTAATGTTCAGAGTCAAAAGGAAGCTGTCATTTTGCTGATGACCATTCTACTTGGTTTATTGGCTGGAGCGGTTTTTATGGTTTTAACCGGCCATGATCCAGTGACCGGATATGAGTTTTTATTTCGGGGCGGGCTTATGAGTTTGGAACGGATCGGCAACACCATAGCAACGGCTGTGCCTTTGATATTTACCGGGTTGTCGGTAGCTTTTGCTTTTAAAACAGGTCTGTTTAATATCGGAGCTGCCGGTCAGCTATTAATCGGCGGATTTTGTGCTATTGCGGTGGGGCTGACAGTAGAGCTTGCTAAGCCGCTGTTGTTAACGGCCATGATCTTGACCGCGCTTGTAAGCGGCGGCTTATGGGCGGCAATCCCAGGGTGGTTTAAAGCCAGGTTTAATGTGCATGAAGTGGTGTCAACGATCATGTTGAACTGGATAGCCTACTGGCTGGTATATTATCTTGTGCCCGCCTACTTTAAAGGCTCGTTTGAAACAGAATCACGCAATATCCCACTGGCGGCGTCATTACGTGCCGAGTGGCTTTCCCAGCTATTTGACGGCTCATTTATTAATTTGGGGATTTTTTTGGCCATGGCAGCCGTGCTGGTTAGCGTGTTTATTTTGCAGCGAACAACGCTCGGGTTTGAGTTAAAGGCGGTGGGCTTCAATCGTTATGCCGCAGAATGTGCGGGAATTAACGCTGGCCGCAGTATTGTCCTTTCGATGATGATTGCCGGGGCGCTGGCCGGACTGGGAGGTATGACGCTTTACTGCGGTTATGCTACCAGCCTTCAGATCGGAATATTGCCGTCGCAAGGGATTGATGGTATTGCGGTAGCTTTATTGGGAGGAAATTCGCCGTGGGGAGTATTTGCCGCAGCCTTGTTTTTCGGCTTATTATATTCCGGCAAAGGATTTATGAATGCTATGACAAGCATACCGCCGGAAATTGCGGACACCATTATTGCTACAATTATCTATTTTGCAGCTACCAGTGTACTTATCGAAAAAGGTATTGATAAAGTGATAAAACGACAGAAAGGAGGAGCCTGAGATGTGGCAGGTTTTGCAGCAGATTTCACCCTATGCCATTGCATTTACGATTCCACTGCTGATTACCGCGATTGGCGGTTTGTATTCTGAACGCAGCGGAGTGGTTAATATTGGGTTAGAAGGACTGATGGTGATCGGTTCGTTTGCGGCCGCTATCACGGTGGCGGTTTTACAACCGATCCTGCATAATCAGGCTCTGTGGCTGGGACTGTTGGCGGCGGTACTGGCAGGCGCACTATTTTCCCTGTTACATGCCTTTGCCAGCATTAGTTTGCAGGCTAACCAGGTAATCAGCGGGACAGCTATCAATATGATTGCGGGTGCGCTGACCGTGTTTATTGCACGCAATGTGACAGGTAGCGGCAACATTCAGATTAGCCCGTTTACCCGGTTTGATATACCAGGCCTTAGCGAGATACCGGTGGCCGGAAAATTACTATTTGCCAATACATATGCGACAACCTGGCTTGTACTGCTTATTTTCGCAATTGCTTATTTTGTCATGTATAAGACGGTTTATGGGTTGCGCCTGCGCGCTTGCGGCGAACATCCGCAGGCAGTTGCTGCGGCCGGGATTGATGTTCCATTGATCAGGTATACGGCAGTCGCCATATCAGGTGCCTGCGCCGGACTGGGCGGCGCCATCATCTTGACAACCTATTCAGGTGAGTTCAATGGGTCGGTATTTGGGCTGGGATTTTTGGCGTTGGCAGCCTTGATTTTGGGTCAATGGAAACCGCTTGGCATTTTGGGGGCTACCTTTTTTTTCGGGTTTGCCAGCACGATAGCCACATCGGCACAGGCTATTCCGGCTTTGGCGCAGATACCTAGTGTAGTACTTAAAACATTCCCGTATATTGTTACTTTGCTTGTACTAGTGATATTTTCCAAGAAAACACAAGCACCGAGAGCAGCCGGTGAGCCCTTTGAACAGGGAAAACGTTAAAATTGTATGTTGCCGTGTGATAAATAACTTAGGCGACCAGGAATTGTGGGAATTTTGTAAGAAGTAGCAAAAGAAAAGAGGAAAAAGGGATTTTGCGGAGAAACTCATAGAATATGTCACATAAGCTTTATAAGAAGTATTACATTTAATATAAATAGGAGAGTGGATGACGTGGAAGAAAAAACAATGGCCGATGTTAAAGTAGTTATGGTTATACCAAGAGTAGATGCTGCTAGCGCTAAAACAGTAGAAACACAACTCGCTGAATTAGTCAATAGTGGGACAAGAAAATTAGTTTGTAATTTTTCGCAAAATGAATATATCTCCAGCGCCGGTTTGCGCGTATTTCTATCAACTTTGAAGATGATGAAAAAAACAGACGGTAATATTGTTTTATGCGGACTGCAGCCGTATGTGCAGGAAGTGTTTGATATGGCTGGATTTAGTCAATTATTTAAGATTTATAGTAGTGAGGACGAGGCCGTGCAGGAGCTTAAATAGGGAAACTTGAGGCATGAAACGAAGTGTGAATTAGCATGCTTCGTTTTTTCTTTAGCCTGTTGACATAAGAACGACTAAGGCTTTTGCCGGCGACGTACCTGGACTGTGCTAGTGACGATTGCGCCATGGATGGCATAGCAATTCGGCCGTCCTAAAGGACTTGGCACAAGCCAAGTCTTATCTTATTATTTCCTAGGATGTTTATTGAGAATGAGGGTGGGAAATTTTATGCAACATTCCTTCGGAGCTTTAACGATGTCGGTAGTAAATACTGCCTGTGTAATGATGGTCATTGCCTATGTAGTAATACGTACCCGAACTAATTTGGATATGTTAGAAAAAACAGTGCGTAAGCAAGATATCGCTATCTTAACTGTATTGTTTGGTTTTTTCTCGATATATGCCGGTATAAATGGGAATGTTTTTTAAGAAGTACCAGTAAGTTTATAAGTACTTGAGGTCGAGAATTCAGGGATATGATTTGGGGGCAAAGTAAAGAATAAAAGAAAAGGGTGGTACATATTATGGAATTGTTACATGCCGGTACAACAATAATGGTACGCAATTTCTCTGCAAGCAAACCGCTCCGGGCACGGCTATGAATCAGCAGCGAATTATCCTAAAAAACAACTTAAGCGAAATCGAAACAATGGCGCTAGCAATAGAAGCGTTTGGACAAACACAAGATTTGCCCTTACGTGTTGTCTTTGATATGAATCTGGTACTGGAAGAAATAGTTACGAACATTATCTCTTATGGGTATGAAGATGAGTTGGAACATAACATTGAGGTCGATGTTGCTTGGGATAAAGATATAGTAACAATAAAAGTTACTGATGATGCAAAACAATTTGATCCGTTAGCTCAACCGGAGCCTGATCTGCTTGTACCCCTGGAACAACGCGAGGCTGGCGGCTTGGGGATATACTTTATTAAACAGAGAATGGACGAAGTCGTATACAAATGGGAGCAAGGGCATAATGTGTTGGAAATGCGGAAAAATTATGCCAAAGAGATGCAGAAATAGTAAATCAGCTAAAAATGAAATAGCGCAACTGAATTCAGAGATATGTCAGAGGCCACGAATTTCGTGGCTTCTTTGTTTTGGATCAATCTACCAAAAGGGATAAGGTTACATAATGTTGAACTATCCTGAGATTGCATAGTATACTATTTCTTATATAGAGTAGAGAGGATGCTGTCATTTTGGTAGGGAAGCGCTCACATCCCCGATTGGTTGTATTTACTTATGCTATATTCATAATTGTTATTGTACTTGTAAGCAGAATGGGCTATCTGCAGCTTGCTCAAGGCTATGACTATCGGGTTAAATCTGACGAGAACAGGATTAGGCTTGTAACAATTACGGCACCGCGTGGTACTTTTTATGACCGTAACGGCATCGGGCTTGTGGCAAACCGGCCCGGTTTTTCCGTATCACTAGTTCCCATAACCGGCCCAATACCGGATGAGGTATTGGCGAAATTGGCCGAGATATTAGGTATGAAAGTGGAAGATATTAAGAAGAAAATTGAACGCCAAGATAATCCGCTTCATCCAATACGCATAAAAGATGATGTAGGTCTGGAAGTTGTCACGAAAATCGAAGAGCGCCGCAACGAATTGCCAGGTGTCACTATCGATATTCAGGCAATTCGCAACTATGTTAACAATGAACTGGCTGCTCACATTTTTGGTTATGTTGGCGAAATCAGTGATACAGAAATGGAGAAAGGGAAAGCCCAAGGCTACAAATCCGGCGACATTGTCGGCAAATTCGGCCTGGAAAAAGTGTATGACAAGGACATACGGGGCGTAGATGGCGGTGAGCAAATAGAAGTCAATGTAACAAGCCGTCCGGTAAAGATGTTGGGCAAAAAAGAACCGGTAGCCGGTAATGATTTGGTATTAACCATTGATGCAAACATTCAAAAAGCTACTGAAAAAGCCATTGATGACAGGCTGAACTACTTGCAAAAAAAGCTAGGCAATGTCAATGCAAAAGCTGCAGCGGCGGTAGTTATGAACCCAAACACCGGAGAGATTTTGGCGATGGTAAGCCGCCCGGCCTTTAACCCGAATTGGTTTAATGGTGGTATATCAAGTAAAAATTGGAAGCTGATTAATGATAATCCGTTTGATCCCATGCAAAACCGCGTGCTTTCCGGAGAATATCCACCAGGGTCAACCTTTAAAATAGTGACAGGTACGGCTGCCTTAGAATTGGGCAAGGTAACACCTGAGGAGAAAATATTCGACAGCGGCCATCACTGGATTATTGCTAAAGGAAATGCTATGAACGAAGCGTTAGGCTGGATCAATTTTAAAGAGGCGTTATCCAAGTCTGACAATGTTTACTTTTATGAGATGGGTAACCGCCTGGGTATTGATAACCTCGAAAAATATGCCAGAATGTTTGGTTTAGGTGCTCTTACCGGCATAAACCTACAGGGAGAGTCAGAGGGGTTAGTTGCGAATCAAAAGTATAAGATGAAAGTATATGGTGAGGATTGGTACTTATCTGAAACCTTTGACGCGGCGATTGGACAGGGTTTTCAATTAGTTACCCCGCTGCAGATGGCAGTGGTCATGGGTGAAATCGCCAATGGCGGTCATCGTTATCGGCCTTATCTGGTAAGCAAGATTGCAACGCCAAGCGGGCAGGTAATAAAAACGTTTGAACCGGAAGAGACCGGAAGTATAAAAATATCTGACCGTAATCTCAAATTGGTCAGAGAAGCTTTACAGGAAGTAGCTATGCCAGGTGGTACAGCTGCTAGTATTTTTCAAGGTTTTCCTATTTCTATTGCAGGTAAAACCGGAACTGCCGAAAACTCGCACGGTGATGACCATGGCTGGTTTGTAGCCTACGCACCGTTTGATCGCCCGACTGTCGTAGTAGCGGTCATTGTCGAACAGGGTGGTTTCGGCTCGGACTCTGCCGGACCGATTGCCCGGAAGATATTGGAAGCCGCATTTAATGTACCACCTGCCAAAGATGCAGCAGATTTGCTGCAGGAAGAAGAGCAAGCGAAAGCCCGTGCTGGTGCACCAGCAAGTCTGGCGCCGAAACGTCCGTAAACAAGAATTGACTCGTAACAAGCAAAACCCCGCGTACGCGGGGTTTTGTACCTGTTGGGCTGGGGTAAAACACATTGAATTATCAGGCAGTCTCAATTTCGCTGTCGGCCTGCAGACCGAATTTTTTGACGGCCTGTTCACGCATTTTATATTTCATAATTTTTCCGGCGGCATTCATCGGGAATTCAGTGACAAAATCGATGTAGCGCGGGGTTTTATGTTTGGCCATATGGGAACGGATATAATCCTTAAGCTCGTCGTCAGTCAGAAGCATTCCGGCCTTGAGGATAACGCAGGCAACAATTTCCTCGCCATACTGCTTGTCAGGCACGCCGATAACTTGAACATCTTTGACTTTGGGATGAGTGTAGATAAAGTCCTCAATTTCCTTAGGATAGATGTTTTCACCACCGCGAATAATCATATCCTTGATACGGCCTGTGATTTTGTAGTAGCCATTTTCGTCACGGCGTGCCAGGTCGCCGGTATGCAGCCAGCCGTCCTTGTCAATGGCCGCTGCTGTGGCTTCCGGCATTTTGTAGTAGCCTTTCATAATGTTGTAGCCGCGGGCGACAAACTCGCCGTCCGTATTAGCAGGCAATTCTTCGCCTGTTACAGGATCAACAATTTTACATTCAACGCCAGGCAGTGTCCGGCCAACTGTGGTAACGCGCAGTTCCACAGAGTCGTCTACTCGGCTCTGGGTGCAGCCGGGCGCAGATTCGGTCTGGCCGAATACGATGGTTATTTGAGACATGTTCATTTTGTCTACAACATCCTGCATTACTTTGATGGGGCAAGGGCTACCGGCCATAATGCCTGTCCTCATATAGGAAAAATCAGTCCTGGGAAAGTCCTCATGCTCTAACATGGCAATGAACATAGTGGGAACTCCGTGGAAACAGGTAATTTTTTCTTTATTGATACACTCGAGCGACTGTTTTGGTGAGAAATACGGTAGTGGTGACAGGGTTACGCCATGTGTCATCGAAGCAGTCATAGCAAGCACCATGCCAAAACAGTGGAACATGGGGACATGAACCATCATGCGGTCAGCGGTGGAAAGATCCATGCAGTCGCCAATATTCTTACCGTTATTTACTACATTATAGTGAGTGAGCATAACACCTTTGGGGAATCCGGTAGTACCTGAAGTGTATTGCATGTTGCAGACATCATCTTTGCTGATGGCACGTTCACGACGATACACTTCGGCGATAGGAACTTTATCTGCCATGGCGATGGCTTCCTCCCAGGTGAGGCAGCCCTTCTGTTTGGAATCAATAGTAATTATGTTACGCAGGAAAGGCAGACGCTTTATATGGAGACGCTTGTCGGTTTCCGTGGTTTCCAGCTCAGGGCAAAGCTCTTTGATTATTGATACATAATCAGAATCCTTATAGCCGTCGATCATTACCAGTGTATGTGTGTCTGACTGACGCAGCAGATATTCGGCTTCATAAATTTTATAGGCAGTATTTACCGTAACAAGTACGGCACCAATCTTGGTGGTTGCCCAGAAGGTAATGAACCATTGGGGGACATTGGTTGCCCAGATAGCAACATGGTCACCTGGTCTGACACCCAGGGCAATGAGCGAGCGGGCAAAGGTGTCGACATCATCGCGGAATTCCGAATAGGTTCGGGTGTAATCCAGGGTGGTATAGCGGAAGGCATACTGATCGGGAAATTCGTTAACCATACGGTCAAGTACCTGGGGAAAAGTCGAATCAATAAGTGTATCCTTTTCCCAGACATATTTGCCGGTTTTGGCATTATTGTCAAACAGTCGGCCTTTGGCGGAGGTTTTTTCAATATAACGCCCCATATAATTGGCGAAATTCGGAAAAACGACACCGGCATCATCAAGATATGGTGCCCAGCGTTTGAGCCATTCAAACGAAATATAGCCATCATATTTAATGGAGTTTAAGGCTGACATTATGTCATCAACAGGCAAATCACCCTCGCCCATGACGCGGTACTGAATCAAGCCGTTTTCCACGAGGGAATCTTTTATATGTACATACTTAATATAGGCACCAAGATTTTGTACAGTTTTTCCCGGCGTCTCACCGGCAAAACGGTAAGGATGATGGACATCCCAGAGTGCGGCTACTGCATCGCTGGCCACTTGATTGAGGAGTTGACACAGGCGGGCAGTATCGGCATAGACACCATTGGTCTCTACCAGCAGGGTAACATTATTTTCTTCGGCAATGGGAACAAGGCGCTCTAGTGCGGCAAGAACAATATGATCATCGACTTCGTCATTGGGCTGTAGCTCTTGGTCGCCCAGAATTCGGACATAGGGCGTGCCAAACTTGGCAGCAAGTAAAATATATTGCACTAGTTCCTCATGGTTTTCTTCGGCTTTCTCTGCGAATTTTAGGCAGCAGCCTGACGAGAAGCAGGGAATTTCAAGGCGAAGTTCTGTAAGCTTTTTGATAGTTTGAGGGATTTGGGCTGCGGTGAAAGGCTTGGTGTGGACGGCATCGCTGCCAATTCCGCGGACTTCAATGCCATCGAATCCTAAATCTTTGGCCATTGAATAAATCTCTTTCCAGGTGAAATCAGGACAACCAAGGGTAGAAAAGGCTAGTTTCATAATAATCTCCTCACATCTGTTTTTAGCCGTTACCAGCAGGTGAATTCGCCAACAAAAAAGCTTTCATCTCTATGCATTGCTGCTAAGAGACGAAAGCACTAAACTTCCGCGGTACCACTCTTGTTGATATGAAAGCATATCCACTCTTGGCCTTTGACATAAAAGATGAAGGCCGTCTCTTTGATAACGGTGAGAAACCGTTCATATCTACTTGCAATAACCATTGTTTCCCAATTTGGCTATGCTTTCAACTGACTGCTCCAGGGTGAGTATCCGACTGCTCTGCGCACTGTTTTGCAGCAACCAACAGCTCTCTGAGGCAACATTCTGCAGTGTTTTTCCCTATCATCGCATTTTTTTATTTGAATTAAATATAAGCTACCAAACTTTGCAATTATTGTCAAGAGAGATTGACCAAATTTGCAAGCTAACCAATAAAAATTTTACACGCATATTGCGGAAAATTAAGAGATATTCACATTATGCGTATTATAAGCAACTACTATTCTGGTTGATCGTCAATTTTTATTGCTTCTTCGATTTCGCCTTGCGTAGGTAGACTAATGCTTTTTGAAGTACCCAAGATGAACCCGTGCATAAAGGGCGGCATAGGAGGCATGAGCAGCGGTGGTTTAAGGAATTGCAGATAATTTAGCACAACTGTGGGAATAGTATCTGCTTCGACAAGCAGAAGCGGGGTATGTTTTCCCTGATGAGCAAAGGTTGCTCCAGCAATAGATAAATCCCAGCGGGCAATGTTACTGAACGTAAAAGCATCGCCTAATCCCTTGCGATTGCGGTTCCAGCCAAGTTTGGTAACCGGATCATAGTAAGATGAAAATTTGACTGCGGTTTCAAAGGGATCGGCGCCGCTAATCCTACGAACAGACGGCTCAACAATTTCGGCGATTTCCCGTGCTACATTTTCCGATATGGAATTTCTATTTCCAATAATATATACGTTTTTAGCGGCCATAGCCTGTAAGGTATCAGCAGTTGCCTTAGGGAGGCGGTCTTTATGTGTTAACAATATCGGTACACCGGAATGAGTCGAGTAATAGGCAGCTACTACGCCCTCAGCAGGGTCGTCAGCAGAAATGATAAATAAGCTTATCAGGCCATCAGGTGAATCAGGTTTCACTTGTTCACGTAGCTTCGCCACCTTACAGGCTGCTAAAAACATGTTTCTTCCGGTAATATGGAGTACCTCATAGCCCATGCTTTCGATATCGCTAATAACATTTGCAGCAAAGGGACCAACAGCAATGATGGGTGGGAGCGTGTCAGTACCGGATGGGTCAAGGCGTTTGATTTCTTCGCTGGTAAGGGGGGCAAGCTCGCCAAGCGGGGTATACAGCAGACTGCCCATAATAGGGTCATGTACCAGGCATGAGGCAACAAAGCTATAGGGAAAAGGATCTGTTGGCACAAGGATTATCACGTGGGGGGTCGATTTCATGTCAGGTTTGGGCCACTGCAAGCGTGATGCGGCGACCGCTAAATTAACGGATGTGTTGTAAGGAATACGCGTGGTGTCCACGGTATTTAAGGTAATCATTCTAACTGCTCACCTCAGTTTTTGAATTTGTTAGCGAGTAGGTATTATCCCTCTATTCTATGCGAGCAGAGTAAAGAAGTTTATGATGAAGGCAGCTATTGCTAAGAAGTTGCCAGACATACGCTGTGGCGACATTATTTTCGGGCAGAAATAGTAGAAATATGGTTAATATTGTAATTGTATACATTATTCTTAAACAAATATATTGACGTTGGAATGGTAACAGGGTATATTAAAAATATTAATATACATAATTTCACAATATCAGTGAGCAAAGACGCTTTATCAGGTAATAGGCCATATAGTGTCTTTTTTGATTTTTGCAAGCTGACTGATTTCTCAGTTGAGGATGTTGGAAAAATGATATAAGGGGCGAGGTAACTAATTTTTTTAATAAATGAGTGGAATCTCGTACCACTGAGCAGAACAGTAGCTTGAAGGAGATTTAGGAGTGGAATGGCTTAAGCGTTTTGTTGCCGTCATGGACATTATCAGTGAAGCAACAGCAGATGGAGTTAGTATCACTGAGCTTGCAAATTCAACCGGGCTAAGTAAAGGAACGCTTCATCGTGTGCTTCAGGATATGGTTGGTCATAACCTTATTTCACAAAATAGTAATACCAAAAAATACTGTCTTGGGCCTAAAGCCATGGAATGGGGCAGCAAATTTGTTTCAGGACAGGATCCGGCAGGAATACTTTCTCAGTATTGTGACTTGCTGGCAAAACGAACTAACCTATACACCTTCTTATGCCGGATCAACGGGAGCGAAGTTTATTGTATTTATACTAAGCAACCAAGTAAATTCAGCAAAAAATACTTTGTTCATGTAGGTCAGCGTATGCCGCTGCACTGTACGGCAGCCGCAAAATCGATGCTAGCGTTTCTGCCTTCTGCCCAGATGAATGCTCTCATTGCCCAGAATAACATGGTAAAGTTTACTGAGCATACCAAGACGGAGGCAAATATGATAATCGAGGAAATGCGGGCTATCAAAGCAAGCGGTGTTGCCTTTTGCCGGGAGGAACTGGAGACAGGCATAGCGGGGATTTCTACTCCTGTATTTGTCGGCCATGATCAGGCTGCTTTTAGCATTAGTTTGTTAAGTGATGCAGCGTTTATAAGTCAGCAGGAAGAAAGTTTGGTACAGGAAATTGTCAGGATTGGTAGACTTGCCAGCGAGCATATGGGGAGAGTGAGTTTGCTAACTTCCGTAAAAGCTGGTGGGGTTTAAAGAGACTAGAGCGAGTTAGTCAGCGGAAAGTAAAGGGGAGAATGGGTAACATGGAAAACACAGATAGACTTATTGTAGCACTCGATGTTCCTACAACAGAGCAGGCAATCAGTGTGGTCGATTCGCTAGGTGAGCTTGTGCAATATTATAAGGTTGGCATGGAAGCTTTCTATGGCATGGGACATGCTGTGTTAGCACAAATCGCCGGGCGTGGCAAGAAAACATTTCTCGATCTTAAACTGCATGATATTCCGACCACTGTGGCCCGGACGGTAACCACGCTTTGTCAGTTTTCACCGGCGTTTCTAACGTTGCATGCGGCCGGCGGTTCAAATATGCTTAAGGCAGCCATTGGTGCGGCAGATGAATGGGCTGGTAAAACCAATCAAACCCGGCCTAAACTGCTGGCTATTACTGTGCTGACAAGTATCGGCGAAGGGGATTGGGTGGAGATCGGTTACCAGAGTCCAATACGCGAGTCGGTACTTAGGATGTCTGTTATGTGCAAGGAAGAAGGCCTAGACGGAGTTGTTGCATCGCCGCGGGAGGCGGCAGCCATTCGTGCCTTATGCGGTCCAGACTTCTTGATCGTTACTCCTGGTATCCGGCTTTTGCCGGAAGAACAGGGTGACCAAATGCGAACTGCTACGCCGGCTCAGGCGCTTAAGGTTGGCGCTAACTATTTGGTGGTAGGCAGACCCATTGTAACAGCTGATAATCCCCGTGAAGTGGCCTCAAGTATCCTAAAAGATATGAAGACCAACGAACAGTAGGGCATACTGATTAGAACGCGGTGATAAGGTGGTGTTACTGTGCAAGCAAAAAAGGTAAAACCGGCAGGAACCATACTGCTGAAGAATGGCCGGGTTATTGATCCTGCTCAAGATATCGATTGTTCTGCAGATGTTCTACTTGTTGCAGGCAAAGTGGCTGCTCTTGGCCCTACTATAGCTTGTGAAGAGGCCTATGTAGTGGAGTGCAGCGGCAAGTGGGTAGTGCCAGGACTGATTGATGTTCACTGCCACTTGCGCGAACCGGGTTTCGAACACAAAGAGACAATTGAAACCGGCACGAAAGCTGCCGCACGAGGTGGCTTTACAACGGTTGTGAATATGGCCAATCTTAACCCTGTTCCTGATAAATTAATTATATATAACAGAATTCAGAAGCTTATTGAAGAAAACGCAGTTGTGCGCGTTATTCAGGCCTGTAGTGTAACCAAGGATTTAAAGGGGCGGGATATCTGTGATATGGCGACACTAGCGGCAGCGGGGGTTAGGATATTTTCTGATGACGGGCTGTATATTGACCGTGCTGCAGTATTATACCAGGCACTAAAATTAGCCCGCAAGTTAAATGTGGTGATTTCCCTGCATGAAGAAGACGCTACACTAAAGTCATATTGGCCGACTGCATACGAGCCTGTTAATGAATTCGCGGCCATCGCGCGCGATTTAGAAATACTGAGGGCTACGGGCGGAAGACTACATTTTCAACATTTGAGTACAGCCCACAGTGTGGAACTAATTCGCCGGGCTAAACAAGAAGGACTAGAGGTAACGGCCGAAGTTTGTCCGCACCATTTGACACTGACTTTGCCTGATGTATCCCTGCAAGGTACCAACGCCAAAATGGCGCCGCCGGTACGAAATAGCGAAGATATTGCTGAATTAATTCGCGGCTTGGACGATGGAACCATTGATATGATTGCTACCGATCACGCGCCGCATGCCTTAGATGATAAGAATGTTACCTTTGATATGGCGGCCAATGGAATTGTTGGATTTGAAACGGCGTTGCCGACGCTACTTACCAAACTAGTGCATGAGCAAGGAATTTCTCCAGCCTGGCTGATTAAGCGAATGAGCAGCAATCCGGCAAAGATCTTTGAACTGCCTGGGGGAACATTAGTTACAGGTTCACCGGCAGATATATGTGTCATTGATCCGCTGCGGGAATGGACTATTGATAAAAATAACTTTTTGTCCAAGAGTCGTAATACCCCTTACCATGCAGCAAAAGTAAAAGGGGATGTATGGCTTACCTTAGTTAACGGAAATGTTGTCTTTGATGGCAGATAAGCCGCTAAGGATCAACATTTTGTTAAATAGTTATCATTATACTATGAGGAGGAGAAAAAATGGACGTGCAAAACAAACAAGAATTGTTTTCAGGTGATGATGCAGTAACCTGGAAACGGCGTTGGAAAATGATGTATGCCTCAATTGCTGGGTATGCCATGGATGGCTTGGACATGCTGATCCTTTCCTTCGTTATGACCGCAATTATCAAGGAATTCGGCTTGACTTTTGCGGAAGCGGGACTCATTGCGACATATACTTTGATAGGCGCAGTCATAGGTGGTTACATTTTTGGCATTATGGCCGATTATGTTGGACGGGTAAAAGTATTCGCCTTAACAATTGTGATTTTTTCTATTTTTACAGGCTTGTGCGCATTTGCTAATTCGGTTATGGAACTAAATATCTATCGCTTTTTGGCCGGTTTAGGCCTTGGTGGAGAATTTGGTATCGGCATGACACTTGTTGCTGAAACCTGGCCTGCTGCAAAACGGGCAAGGGCATCTGCCGGCGTAGCTATGGGCTGGCAGTTAGGTGCAGTATTGGCTGCTGTTCTTTCGGCGCTGGTAGTGCCGCATTATGGCTGGAGAGGTCTGTTTGCGATCGGCGTTTTACCGGCCTTATTTGCTGCCTGGTCACGGCGCGGTATTCCTGAGCCTGATATTTGGGTTAACCGTAAGATTCTGAAAGATACCATCAGCAAAAAGATAGCAAACGGCGAAGAACTTACAGAGACGGAAAAAGAGGTTTGGAATAAGGCCAACAAGTTTCCACTTGCGCACCTTTTTGCCACTC
>JAEZVB010000151.1 GCA_023443285.1 Bacillota bacterium
GTGTATATCTTCATGGCTTCTTCCACTAATTTGGGATCAATGCCGGTAATTGTCTGCGCGTATTCCGGCGTGTAGCGTTCTACTATTTTACGGTATTCGTCAAACCCTTCAGTAAAGTTGTTGATAAAGTTATCATTTTGCCAGCCTTTAGCCAAAATAGTATTGGCAAAACTATTGACTAAGGCCATATTCGAGCCATTCTTTAGTTGGAGCCATAAGTCTGAAATACGAGCCGCTTCTGTTCTGCGGGGATCTACAACAATGATCTTGGCACCTTTTTGCTTGGCCCGCACAATTCGTTTAGCTACCAAAGGATGCGCATCAGCGGCATTATAGCCAAAAATCAATAAACAATCCGCATTTTCAATCTCTGGAATCGAATTGGACATTGCTCCGCTGCCAAAAATCGTTGTCAGCCCGGCAACAGAAGGAGCGTGACATACCCGGGCGCAATGGTCAACATTATTCGTCCCGATAACTGCGCGCATGAATTTCTGCATAACATAGTTGGTTTCGTTACCAGTACCCCGAGCCGAGCCAGTACCCATAATGGCATCCGCGCCATATTTCTCTTTTATGGCTTTAAGTCTGTCGGCAACATAGTCTAAGGCTTCATCCCATTCCACTTCATGCAAAGGTTCATTGCGGTTATAGCGAAGCATGGGTTTCGTAAGACGTTTACTCAAGATTTTTGTATCATTCAAAAAATCCCAGCCATAATGGCCTTTTAAACATAATTCGCCTTCATTAATGGGTCCATTTGCCGGTTCAGCTCCAACAACCCGGTTGTTCTCAACACAAAGGTACATTTGACAGCCTGACCCGCAGTATGGACATACGGTTAATACTTTTTCCAACTACTATTCCCCCTTTATACAAACTCGTAATTTATATAAAACGCCGGGAGAATTATTTAGTGAAATAAGCAAACAACAGCGTTTGAGGAAGGCTAAACTCTTTGCATCCTATTGACCTCACGATTCATTAAAAGCACCAACCGTCTTACTACAAAACCTGCTTACTTATCCATTCGCTATAACGCATGTTTCACGTAACATTTACTTAGAAATACTATTAAGAAACATTACCGCCTAGCTTACGTTTAAGTTCATTATAGGCTGCAGTAAGTTCTTCTTCTGCTTTTTTCTGATCGCTAATGGCTTCCACTTTGACTGCACAATATTTGTATTCAGGCGTTTTGGAAATAGGATCAACAACATGGATAGTGAGCTCATTACAAGCTCCAACCCACCATTGATATGTCATATAAACAACGCCTGATTGCACCCGGTCTGTTACCAGGGCTCTGGTAATAACCGAACCGCGCCGTGTAGTCACCCGCACAAGCTCTTCATCAACAAAGCCAAGTCTAGCGGCATCTTCCGGATTAATCTGGAGATAGCCCGGTTCATCGGCTAGTTTGGCAAGACCCCAGCAGTTGCCGGTCATGGTACGGGAAGAATAGTGACCTACTTCGCGTACGGTAGACAGTACCAGCGGGTATTCCGCATCAGGCTGCTCAACCGGTGGCCGCCATTCTGTTGCAAAGAAATTGCCCTTTTTGCTCGGAGTTTGGAAGATGTTTCCTTTAAACAAGTAAGGCGTGCCAGTTTCCTCTACCGTACGGCAGGGCCACTGAATGCTGCCCAACTGTTCAATTCTTTCATAGGTCGCCCCAGCAAAGCTCGGCGTTAGGCTAATCATCTCATTCCAAATTTCCTCGGTATTTTTATAATTCATTTCATAACCGAAACGTTTTGCTAATTCACAAATAATTACCCAGTCGTCCTTAACGTCACCTTTAGCATTTACCGCTTTACGGAAGCGCTGGAATCTACGGTCTGCGCCGCTGAATACACCGCCATGCTCGCCCCAGGAGGTAGCAGGTAAGATAACATCAGCATGCAAAGCCGTTTTATTCATAAAAATGTCCTGGAGAACTACTAACTCCAATTCATCCAAAGCTTTTCTGACACCGGCGGCATCCGGATCACTCTGAACAGGATCTTCGCCAATAATATAAAAAGCTTTTAATTTTCCTTCTTCCACGCAATGCGGTACGTCAGTCAGGGTAAATCCTACTTTTTCCGGCAGACTTTCTACGCCCCATGCCTCAGCAAACTTCTTGCGATTGGCAGGATCGGTAACAGACTGATATCCGGAATATACATTAGGAAGTGCACCCATATCGCAGGCACCCTGCACGTTGTTTTGTCCGCGCACAGGACCAATACCTGAACTAGGTTTAGCGATTTGTCCGGTTAACAAGCATAAGCTGCCTAATCCTTTAACCACGTCTACTGCTTGGTTGTACTGACATACACCCATTCCATAAAGAATGAATGACCTTTCCGATTTTGCATAAATTTCTATGGCCTGTTCTACAAGTTTAGGATCAAGCCCGGTAGTTTTCTGCGCATATTCAGGTGTATATTTTGCTACCGTTTTCTTATATTCGTCAAAACCGTCGGTATACTTTTCAATATACTCCTTGTTTTCCCAGCCTTTATTTAAAATAACATTGGCAAAACTATTAACAGCTGCCATGTTGGAACCATTTTTTATTGGCAGCCAGATGTCAGCAATCCTTGCCGCTTCTGTTTTACGAGGATCGACAACAATAATTTTGGCTCCTTTTTCTTTGGCTTTCACAATACGCCGAGCCACCAGCGGGTGAGAATCTGCTCCGTTATATCCAAAGATAAATAAACAAGTAGCATCCTCAATTTCCGGGATAGAGTTTGTCATTGCTCCGCTACCAAATGATGCAGCCAGACCGGCTACAGAAGGAGCGTGTCAAACACGGGCGCAATGGTCGACATTATTGGTGCCGATCACCGCGCGCATAAATTTTTGCATGAGGTAGTTAGGCTCATTGCCCATACCACGGGCTGAGCCTGTGCCCATAATAGCATCAGGTCCATACTTTTCTTTTATAGCCTTCAATTTGTCAGCTACAAAATCAAGTGCTTCGTCCCATTCAACTTCTTTAAACTCATCGCTTCTTTTGTACCTAAGCAATGGTTTGGTTAGACGTTTGCTCAAAATCTTAGTGTCATTTAGAAAATCCCAGCCATAGTGACCCTTTAAGCAGAGTTCACCTTCATTGATGTGTCCATTTGCCGGTTCCGCGCCGACTACCTTGTCGTTCTCTACCAGTAAATACATCTGGCAGCCAGCACCACAATATGGACATACTGTTAGAACCTTCTCCAAAATTTTCCCTCCTAACTAGAAATTCGTTAACACTTGGGTAGACTTTTCTTGCAATTCAGTATGGAAATATTACCTTTGGGAGTAAATTGTTAATCTTCTGACTTTATTCCATCTCTTTCAAAAAATTCCTGCTTGCTTTTGAAAAAATTTTCACAAAGTATATAATTATAATAATACTCTGATTAACAGCTTGCACAGAGCTTTATAATGCCTTTATAATGAAACTTATATATGCTAAACAAAAAGAAGAGAGGTATTAGTGCATGATACCAGTAATATCAATAGTGGGGCGTTCTGACTGTGGTAAAACTACCTATTTGGAAAAATTAATCCGGGAAATAAAGCTACGAGGCTACAAAGTCGCAACAATCAAGCATGACGTTCACGGTTTTGACATTGATAAGCCTGGCAAAGATACCTGGCGCCATGCGCAAGCAGGTGCTGATATTGTTTGTATCTCTTCACCAGAAAAAATGGCTATGATAAAAAAGGTGGACAAGGAATTATTACTGGAAGAAGTAGCCGCCCATATTGACGGCGTTAATATTATTTTTACGGAAGGCTATAAACGGGAAAGCAAGCTTAGAATTGAAGTATTTCGCAAAGAAGCATGTGAAAGCCCCTTGTGCATGAAGGAAGAATTGCTGGCAGTAGCTTCTGATACCATCATCTATGATGATATCCCGCATTTTTCGGTTAATGACCCAGTTCCCATGGCTGATTTTCTAGAAAAAAGCCTCTTACTGCGAGTAAGATAGCTGTAACTGCAACCATATAAAATAAAAATTTAAAGAACGATATAAAAACATGACAATAAACCGCTTAAAATAAATTTTAGGCGGTTTTTCGCGTCTTTATAGATATGTAATGTCATCCCATAAGCCAATACTTACTTTCGCACGAAGTGCAAGAGTATTATATTATTTAAAACAACATTTTGCAATTTTCACGTATTCTATCCTGGCACGCCTAACGATTTGCTCAGGTGTTTCTTCCACTTCAGAAAAAGTATCAGGAGAAGCTTGCTTTATTATCTGCTGTTCCTCACCCGAATTTAGCTTCTTAAACAGTCTTTTAATAAAATCAAACATAGTAATCCTCCTTAATTATCCACGGTCTGCTTTCTATAAAGACAGTACCGAGTATTTACTGCAGGAAAATTCCGTTACTTATGTTTAAGCGTCTGCCAATAAGATCACTTCTACCTCGGTACCTACCGCCAGTGGTGGTGAATTCTCCGGAATTACAATCAGAGAATTGGCGACCATTGCCGATTTTAACATACCATTGCCTTGGATGCGTGATGGTTCAACTAAAATATCCGTATCAGCCTGCCAACACCGAGCCCAAACAAATCGTTTTGCGCCGGTCTTTTTCTTAAAGGGTGAAGCCAATATCCCCTTGACTCTAGGTCTCCACCATACTTTACGCCCTGCCATTTTCATTAACACCGGCCGCACTAACTGCTCAAAAGAAATGGCGGCAGCTGCCGGATTACCTGATAAGCCAAGATAGAGTTTCCCATTGCGCGTCCCTGCCAGCACTGGCATTCCCGGCTTAATACTCACTCTATCAAACAACAACGTAATACCTAATTTTTTATATACTTCGCCAATGAGGTCATAGTCTCCAACTGAAGCACCGCCGGTAGTTATAAATACATCGCAATCAGAAGCGTTTTCTAATAAATGCGCAATTTCATCAACATTGTCGGAGGCATTGCCCACTAGCACTGTCTCCCCGCCGGCTTCAGCCACTTGCGCACTAAGCATATAACTATTTGAATTGCGAATTTTTCCCGGTGTTAGCGGAAAATCGACTGGTACAATTTCGCTGCCTGTAGCGATAAGCGCGACTCTCGGTTTACCAAACACGCTTGGCCGGCTTTTTCCAAGGACAGCTAACATCCCCATTACTCCGGAATTTATGATAGTCCCCTGTGAAACAACCTCTTCCCCCCGAAAAAGCTCTTCTCCCTGAAGGCATATGTTTTTTTCTGCGCCTCTGCCCTCTAAAATGCTAACCCTATTGTCATTTACAATAGTGTCTTCTAAACGAACTACACCAGTAGCTCCTGACGGTATAGGCGCCCCTGTCATGATGCGGCTGGCTGTGCCATCACTAATTGTTTTACTCGGATTACCGCCTGCTGGAATATAGTCAATTTGTTCGAGAACTACCGGATTATCCGGAGTTGCCGCACCTACTTCCTCAGCAATAAGGGCATAGCCATCAAGCGGCGAACGATCAAATGGTGGAAAATCCATATCAGAAATTACTGTCTCACCTAAGACACGACGCCAACATTCATGTAGCGCGACCCGCTCTTTAGGCATTACTGTTACTAAATTCAGCAATATTTCCTGGGCAATCTCTAATTTAACCGACATAAGTTCACTCCTCCTTTACTTTCCAAACGGACAGCGAGGATATGAACATTCTGTACAGCCTAGGCAAAGACCGCCATATCCCATTTCAGCGAAATCGAGTTTACTTAATCTATCACCAGCAAGAATTCGGGGGAAAACTAAATCAAATACTGTTATTTTCGAAAACATCCCACAGGCCGGCAACCCAAGTATAGCAACATCGTCCAAATAAGCCAACATAAACATAGCTCCCGGTAGAACTGGTGTACCATAGGTAATAACTTCTGCCCCAGTTGCCCGAATCGCATCTGGAGTTACATCATCCGGATCAACCGACATGCCGCCGGTAACAACAATTACTTGCGCTCCAGCCTTAACATGCTCTAAAATGGCCTCTGTAATTGCTGCGGTATTGTCTGGCTGATAAGTAATGCCCCCAAAGCTTGCTTGATAGGTTTCTATCTTTTCTTGAAGTACCGGCCCAAACCGATCCTGGATACGCCCATAAAAAACCTCATTGCCTGTTGTAATTATCCCAGTCTTTAGGGATTTTAGCGGTTTTACTGCTATAATCTCCTGATATTGGCTTGCTATCTTTTCCACTGTCTCAATTGTATCAATATCTACTACTAAAGGTACTACTTTTACTCCAGCCAGCGTTTCTCCAGCCTTTACCAGTCTATTGCCATGTAAGGTAGATACAACTGTATAATTAACAGAGTTTATTTTAGTAACAGCATCACGGTTTACTTTCAAAAGTCCATCTTGCTTAGCAACAATATGTACTTTACCCTCTGAGGGTTCCGCATAGCAGGTATTTGCTCCGCTTACGGCACGTGCCAACCGCTGTGCAGACTCATTTTCATGGAGTTGATCATCACTTAGTTCCAGCAAATAAATATGTTCTTTTCCAATAGTGAGCAAATGCGGAATATCTTCTTCTAGAATAATATGTCCCTTTTTAAATGCCGGCCCCTTGTACTCGCCTGGAACAATTTTGGTCATATCATGACCTAACACCATACCTACCGCATCATTGATGCGCACTTTTTTAAATGCCATTTACCGGTGCCTCCTCCTACCACGTTTTCCCCGCTTGCAGCCTATTTAGCTTCCTACCACTCGTTCCGGATGGCTGTATATATTTATGCGCTCACCCCGTGCAAAACCAATCACTGTCACACCAAGTTCCTCCGCCATATCTAGAGCCAATGAGGTGGGAGCTGACCGGGCAATAATCACCGAGATATTCATTTTACTGACTTTAAGCAATATCTCTGAAGATACCCGTCCAGAAAAGACCAGCACTTTATCTTGAGTGCTGATTCCCTCCAGCAAACAACGGCCATACAACTTATCAAATACGTTGTGCCGTCCAATATCTTGACTCCAACAAATTAGTTCTCCCCCAGCAGCCAAGGCACCGCCATGCACACCCCCAGTAAGCCGAAAGGTTTCCGAGGCTGCCTCCAATAATTCGGAATAATGCATAGCCTCAGCCGGCGTAAGTGTTAGATCGGTTGCCACTGTCTTTGCCGTCAGAATGTCATTCACAAAATAGAAGGCACTGCGTCCTTTGCCACAGCAAGCAGTCAGATACCGCTTTAGGAACATTTTTTCGGCCGCTATCTCACCGGAAACGGTAGTAACCTGGATTACACCCTTACCAGTGTCAATGTCCAGCGACTTGATATCTTCGACCTTTTGGATAATGCCTTCCGTTGCCAGAAATCCTATCACCAAATAGTTTTCTTCACCGGCGGCAGCTAACATCGTAACCAGTTCTTTACCGTTCAAATAGATGGTGAGCGGTATTTCTTCGACAACCGGTTCTTCTGTCCTAATAATCTCTTGTCCCCGAATTTTGATAATAGGATAATTATTAGTCCCCTTGAGTGCATCCACAGTATCACTCCTTTTTGGTAAGCTCCCGGTACAGTTCGGCAAGCCTAAGCGTAATGCTGCCAGAACCTGTATGGTTTTGGCCAATAGGAAATCCGTCAAGCCTCTTTACCGGAATAACTTCCATAACAGAACTTGTTAAAAATATTTCGTCAGCTTCGGTCAGTTCTATCGGCTTCACTCGCCTTACTTCTACCAAAATACCAGCCGCCTGCGCTAGTTTTATAATACAATTCCGGGTAATGCCGGGTAAAATTCCGCTATTTTCGTCCGGCGTAATTAACCGGCCTTTTGTAGCCAAAAACAAATTGCTCATTGACCCTTCGGCTACAAACCCCTCCGTATTGAGCATAAGAGCTTCCTGAGCTCCCTGGGCTTTGGCCTCAGTCTTAGCAAGAATATTGTCAAGATAGTTGGCTGACTTAATCTTTACCAGTGGCGAAGATAGGTTACGCTGCAGCGTAACCGTAACGATATCCCAGCCTGCTGCCGGCAATGGCGGCGGCAGCGGCGAAGCAAATATCGTTATTGCCGGTTGTCCACAACTCCCAGGATCAGGGCGCGCCATCCCCAGCCCCCTGGATACAGTCAAACGTACAGAAGCATTTTTTAATTCATTACGTTCTAACACGCTCGCAATCGCGCTAGTAAGCTTTGTATGTGCCGGCAGCTTCGGCCAATGCAAAAAATCGGCAGCCTCTGCCAAACGCTTTAGATGCTGCTCAAGTCTAAATACTTTGCCATTATAAGCACGCATGGTTTCAAATAAACCATGTCCGTATAGGAAGCTATGGTCTAATGGTGAAATAACAGGTTCGTCCGCTGAAATAAGCCGGCCATTGAAGTAAATAATCATTGTATCAGCAGCCTTCCCTTTACACTTGATAACCCAAGGCTCGCATCAGTGCCCGTGCCTTATCCAAACTCTCCTCATACTCAAGTTCTGGTACAGAATCGGCTACTATACCGCCACCAGCCTGACAGTAAGCGCGGTCACCCTTAATAACAAAAGTACGAATAACAATATTCAAATCGGCATCGCCGTTAAAATCAATATAACCGATAGAGCCAGTATAGATGCTGCGGCGAACTTTCTCAAGTTCGTCGATAATCTCCATCGCCCTCACCTTGGGAGCGCCGGTAATAGAGCCACCGGGGAATGATGCAGTAATTAAATCGACAATATCTTTGCCGTCAGCGAGTTCACCTACCACGGTTGACACCAGGTGAAACACGGTCGCATATTCTTCCAATCGGATTAAGTCTGGAACACGAACACTGCCATATTTACATACTCGTCCCAAATCATTGCGTTCCAGATCGATAATCATAACTAATTCGGCCCGGTCTTTCTCGCTGGCAAGCAGCTCTTCCCGAAACCTCTGATCAGTTTCGGGATCTTTCCCCCTAGGTTTTGTTCCTTTTATTGGCCTAGTCTCTACCATTTTGTCAGTAACTAACATATAACGTTCGGGCGAAGCGCTGGCCACTATTACTTCACCAAAATTCAAATAAGAGGCAAACGGCGCTGGATTAATATGGCGCAAATACCTATATAACTCGTAAGGCGGAACCGTTACCTTAGCATTTAATCGCTGGGTTAGGTTAACTTGAAAAATATCGCCGGCGGCAATATAGTCAATACCCTGTTGTACCATCGCGCAATGACCCTCGCGTGTAAAGTTGGACTGGTAATCGCCTTCAGGTACTTGCGGCTTAGGCTCAGGCAATGGAGCAGCCATATTCACCAGCGCGATTAACTCATCAATACGGCTATTAGCTCGCTTCTGTCTTACCTGTTCATCGTGCTCAGGAAAGCCATTAGCGGCAACATAGGCTTTACTGGTGTGATGATCAATAATTAATACAGTATCATAAAAACCCAGCACGCAATCCGGATTATCTAAATCATCAATACTTGCATCCGGGATAGTTTCGAGCAAATACCCCATATCATAGGCAAAATAACCGATAATTCCTCCTGTTAAAGGTGGTAATCCTGCTACTTTTTGAGTTTTGTATATCTTAAGCAAACGCTTTAATTCGGCAAAGGGATTGCCCTCAAACGTTCGACTGTCGCCTTTTTCTTTAATACATATGGTCTGGCCTTTACTGGAAAATACCAAAAATGGGTCGCGGGCAATAAAGGAGTAGCGCCCCATACCATTAATATCCTTGCCGCTGTCTAAAAACACACTATAGGGCTGCTGGGCAAACAGCGCAAACACCTCAGCGGGCGGCAAAGCAAGCGTTATTTCGCGAATCATCGGTATCGGGTTCATTACCGGCTGTCCCCTTTCCTCAGGCAATTCCAATTAGGCTTTAATGCCAAAAAGTTCTTTAACATGTCATGTCCATTTTGCGTAAGAATCGATTCAGGATGAAATTGTACGCCTTCAATATCATAATCCTTATGACGAATCCCCATAATTTCACCTTGATCGGTCTCGGCGCTAATAGTAAAACAGTCAGGCAAGGTTTCTCGCTTCACAATTAGCGAGTGATACCTAGCTGCCGTGAGCGGACTCTCAATACCGGCAAAAACACCTTTGCCATCGTGATACACGAGTGAAGTTTTGCCATGCATCATCCGGGGCGCCCGTACAACGTCCCCGCCAAAAGCCTGCCCCATAGCCTGATGTCCCAGGCAAACTCCGAGCATAGGTATCTTGCCTTTGAAATGTTGAATGAGTTCCAGACTAATACCGGCTTCATTAGGCGTGCATGGACCAGGAGATAGGATAATATGATCTGGTCGTATATCTTCAATGTGAGCAATTGTCAGCTTATCATTGCGAAAAACCCGGATGTCCTCTCCCATTTCGCCAAGGTATTGGACAAGATTGTATACAAAAGAATCGTAGTTATCTATCATTACTATCAAAGATATGCCCCCCTTGGCACTATTTTAACACAGCCTGTCTTTGCTATACAAACTGCGTAATATTCAAGTTAAAGAATGAGGACGGCTATATTAGAAGCCGTCCTCATTGCTGTTACAACCCCTTACTTGTTCTGGGGATGATAATGGGTGTGAAGCAGTTCATGGGATTTGTGGCCAAGCGGTTTACCCAGGAACTCGTCATACAATGCTTTGACTGCCGGATTCTTATGAGACTGACGAATTGCTTTATTGCAGTCTTCCTGATACAGACCGGCCATCCGGGCTTCCTTGGTTGCTGTAGTAGTACCCCAAGGTTGACCGCCGCCACCAATGCAGCCGCCAGGGCAGCACATAATTTCGACAAATTTGTAGTCACATTCGCCTGCCTTGATTTTATCAAGAATAACACGGGCATTTTTGAGGCCGTTAGCAATTGCGACTTTGACTTTGGTTCCATCAAGGTCTACTTCTGCTTCTTTTACGCCTGTTAGGCCGCGGATATCTTTGAAATCAAGGTTTGCCAGGTCTTTGCCGGTAACTACTTCGTACACAGTACGAAGAGCTGCTTCCATAACGCCGCCGGAAGTACCGAAGATTACTGCTGCACCGGTGGACATACCCATCGGATTATCAAATTCTTCGTCAGCTAGCTTATTGAAGTCAAATCCGGATTGTTTGATCATGCGAGCCAGTTCGCGGGTAGTGAGTACAACGTCTACATCGCGATAGCCGCTGTCATTCATTTCCGGACGGGCGCTCTCCCGTTTTTTGGCAACGCAAGGCATGATGGACACAGAAACGATTGAGCTCGCATCAATGCCGGCTTTTTGTGGATAGTAGGTTTTAACTAAGGCGCCAAACATTTGCTGTGGTGATTTGCAGCTTGATACATTTGGCAATAATTCTGGATAGAAGGTTTCAACAAAGTTGATCCAGCCTGGGCTGCAAGAGGTGATGAGCGGCAACGCTCCGCCTTTACCCATTCTCTCTAGTAGTTCGCTGCCTTCTTCCATTATGGTTACGTCAGCAGAGAAGTCGGTATCAAATACTTTGTCAAAGCCTAACCGCCGGAGGGCGGCTACCATTTTTCCAGTAGTAATGGTGCCAGGCTCCATACCAAATTCTTCACCCAAGGCCACCCGTACTGCCGGTGCTACTTGGACAACTACATGTTTTTCTTGGTTGCCAAGCGCTTGCCATACTTTTTCGGTTTCATCTTTTTCATATAAGGCACCTACCGGACATACGGATATACATTGTCCGCAGTATACGCAAGTGGATTCTTGCAGCGTCCGGTCAAAGGCTGTGGTAATTTCATATTCAACAGAGCGATGGGCGGTATTGATAGCACCAACAGTCTGTACTTCTTGGCACATTTCTACACAACGTCCGCATTTTACGCACTTGGACATGTCGCGAACGATAGCACCATTAGAATCTTCGATGGGTAATTGTTTTGGCTCGTTTTTAAATAGCGGTTTGGTGATGCCGAAATCGCGTGTGAGTTTTTGCAGTTCGCAGTTAGTGCTTCTTACGCATTTTAGGCAATCTTGCGGATGCTCGGCCAGGATGAGCTCAAGCACATCTTTTCTGGCTTGGCGTACGGCCGGGCTATTGGTGATAAAATCAGCACCGTCCCACACTTCATTACCGCAAGCAGTTTTTAATTTTTTCTGACCTTTAACTTCTACGACACATACCCGGCAGGTAGCGCGTACTTTAAGGTCAGGATGGTAGCATAATACGGGAATCTCTACCCCTACCATTTTAGCGGCATCCAGGATAAGTGTGGTCTCTGGGCATGATACAGGAATGCCGTCTATGGTAATATTGACTATCTTATTTGGATCTGATGCATGATGACCCATCACTACTCACCTCTTTCCTGTTCAGTAAAGCAGACTTTTGCCGGACATTTCTTGTTCAGGTGATCGTTAAATTCATCTTTGAAGAGTTTCCAGCAAGTATTTAATGCTACTGCTGCCGATTGTCCTAAGCCGCAGAAGGATGCATTGGTCATGGTGTTAATAAGTTGCTTGAGTACTGCCATGTCTTCTTCAGTGGCTTCGCCGCCTGAGAGTTTGCACAGTATGGCATAGATCTGCTTGTTGCCTTCCCGGCAAGGAGTGCATTTACCGCAGGATTCGTGAATGAAGAATTCGGTTACGCCTTTGAGGTAGTCGATTACACAGACGTCTTCATCCATTACTACGATAGCGCCTGAGCCTACCGATAAGCCGGCATTTCTGAGCGCTTTGTAGCAATACTCGGTATCAAGCTGAGCTGCGCTGCCAATAGGTCCAGATTGACCGCCTAGATGGAAGAATTTAAGTTTCTTGCCATTTGGTATACCGCCGCCCAGTTCAGGGTCATAGATACAATCTTTCAGGCTTACACCAAAAGGAATTTCATATACGCCACGTTTTGCCACATTACCGGACAGGCAAATGAGCTTGGTACCGCCGCTGTCTTTGGTGCCATAGCTTAGGTACTTGTCGCCGCCTTCTAGTACGATGGTGGGGATGGTCGCAATACTCTCTACGTTGTTAACTAGGGTTGGCATTAAGAATAAGCCGACTTCTGCCAGATGAGGCGGTTTAATCCGCGGACGGCCGGCTTTGCCTTCAATAGAATTGAGTAGTGCAGAGTTTTCGCCGCATACATATGCACCGGCACCTGTCATGATGTGAATGTTGAATTCAAAGTTAGTGCCTTGAATGTTTTTGCCAAGATAGCCTGCCTTCACGGCATTATCAATGGCGCTTTGGAATACTTTTTGGATGGCGCGGTATTCGCCGCGGATATAGATGTAGCCGTCATGAGAGTTAAATACATAACCGGCAATGGTCATGCCTTCGATTACTCTCAGGGGATCTTGGCCAAGCAGAATTTTGTCTTTAAAGGTTCCTGGTTCGCCTTCGTCGGCATTGATAACGATATATTTAGGGAATTCAGGGATTTCCAAGAGTTGTTCCCATTTTGAACCTGCAGGGTAAGCGGCGCCGCCGCGTCCGAGCAGTTTTGCTTTCTTTACTTCTTCAATGATTTCTTCGGGTTTCATGGTGAAAGCTTTTTTGAGTCCTTGGTAGCCTCCTGCTTTCACATATTCTTCAACAGAATCAGGCTGAATTACGCCACAGTTATTTGAAATAAGTGTCTTTATTTTTGACATGAGGACACCCCCCGGTAACTATTAACAATTTCAGCTACCTTGGCTGCTGTTAGGTTACCATAGACTTCTTCGCCGATTTTGGCTACCGGGCCAATATCGCATGCGCCAACGCAGTTAGTGTGCATCAACGTGAAGAGTTTATCAGGCGTTGTCTGGCCAAGGCCTATACCTAATACATCTTCAAACATTTTTACAACTGCGTCTGCTTTTGTAATATGACAGGGAGTGCTCTTGCAAATCTCAATAACATATTTGCCTTGTGGTTTTATACTAAACATTGCATAGAAAGTTAATACGTCATGTACTTTGGTTACGGGCAGTTCCAACTCGCGTGCTACAACTTCCGCCCATTCTTCGGCTACATAATTTTCACCGGACGCACATTGAATATCCAATAATATCGATAACAGCTGTTCTTTTTCTTTGTTATACTTGTTGATAATCGCCTTGACTTGCTCATACTGCTTAACAATTCCTAATGCCTGGTCTTTTGTGACTTTTGAACAACACATTCTTGTTATCTCACCCTTTCTTTGCCATCTTGCATTATCAAGAAAGGCCAGCACCCAAAGGATAGTGATGAATGTTATAGTATTGAACATATCCTCTTTGTGAAAATTTGCTCAATTTCAATTGTATTATTGTTACAATAGATGGAACTTAGGGTCAGTGACGTTCCGCCTGACTGACCCTACAGTTCTATGAGCTAATCCTTCCATAAATCAGTGCTTAGCCAGATGATGGGAATGTCTTATTTTAAACTTTCGGACGCGGTAGGAAACCAGCACCCTTAACAATTTCCGGCAAGGCAGCTTCCCAGCCAACAGGCATGATATGAATACCAGCTACTCCTGGAATTTTCTTAAGCTGATTACACAATTCAATTGCCACTTGGATACCTTCTTTTTTAGTATCCTCAGCTTTTTGCATGCGTTCAATCAAGCTATCAGGTATTTCCATGCCAGCAACGTCTTTCTTCATGTACTGCAATGCTTTTACCGAACGTACAGGCAGAATACCGGCAGTAATCTTGGTTCTCTCATGAATACCACGAGCTACTACCATTTCCATGAAACGGGCAAACTTTTCAACATCAAATATTGCCTGGGTTTGAATGAAGTCGGCACCTGCGTTTACTTTCTTTTCAAGACGAATGGCACGGAATTCAAACGGATCGCCAAAAGGATTTTCTACGGCACCGATAAAAAACTTGGGCTCATCTGTCTTGATCGCAGCATCGGACAGAAGTTTTTTGTCGTCGCGCATTTTCTTGACCATGGCAATTAATTGCACAGAATCAACATCATACACATTTTTACTTGTTGGGTGGTTACCAAACGATTGGTGGTCACCGCTTAAGCATAATACATCGCGAATACCCAGGCTATACGCTCCAAGCAAATCACTTTGCATAGCAATTCGGTTACGATCGCGGCAAGTCATCTGAATAATCGGGGTACCGCCCCCTTTAAGTACATGCACGCCAGCAGCAATACTGGACAACCGTACAATAGCGGTTTGGTTGTCTGTAAGGTTGAAGCCATCGACAATGTCTTTAAGCTCACTGGCATGATGCTCTAACTCGTGACCATTAGAATGTTGGGGTGGTCCAAGCTCGCCTGTTACCACAAAATGACCCAGAGAGTACAGTTTTTCCAGATTACTGTCTGTTTTTAAAACAGCTTGTTTATCAATAGCTACTTCGCTCATAACCGTACATCCTCCCTCACAATTTTGCGAGGACCGCCGTCTCTGTTTTTCGACCAATCTTTAGCCGGTAATACTTCTGTCATCATATCCAGACGACCCTGGCCTTTTAGGCGGTCATAAATAAGTTGCCATCCACAAGGAGTATCTTTGCTAATTTCGCAAACTCCGCCTTGTGAACCGCCGCAAGGTCCGTTTAAGAGACTCTTAGAACAGCGGATTATAGGACATACGCCACCAGTCTTGCCAAGTACGCACTCACCACATAGCATACAGCGTTCTTCCCAGATACCATGTTCGATCGCAGCACCAGCAAATTTAGTATTTTGACCAGGAACAAAGATGATCTCAGGATAGTTTTCGGCCATGAACTGTACACCAACGCCACAGGCCATTGACACAACAACATCGACATCCTTGAGATGCTCTTTAAACCTAACCACATATTCGGGGTCACATTGACGCTCATAGGTAGCCGTTTCAATTTGCACAGGCTGACCGTCAACTTCCAGCTTCATACGAAGGGCACTGGCCATAATATCAGTTTCTTTTTGGCCGCCGGATAAACATACAGTAACACAGCCGCCACAACCGGCAACAAGCACTTTTTTCGCGCCTTTTATGGCTTTTATAGAATCAGCAATTTCTTCAATCGGCTTGATTTCTGCAACTATCATATCGCTTGACTCGTCTCCTTTCTAGGCCTTCCGGGCCTTAAGCGGACTCGGACCTAACTTCTCAAGCAGTCCGGCCATATCCCGGGCAATCTGGGCGAAACGCGGACCGTGGGTTCCGGATACATTGTACATTACCAACCGTTCTCCGCCAACTCCTACTTGATCCAATATTTCTTTGATGTGCTCCAAACGTTTCCGGGCACGAGAACTGCCTTTCACGTTCATGCACTCATGCTCAGGACAGCCAGCGACAAATACAGCGTCAGCGCCTTTTTCAAACGCCTCTAACAGCAGTCTGCCGTCAACTTTACCAGCGCAAGGTAATTCGACGGTCTCGATGGCGATGTTAACATCAGCTGGTGGGCCAAGGTCAGAGCTAATTAATGCGCACATACGACAAACAAATCCTACAACTTTAACATCACTCATAGCTAGCAACCCACCTCCGTCAACGCGGTTTTAACCCGGGCAAGTACCTCATCATCTTGATAATGATGTACAAAGATAGCCTTATTCGGGCATTCTGATGCACACATGCCGCAACCGCGACAATCAGCTGGTGGAATGTAGGCAGCGCCCATTTCCTTTTTATCACGGGTTATTTGCGGAATTGTGTAAGGACATGTCCGTACACAAGTTAAGCAAGCTGCACATTTTTCCCATTCTACCTCAGCCACCATGCCACCCATCATGAGCGCAGGCTGTGCTAAAATACGAGCCGCACGACCAGCTACCCCTTTGGCTTGTGTCAAACATTCTACTACTGATTTTGGCCCATGAGCCGCACCAGTTATAAAGATGCCGCCACCCGGGAATGCTATAGTACCAAAGTTAGAGTGAGTTTCCGAAAGGAAACCATCATCATTTACTTGGATTTTGAAAAGATCGGCAAGCTGAGCGGCTTCGGCAGATGCCGTCTGCGCAACAGCCAAAATCACCTGATCAGGTTTTAAGTTTAATTCAAGACCTGATTGTGGATCATTGACTTTCATCGCAAGATTACCAGCATTATCTTTTTGCAATACCGGCTTATCGGCTTCTTCGTAATGGACAAATACTACACCCGCTTTACGCGCTTCCCGATATTTCAGTTCAAGGTAACCAGGTGTCCGGATATCGCGGGACAAGACATATACTTTAGCATCAGGATTTTGCTCTTTAATCTTAGTTGCTGCATATACTGTTTCGCCGCAGCAAGTACGGCTACAATATTTATGTTCCTCATTACGGGAACCAACGCATTGGACAAAGACATACGTAGCATCGCCTTTAGCAGGCAAGCTTCCTTCTGCCAAACGGCGCATAGCCTCAACCCCGGTAATTACCCGTTGATCCTGGCCATATAAATAATCGGTCGGAACATAGGTGTTTGTACCTGTAGCCATAATGACTACCCCATGCTCAACTTTTTTCGTTCCTTGGCCGGTAGCCACTGTGGTAGTGAAGTGACCTTGACGACCACTAAATGCAATCGCCTCTGAATTGAGCAGAACCTCAATTTTACTATTTTGCTGAACTTGTTTTTCCAGATCAGTAATGGTTTTCTTGAGATCTTCAGTCTCTAAGCTGCCAGTAATGCCGCGGACATAGCCGCCAAGCGCAGAAGCTTTTTCAACAATGGTACAACTAAAGCCTCGATCTGCTAATGCTACCGCCGCAGACATACCACTAACGCCGCCGCCTAAGATAAGCGCATGCGATACTACCGGCTCAGCATGCCATTTAAGCGGTTTGTACGCCTTGACATCGCTTATTGCCCGAGTAGTAATTTGAGCCGCAGCACTGGTAGCCTTATCGGCATGATTAGCCCAATCTTTAACCGGCACAGGAGCCATTTCGACAAGCATACGATTTAAACCGGCAGCTTGTACTGCTTCTTGGAACGTATTTAAGTTATGCTTCAATACACAGGGCGAAACAACTATCCGATTCAGTCCCTGGGTAGTGATCAGATTCTTCATCTTGGCAATAGCCTCAGGTTGACATACTGCCTGATCACATTCGACAACAGTCACATCGCCCTGCTTTTTAGCAGCAGCAATCACAGCATCGCTATCAGCACCCATAGCAGCTAAGCCGCCTTTACAAAGGAAGACACCTACCCGAAGAGGCTCTTTGCTGATATCACGTTCTGGTACTGGCTTACGACCCTGCTGTCCTTCCGGTTTACCCAAAACTTTAGTTGTAGCAGCAGCGGCTGCACTTGCGAGTGCCATCGTTTCAGGAACGTCAAGCGGTCCTTGGCTGCCACCAACCGAAAAAATACCTGATCGCTTGGTTACTACAGGATCAAGCGCATCTGCCTGTACGAAACCAAATTCGTTTAATGGAAGTTGCAATATTCCCGCAGTTTCCTTTAAACGGGTAGACGGACGAATACCTGCGGCCAACACTACCAGATCATACTCTTCTTTCACTGGCTTAGTAGCTGCAGCGTAATTAATTGATAGTTTTTCAGTTACTGGGTCTTCTTTAACTTCAGAAATCATGGTACGAACATATTTAGTACCTAACTCCTGAGCCCGTGATAAAAAGGTATCAAAGTTCTTGCCGCAAGCCCTTAAATCAAGATAGTAGACGGTAACGTCAGTTTTCGGAGCAAATTCTTTAGCCAGAATAGCTTCTTTAGCGGTGAACATGCAGCAAATAGCAGAACAATATTCACCCTTGGATACTACATCCCGTGAACCTACACACTGAATAAATGCAATTTTCTCCGCACATTTTCCGTCTGACGGGCGTCTAATACAATCTGAGCGATAACGGCTTTCAGATAAAATATGCTCAAACTCTAGGCTGGTAACAACATTTTTGTAGTACCCGTATCCTAATTCGCCTTTTTGGGAGACGTCATACATGCTGAAACCGGCTGCCAGAATAACCGCTCCGACGACAAGTTTTTGGGTGAGCTTGCCGGCTTGGGCATCGCTGATGGTAGCCTGGAAGTGACCTACATCCCCTTGCAAATCGACCAGCTTACTATTAGTGTAGATCTTTACAAGAGGATTATTAGAGGCGCGGGTAATAAGTGAACCCAGCACCGTACTGGATGCATGAAGATTGCCGCCTAAATACAAAGCGGAAATGTTTACCTGATCTCCCCAAACGCAAGCAGATTGACTGCTTTTTTCTGAAGAATCAACTAATTTTCCACCAAGATTTGCTTCATCTGTAACCAAATGAACGGGGTATCCTGCCCCAGCTAATTCCAGAGCCGCCTGCAGACCGGCAATGCCACCGCCAATAACGAGCACATCCTTTTGCATGGCTCTCACTGCCTTTCGCTAAAATATCATATTTTGCCATCACCGCACAACGATATAACCATAGAGAAACCGGACATAGCTATCTAGTAGTTCTGCCGGTTTCTCTAAAATGGTTACAACAGGTGCAATGATGTCAAGAGCGGTATGGGATCAGTAATATGTTTCTTCATCCATTTTTTTGCTTCGGGATGTCCAAAACTAATCCCTAACAATTCAGTGAAGAAAAATATAGGTATAGGTTTTTCGATCTCTTTCTGTCTGGTTTCCAAAGTCATCTGGCATAAGGGGCACGCAGTGACAATTGCGTCAGCGCCTGCACGTTGAGCCGCCGTTACCAAATTTTTAGTTATCTCATAAACTACATCTGTACGAGGTACAGTCAAGCTGCCACCACAGCAGTCAGTTTTATATGACCACTTTTTCACATCGGCTCCAGTCATTTTCATGAGCTGATCCATTGCTTGCGGCTGTTCAACATCATCGAAGGCTACATAGGTCGGCCTTGTGAGGAGACAACCATAATAAGGAACAACTTTCAAACCCTTTAAAGGATTTTTAACATTTGGCTGGACTTTAGCGAGAACCTCTTTTCGCATGATAACTTCCAACGGGTGGGTAACATTAACAGTAGCGTTATAAGGTGCTCCCATTATGTTTTTGAGTTCTTCGTTAGCATCTTTTGCTTCCTTAGTACCTTCACGAACATAATGGTCGGCAGCCTTCACAAGGTTATAACATGCAGCACATGGCAAAACAAGTTCTTTTTGCTGTTCGGCTTCAGCAATGACAAGGTTCCTGAGCGGCAAAGCAAGCGCAAGAAAACGGTCAGTCGAGTGACCGGCAGTGGCTCCACAACAATTCCACTCAGGAAGTTCAGCCAATTCCAAATCTAAGGCATCGAATACAGCCTCAGTGGCCATATTATATTCAGCCGCAGTGGAGTGAAGCGAACATCCTGGATAATAGCCTAATTTCATGGCGCCTTTTTCTCCTTTGCTCTCTTGAATATTTTCTTAATTTCGCCCTTCCGCCGCTTGAGGGCATTATGAGGCAAGAACGGCATCTTTCCCCGTTTTGTCATTTCTTTGCCGAGATCCATGTCTGCAAGAAAATCGCCTGTACAGAACTTATATAGTCCCATGAGACCAACTTCGTAACCTCGGCCTTCACCGCCGATAATTGGAAACCCTTTCATGGAATCAAGGAACAATTCGTAGAATAGCTTGATGTTGTAATGACTGGCTGGAATTTTATCTTCAGCTATGGTTTCCATTTTGATGGTATCCATAACCTTAGAAGTGTCAATACCGTTCGGACACCTTACAGCACAAGTCTTACAGCCAACGCATAACCAAGGAGTATTAGACTTAAAGACTTTATCCTTTTCTCCTAATTGGATCATACGCAGTATCTCGTAATTGTTATGTTCCATGGCAAAATTTATTGGGCATCCGCCAGCACATTTCATGCAATGATAACATGAACTGATCGGCTGGTGGGATTTTTCCTCAATTTCCTGACAGAAAGAAGCTTTCCCTTTAGTAGGTTGATTGACCGTTGACATCATTGACCTCCTTTCCTGGCGTAAACCCAGCGAATATTACCGCTGTCTAAACACCTTAGCGTAGGAGTCGCAGTAAATATCTTGGTTAAGGATTAAGCGGGCAGTAGCAACAGCATCTACCAACGCTTCGTCATTAGCATCACAAATTGCCGAATCCAAACCAGCAGTCATTGCCATGATAGCAAAAGTGCGGTTAATAATCGGACGATGTGGGCTTTTTTGCGAAATATTGGAAAGACCTACAGTAGTTTTGGGAGGAGGATTAGAAATCATTTTAATTTGGCGAATAGTTTCTAATGCTTCTACGCCATGCTCCTGAGCCACGTTAACTGGCAGAATGATCGGGTCAATGAACAGATTGTCAGGTTGCAAACCATATGCTTCAGCATTGGCAACAAACTCCATAGCCATAGCAACACGGTCTTCAGCACTCTTAGGAATACCAACTTTGTTGATGCAAAGGCATACAACGTCAGCTTGATATTTAGCAGCCATCGGGAAAACGCGGTCAATTTTTTCTTGCTCGCAACCAATGGAGTTAATTAATGCGCCTGGTTTGCCATAAGCGATAAGAGCGGCTTCCATAGCATCATAGTTAGTGGTATCAATAGCGAAAGGCAAATCACTAACTTCTTTTACAACATTAACCATCCAAGGAAGGTCAATAGTTTGATCTTCGGAGTTAGGTCCAGTGTTGATGTCAAGGTAGTGTGCGCCACCTTCTTTTTGTTTTACAGCCCATTCTTGTAAAGGCTTCGGATCATGCTCCCGGATTGCCTTGCCGATATCTTTGAACATACCATTAATTCTCTCGCCAATAATAAGCATTAATAAAATCCTCCTCAAAAATATTATTTTTTATGGGAACTTTTTATTTCACAGTTAGGATGCTTTACTGGAATCCACGCAGATAGATAAATGATTAGATTTCAGGAACAACCATGAGTTGTTCAGCATTTTTCTTAACCAGACGAACAGCTTCTGGGTGACGGAGAACCATGATATGAGCGCCGCCTTGTAAGAGACCAGCAGCAGTCATAGCTTCCCAAAGGATAGCGCGTTCTGCTTGGTTGCCCCAGTTAGGGAAATCTTCTTCAGTAGCATTAGCTTCTTTGGCACGCCATGCTTCATAACCGATTTGGCAAATTACAGGCATTGACAGCATTTTGTCGCCTTGGAGAGCGCCCAGACGGCCACGCTCAAGGATGGAGTAGGTATATTCAATACCATAACCAAGAGCAGCAGTAGACGGGTCAATGATGATATTTTCGGGAGCTAAGCCCAGCTCGGAAATAAGAATGTTAAGCTGTTTACAAATGTTGATATCAAGTGGGCTTTGAGCCAGCACTTTATGCTTATGAACCATAGCGGCAGCTGCAATGGATTTATAGCTGTCTTGTTTAGCAAGGCCAATAAGCAGGTTTTCGCCAGCAGCGGCTTCTGCAATAACAGGCAGAAGAGCGCTGTCTTTTTCGTCATCGCCGCAGCCAACAACGATAAGAGGTACTCCTACAGCGGCAAGCACATCTTTAACTACTTTGGCGCAGTCTTCCGGACTTTTGTTGCCATTATCAGGATGAGCACCGGCAAGTTTTACATAAATCAAGTCAGCGCCAAATTCTACACATTTTTTAGCCCAAGCAACAGGATCGCCATAAACATCAGCATATACTTCATTCAGTAGCGGATGCCAGCCAGGATTGATATCCTGAATTTCCATTGCTACTACCGGTTTTAAAGGCATATCACCTTCAAAATGGAGAAACGGCATAGTTGCGTCGCCGCCAACAGTTACAGTGCTAGTACGAGTGCCGCCTTGTTCTTTGGTTGCACCAATGGTAACGGTATTAATTTTACCGGAATATCTTTCTTTCAACATATTAGTTGCCATAGTTACGCTCCTTCCAAACATTTAGATTTGTGCTTCTTTACAAATGGCGTTAACCGCCTGCACAGCCACCGAACTATCAGGTAAATCAAACAGTGGCTGACTCAATAAGTCAAATTTGGCTACTTGAGGATCATATGGTATTACACCAATTAGCTTCAGACCGGTTTTATCAATTTCCCCTTGTAGGGAGGAAATATCTTCATCATTTTGCGTCTTAGTAACAATCAAATAGATATTTTTCACATCTGCTTTGAGTGTATCTACAAGATGACGTACACGGCCTGCCGAACGGATACTACGAGCCGAAGCATCGCTGATTACAAACATATAATCAATATCCTGTGTTACCCTACGGCTGATGTGCTCTAAGCCGGCCTCATTATCCATAAGTACATAGCCATAGTTTTTACCAAGTTTATCCATATAACCCTTTAAGAGGTTATTAGGAAAACAATAGCAACCCGGACCCTCTGGTCCGCCCATCACCAGCATATCCACATAATCTGATTCAACCAATGATGATTGGAGTTTATACTCAATGTATGTTTCCTGTGTCATTCCGGCAGGAATATTCTTTGGATTTTTGGTGCTGGTTATCAACTCAGATATTGTCTGCTCTACATCCATACCCAGTGCTTCATTCAGATTGGCATTTGCATCCGCATCAACCGCCAGAATGGAGCCTTTATTGTTTTTAACCAGATATCGGATGAGTAGTGCAGTAAAGGTTGTCTTTCCAGTACCGCCTTTTCCAGCCACTGCTATTTGTTTTGCCATGTCTTGAAACTCCTTTCAATGCCCCCCAAAATCAATTTCAATCTACTATAGACTGACATTGGGGAATAAAGTTAAATCAGTATGAGGGATAAACAAGGATGATACGAACTCGTCCATAAACAGATTTCCGACCGATAACTCAATATATGTCATCTTACCTGCAAGGTTATTCGCTTCGTGCCAAGCTTCCTGAGACAATAAAGCCATACAGGCTCCTTTAGCCGAAGTATTGCCGACATATTTATATTTTTCAATAGGTATATCTGGCAATAATCCAATAGCTATTGCATCAGGAATATTAAGATAATTGCCAAAGCCACCAGCTACATAAATGTTTTCGATACTATCAAGCTCAAAACCGACCACATTTAAGAGTGTACGTATTCCGGCAAATACCGCGCCTTTAGCTCTTAGCAGATTTTTGACATCGGCTTCGCAGATAACAACATCACGATTAATGTCAGTATCTTCCCGCCAAACAAGTACAAACTCAGGTCCTACCTCCCCAATACGCATCCGTTCAGTAGGCAGGTTTGTTTGAAACTTGCCTGCACGATCAATGATACCCGAACTTCTCAGCTTGGCCAAACAGTCGATAAGACCAGAGCCACAGATGCCAATAGCCTTACCATTATTAACAGTAGTAAACGATACTTCGTAGGTCTGAGGATCTATTTCCAAACGCTCAATCGCACCATGCATAGCCCTCATACCAAACAATATCCCAGACCCTTCAAATGCAGGCCCTGCCGAACACGAACAAGTTACCAGCCAATCGCCGGCACCCAATACCATTTCGCCGTTTGTACCGATATCAATCAGGAGAGATATCGGCGCATCCTCATTACCCATTTGGGTAAACAAAGTACCGGAAACAATATCGCCACCAACATAACTAGCTACAGAAGGATAGCTAAAAACTAAAGCGTCAGGATGTACTCTCAGACCCAATTCCTGCGCCTTGACAACCGGATAAAAATTGGCTGTAGGAATATACGGTTCCAGGCGAATGTACTTAGGATCAATCCCTAAGAACAAGTGTGCCATGGTGGTATTCCCAGCTGTCATCATTACACGAATGTCTGTTTCTTTGATCTGTCTCTGTTTCACCAGCAAGTCCATAATCAGCGTATTGATAGTGTCGACAATACTTTGATGAACAGTTTTGAGTCCATCAGGTTCTTCGACAGCATATACAATACGGCTTATGACATCATCGCCAAAGCGCGCCTGGCGATTATGCGTTCCTGCCGTGTCAACAACCCAGCCTTTTTCAAGATCAAGCAAGTAGGCAACAACGGTAGTAGTACCGATATCAACCGCTATACCATATATAGGCTGATGTTTGTGACCTGGATCAACAGCTATTACTTCTACCTTGCCATCGACTTCAGATAACAGTACCGTTACTTTAAACTTATCAACTCTAAGGATATGTCCCAATTTTTGAACAATCGCAAGTGGTACATTAATATCCTTACAATTAATTTCTTTCTTTAAAGCCATGGTCAACCGATTAAGGTCATCACGGTTATCCTGCAGATTAGCTTCAGGCAGAGTTAAACGAATGCGCCGACAAAGCGGATTGAGTGGATAACCATTAAGAGGGCTTTCTTGCTTTTCCAGAAGCAGTTCTTTAAGCTGCCACACATGTAACAAGTAATTACTTAAGGCATCGGAAATCCCGGCACCTACAGAACTCCGCTCAACTAATACCTGATGTTTGCTCATTGCCGAAGTTCTAGGTATTTCTACCACTAAATCTTCGTCTTGAACTAAACTTTGGCAAGCGAGATTGAATCCCTTTTCAGCAACTCTTGCTGCTAAGTGGCTTTCTCTTCTGGCTTTGACGCTGCCGCTCTTTATCTGAACCGCACACTTACCGCATGTGCCATCACCACCACAAGGGGCTTTTATCTCAATATTAGCTTTGCTTGCGGCAGTAAGCAGGTCAGTACCTGGCTCTACCTCTACTTTAACTCCTGCGGGAAGAAATGTTACAAACCGTTTGTTCATCCTTAATTACCCTCCTGATAGTTAAACCAAGGCTAGTGTTATCTCTTCAGATAACAAATGGTAGTAGTTTTATTTCATGAGTTGGGGGTAACGAGCTTTAGCAAACGCAGGAATACCAACAGCTTCTTGTGGTCCAACAATTACGTCTAAACCAGAGATTTCTGTCAGTTTACCGCTGATAATAGCAACATAACCAGGAATTACGATGCTCTTATGGTTAACTTTGTCCATAATACCGCATGCTTTAATGGTTTCATTAATAGGCTCAGCAACGAATTTGCCTGCAGCCCAAGCAGTCAGAACCGAAGCACCATCGGTATCAACAGCTACAATGTAGCCAGGAATTTTACTTCCAACAACTTCACCTTCAACAGCGAAGTAAGTAAGAGCAAAGTTAGTGCAAACATATACCGGGCAGTCAGGACCAACATCACCGATTTCATAAACTTTAGCTTCAACAGCCATTGGTTTTTGTGGGTCGGTGTAGATGTTCATGCGCCATGCCATGAGAGGCAATAACTGATGTTTTTCGTCAGCTTTCATGCAAATGATGCTGGCATATTTAGCAACATAAGTAGCAGCTTCCATTATTTCTTCTTTGGCATCAGTTGCTAACGTGCAGGCAAGCATCGGATAGCCAAACGGACGGAATTTCTTTTTAATAGCCAGACGGCGAGCATTAACCATCTCAGCAAGTGTTTTGGCTTGAGCAGTGTTACCAAAGTCAATAACAATTTCTTTATATTCTTTAGCTACTTTTTCTACTAAAGCAGCAGTATCATCAAGACCATTACCTTTTACAACTACTGGGCAGTTATTGGCTTTAGCCAGAGCTACAACCTTCTCCCAGTTGTCAGCAGTAGCAGCATGAATAAGCGGTTTCTTAGCAGCAACTGCAGGAACAGCAGCTTCTAAAGCAGCTACATCGCCAGCTAATAACAAAGCAAAGTTAGCTTTTGCAGCTACAGCTTCAACAGCAGCCTTAAATTTGGCAGCATCTTTGGAACAGTTAGTAATAGCAACCATTTGAACGGCTACTGTTTGACCAACACGATCCAGTACTAAGGCGTTAATTTTTGCAATTTTTGCGTCCAGTTCTGCACCAGACAAAGTATCGGAAATTTGAATAGCTAAAGCAGTCGGATGATAAAAGGTTTTATCATGACGGAAGAGGACGGTTTCGTCACCCATTACAACTTCTTGCTCACCAACACCGACTTTTACAGTTTTTACAGGTGGTGCAGTAGCTGCGCCTAAAGTTTCTTTAGCAGCCTCGCTTGCATGTGGACACATGTCGAGGGATGCTTTACCGTTAGCCATTGCCATTGCAAAAGCCAAGCAAGTAGGTGATCCACAGTCTTTACAGTTTGTTTTGGGCAGTTGTTTGAAGATATCCAAACCTGTTAATGCCATTTTCTCTTCTCCTTTCGAATATAAGAACTTCTAAATGAAATATGAGAATCGGGACACATCTGAACATTTTAATATATCTCTCATAATGTGTCCCGAATTCTACCTTAAAATAGATGTGAAGAATAAATTACATCATTGGATCCATTTTCAGAGCCGGATGTTGTTTTTCTTCGAGGAACGGTAAAATTTCTTCTTCTGTAGTACCAACGGTTTCGTCGGCAATCTTATCAACGAAATCGGCGCCAAGGCCATCACGTACTGCAGCGTCAATTAAATCTTGACCCAAGAACTCTTTCAGTTCTTTCGGCATCCATACAAGACGGGCAAGACCACCGTCAGCTTTGATGAACTTCTCACTAGGAATGTACCGACGACCAAGACCCATGAAACCAGGAGTCTGCAAACCGCCGCCGCAAGTGCCTGCCAGAGCGGAGAAGGTCATGCCGCAAGGAGTATCTCCACCATGTTCACGAGTGGTGATCATGACGCCGTTAGTTAACGGTAAAATTGCCATAATGGCTTCGAAGCAGCCGCAGGAAGTCATCGGGGAATCCATAACAGTATAGAAGTTTACGGCTTCTACAGTACTGTTGGAATTAGCATAAATGAAGTCATTCAGGTTTTTCCACTGACCTTTTACTGCATCAAGGCATTCGCCTTTTTCAATTGGTTGGTTAGGTCCAAGCGGATTGATCTCGTTGGAAGCTTTAGCATCAAGCCATGAAACTGCGCCGCACAAGCCTAAACGCTCTGGCGATACTACGCACACATGGTTTGGAGCAAAGGACTGACAGAGTGTGCAGGAGTAGTAGGTTTCAACATCATCAGTAAGGCCTTTGAGACGAGCATCACGGGCAGCATATTTCTCAATAGCAATTTTGATTTTTTCTTCGATTACATCTTTATCGGTAATAACGGTAACTTGTACGCGGTCAACGATAGCGGGGAAATCGGATTTGAATTTAGCAATCAGGATTTCACCGAAATCTCTCATTTTGAAGCCGGCAGCATGGGCGTTCTTACCAATACGAACCCACATCATGTTACGTTGTGCTACGTGCCACAAACCTTCGCCATAGTTCAGGTTGTAGTGAACGCGGCGCTCAAGTACACCTTCGAAGTCTTCCTGCATTTTACGGCCATAGATATCAACCATAAAGCCAAGTGGGAAGACACTGCCTTCCGGCATTTCATCAATTTCTGGTCCGATAACTTCGATCTTACCATCTTCCACTTCATCAGCACCGCACATACGAACAAGTTCGAAGCTGGTGGAACGGCCGCCGCCGAACTCAACCCAGGCATCTTTCTTACGGATGGTTTCACCTTCGAAAGCAGGTCCGATAGTAATCGGTACAGGGATATCAACAATTTTAATTTTAATGCCGCGCATTTCCAGACCAAGCTTAGCGATTTTTTCATAGTCTGGCTCGGATTGATACCAGTCAGGAATTTCCTCGGCTACCGGTTGATCGGTAACTGTCGGGAAGCCCATAAACATAGCGCCAAACTCAGCAGCAAATTTAACGATATCATTAGGTCCAAGCTGAATAACAAAGGCAAATACGCGTTTTGCCTGATATTCGATAGCCCGCTCACGCTGACCGGCAGGAATACCACCGAAAGCAAGACCGGCACGGAAAGCGAAGTTAACAGCATGGATAACCTGGGTGAAGTTACCAACCGGGAAGGTAATGAATTCAGAACCAATTTTTACGTTCTCTTCAATACACTGCTCGATTACTTCGTTAGCCAGGAAGATCATAATGCCTTTGGACTGGAGGTCTTTTACCAGTTTAGCAGTAGATTTGCTGTCTTTACCTTTACCAACGATAACGGCAACACCTGGAATGGTTTGGTCAACCAAAGGTACGCCGAATTTACGCAGAATCGGGTCAGAGATGAAACCGCAATATGGGTATACATCTGGTTTTGCACCATTAAGATAACGCAAAGCTTCAATAACTTCTGCAGCATACAGGGTTGCTTCACCATTCAGCTTAGCATTTTCCAAAGTTAACTCTTCGCGGATATTGGTAGTACGAATTCTGTTAAGAATTGGGGCAAGATCACCAAGGGTATTAACTTCTTCACCGCTCAGAGCAGTGATTACCGGAAGTCTGTAGGCAGTATCAGGATATTTTACCGGGCAGTCAGCACCATGTACCTTAATGGCCTTTGCCAGAAGAATTTCCGCATAGCTGGTAGCTGTGACGGCACCTTCATAGGCGCCTTTAAAAAGCTCCATAGACATATTGTTTTTCGTCCTCCTTCATAGAGTCAATCTTATTAT
>JAEZVB010000074.1 GCA_023443285.1 Bacillota bacterium
ATAATTTTTATAGAGTTACAGGAGGGGATAGTATGGAACATATCAGAGCGCATGTGCTCATTTGTGCCGGCACTGGTTGTGTGTCTTCAGGCTCGAAAAAAGTGGAAGCTGCATTCCAGGACGAACTGGCCAAAAAGGGTTTAGATAAAGAAGTAAAAGTTATTGAAACCGGCTGTCATGGCTTCTGTGAAATGGGACCACTGGTTATTATCTACCCTGAAGGAACATTTTATGTCCGTGTACAGGAAGCCGATGTGGCTGAATTAGTAGAGACTCATCTTTATAAAGGCCGTATTGTTGAGCGGTTATTATATAAAGAACCAATTACCCATGAAACAATTCCAAGTTATAATGAAATTGCTTTCTATAAAAAGCAGATGCGTTATGTATTAGCAAACTGCGGCCATATCAATCCGGAAGAAATTAACGAATATATTACTGAAGGCGGTTATGAAGCCTTAGGTAAAGCGTTGACAGAGATGAAGCCGCTAGATGTAATCGACGAAGTCAAAAAGGCTGGTCTGCGTGGCCGGGGAGGCGGCGGTTTCCCAACAGGCATGAAATGGGGCTTTACCGCTGGTGCACCTGGCACCAAGAAGTATGTTGTTTGTAATGCTGACGAGGGTGATCCCGGTGCATTCATGGATCGTAGCGTACTTGAAGGCGATCCTCATCGTATAATTGAAGGTATGGCTATCTGCGGTTACGCAATTGGTGCCGATGAAGGCTATGTCTATGTCCGTGCTGAATATCCACTGGCTATTAAACGGCTGAGGATTGCAATTAAGCAAGCTGAGGAAGCAGGTCTGTTGGGTGAGAATATCCTCGGTTCAGGCTTTAACTTTAAATTAAAAATCAAAGAAGGCGCTGGCGCCTTTGTATGCGGTGAAGAAACAGCACTGCTAGCTTCTATTGAAGGTAAACGCGGTATGCCGCGTCCACGTCCCCCATTCCCTGCTATTTCCGGTTTGTGGGGCAAACCTACCAATATAAACAACGTTGAGACTTTTGCCAATGTACCGCAAATTATCAACAAAGGTGCTGACTGGTATGCTTCCATCGGCACTGAGCGCAGTAAAGGTACAAAAGTATTTGCACTTACCGGCCGTATCAATAATACCGGTCTGGCTGAAGTTCCAATGGGTATTACTATGCGCGAAATCATCTATGATATTGGTGGCGGCATTCAGGGCGGCAAGAAATTCAAAGCTGTTCAAATTGGTGGCCCGTCTGGCGGTTGTCTGCCTGAACACATGCTTGATTTATCGATTGATTATGACTCGCTTATTAAAGCAGGTGCCATGATGGGTTCAGGTGGTCTTGTTGTAATGGATGAGACTACATGTATGGTTGACGTCGCTAAATTTTTCTTGAACTTTACGCAAGCTGAGTCCTGCGGCAAATGTACTCCATGTCGTGAAGGTACCAAGCGTATGTTGGAAATCCTCACTCGGATTACCGAAGGCGAAGGCCGTGAAGGCGATATTGAACTCTTAGAATCCATGGCCAAAAACATTAAGACTACTGCTCTTTGTGGTTTGGGTCAAACTGCTCCTAATCCAGTATTGTCTACCTTGCATTATTTCCGGGATGAATATGAAGCACATATCAAGGATAAACGTTGTCCGGCCGGTGCTTGCACCAAATTGCTGACGTACACCATTACCGACACATGTAAGGGTTGCGGTTTATGCAAAAAGGCATGCCCTGCTGATGCAATCAGTGGCGAGAAAAAAGAGCAGCATGAAATTGATCTTGCTAAATGTATCAAATGCGGTGCTTGCTTTGGTAAATGTCCGTTCAAATCAATTACTAAAAGCTAAACTAGCCAGTTAGGTTTAGTTGTAATATATCCCACGATAATTGGGAGAAGAGAGGGTGACACGACGATGGAAATGGTTAATATAACAATCGATGGCCAAAAAGTAGCTGTGCCAAAAACATCGACTGTTTTGGAAGCAGCACTTTCGCTTGGAATAAAAGTTCCTACTCTATGCTATCATCCTGAACTGCGTCTAGAAGGAGCCTGCAGGGTGTGTATGGTAGAAGTTGAGGGCGCTCGTAGCTTAGTTGCATCTTGCGTTTATCCGGTAAATGAGGGAATGGTTGTTCGCACTAATACTGCTGCTGTTCGCGAAGCTCGTAAGACAGTAGTAGAACTGTTACTGGCCAATCACCCGACTGACTGCTTGTCCTGTCAGCGTAACTTAAATTGCGAATTGCAAAATATTGCGTCCGATGTTGGTGTTAGGGAAATTCGTTTTGACGGCGAAAAGAAAAACTATCCGCTTGATAATAATAACCCGTCCTTGGTTCGTGACCAAAGCAAGTGCATTTTGTGTGGCCGCTGCATCCGCGCATGTAGCGAACGTCAAGGCGTACATGTCTATAGCTTTGCTAACAGGGGATTTGATACCACCGTTGTTCCGGCCTTTGACTTAGGCCTCGATCAAGTGGCCTGCACCTATTGTGGCCAATGTGCTGCTGTATGTCCGACAGGCGCGATTGTTGAAAAAGATGATACTCAGGCTGTGTGGGCGGCTATCAGTGACCCGACAAAACATGTAATTGTTCAGACAGCTCCGGCTGTTCGGGTTGCTTTGGGCGAAGCACTTGACCTCCCTAACGGCTCCATTGTTACCGGTAAAATGGTAACCGCATTACAACGCCTGGGCTTTGATAAAGTGTTTGATACTAACTTCACGGCTGACCTTACCATTTGGGAAGAAGGTTCTGAACTCATTGACCGCTTGACTAATGGTGGCAAGCTCCCAATGATTACATCCTGTAGCCCGGGTTGGGTTAATTTCATCGAATTAAAATACCCGGATCTGTTAGATCATTTATCAACCGCTAAGTCGCCGCAACAGATGTTTGGTGCCGTGGCTAAGACGTATTATGCTGAAAAAGCCGGTATTGATCCTAAGGACATTGTTTCGGTATCTATTATGCCATGTACTGCTAAAAAGGCCGAGGCAGCTCGTCCAGAAATGAATTCCAGCGGCTATCAAGATGTTGACTATGTTTTGACAACTCGCGAATTAGGCCGTATGATTCGTGAAGCTGGAATTTCCTTTACTAATTTGCCTGAGGCTGAATTTGATGCACCGCTTGGTATCGGTTCAGGCGCTGGCGTAATCTTTGGTGCTACTGGTGGCGTAACAGAAGCTGCTCTTCGGACAGTTGTTAAACTAGTATCAGGTAAAGAACTTGATAATATCGAGTTTGAAGTCGTACGTGGTATGACTGGCATTAAAGAAGCTGCTGTTGAGTTAAAACCAGGATTGACTGCTAAGGTTGCCATTGCACATACTCTGGCTAACGCGCGCGTTCTGCTTGAGAAGATTCGTGCCGGTGAAGCAGATTATCACTTCATCGAAATCATGGCATGCCCAGGTGGTTGCTCTGGTGGTGGCGGACAACCGATTATTACTTCGGCTGAAAAACGTCAAAACCGCATGAATGCAATTTATGAGTGTGATAGGACTTCAGGAATTCGGAAATCACACGACAATCCAGCAGTTAAAGAGCTTTATGATACTTGGCTTGGAAAGCCGCTGGGCGAAAAATCGCATCATCTTCTCCACACTCACTATCATAAGCAAGACAAGTGCTAATAAGAAAAGGGATGTCTGTAAAAGGACATCCCTTTTTCTTGCCCTAACAGAAAGAATAACTTTCTTATTCCGCTTTCGCCAAAGGCTCGGCGCAAGCCGTGTTTTCTTTATGATTTTGTCATAAAACAGATAATATGTGAAAAGATATAACAAATAAAGACTGTTTTTGAATATTTAAGAAGGGAAATCTGCAGCCAAGTGAGAATTAACTACTAATAAAATGAAAATAATAGCTGCTTATTTGAACAGCGGACTACTACTAGGGAGAGTTGTTGATGAAGGAAAGTAAAGAGAACGCGGTAATTTCGAAAGCAACTATTGACCGGTTGCCACTATATTATCGTACACTTAAACTTAGTCAGGAAGAAGGCATAGAAATAATATCCTCTGACGAACTAGGTAGGAAGATCGGGGTTACGCCAGAACAAATACGTAAAGATTTATCGGCATTTGGTGAGTTTGGGAAAAAAGGTGTAGGTTATTATGTGCGGGAACTTATGCGCAATATTGGTGAGATACTTGGATTAAACCGCCAATGGAATATTGCTATTGTAGGTGTTGGGCATATGGGGTGGGCGTTGGCCAATTATGCAAACTTTTCTTCACAAGGTTTTCAGCTACAGGCAATTTTCGATATCGATCCTGATAAAATCGGGCGTTATATTAACGAAATTGAAATCTTTCATATTGACAAGATGAAAGAAATTATCGAAAGTCGCGACATTCAAATTGGTATAATAACCGTACCGGCAGAATATGCCCAAAGTACAGCAACGCGACTTGTTGAAGCCGGAATTAAAGGTGTTTGGAACTTTGCGCCTATGAAAGTAAATGTTCCTGCCCATATTCATATTGTTAGCGAGGATTTATCGGTCGGACTAAGTAGTATTTCGTACTACCTTTCACGTCAAAGTTGATTTGCTTAAAAAATTTATAATAATGGAAAGAGCGAGAAGGATTTTAATATTCAACGTAGAATATATTAACAAGTAAAAATTATTCAATGTAATCATAGCAAAATTTGTACTATACATAAACATAGCAAACTTCGTACTATACAGACAGGCGGCTGCCATTTTTGATGCCTAAAAGTATAGCTCACATACGCTCTTATGATCTGTTGCTTGAACCGTAATAGATGTCTAGTAAGCGCGCACCTAGGTTTATTTTGTCATTTCGAAATAAGCCCATAGGTGCTTTTTTATTGCGGATAGTGTTTATTAGAATATTTTTCACTATTATCCGAACAATAATATGTAAGTAGGCAAATATGCTATTGTTACATAAGTTTTGACTTCGAAGGGAGAGTACGCAATGGTTGACATTAAAGACCGTGTCAGGAACAAGGCTTTGCATGCAAAAATTGTCAGTGCAGAACAAGCGGCTGCTAGTATCAAACCAGGAATGAATATTGGTACCAGCGGGTTTACGCCGGCAGGCTATCCTAAAGCAGTGCCGCTAGCTTTAGCTGAGAGAATGAAGCAAGAGAATTTTAAAGTAAATCTTTGGACAGGCGCCTCCGTAGGAAAAGAACTAGATGGCGCGTTAGCTGAAGCAAATGGAATTGATAAAAGGCTTCCGTATCAGACTAATAATGAAATTAGAAAAGCCATTAATGCAGGTGCTATCCAGTATACCGATCTTCATTTAAGTCATGTAGCGCAAATGTCGCGTTATGGATTTCTTGGCGGAAAAGTTGATGTGGCAATTGTTGAAGCTTGCGCCATAACCGAAGAAGGTCATATTGTACCAACAACTTCGCTTGGCAATTCGGCTTCCTTTATTCAGAGCGCTGATTTTGTTATTGTTGAAATCAACACAAGCCAACCGCTTGAACTTGAAGGCATGCATGACGTGTATGTACCGCTTGATCCTCCCAACCGTCAGCCAATACCGCTCGTAAAAGCAGATGACCGTATTGGTACTCCTTATATTCCGTGCAGCCCTGAAAAAATTGCCTATATAGTTCCTTGTGATATAAAAGATGATGTGCGTCCGCTTGCTGCTATTGATGATGATGCTAAAGCGATGACCGGTCATTTAATTAACTTCTTAAAACAAGAAATCAAAGCTGGCCGCATGCCTGAAAACCTGTTGCCGCTGCAATCCGGTGTAGGTTCGGTAGCTAATGCCGTTGTTGCCGGTTTGGCTGATTCGGAATTCGAAAACCTGACCGTTTATACTGAAGTAATCCAAGACGGCATGTTTGATTTGATTGATGCCGGCAAATTGACGTTTGCTTCAGGGACTTCCATTACTCCGTCTCCAGATGGATTAAAACGGTTATATGACAATATCGGTGAATACCGTAAAAAGATTCTTCTCCGTCCGCAGGAAATTGCCAACAGCCCGGAGATTGCCCGGCGTCTTGGGG
>JAEZVB010000089.1 GCA_023443285.1 Bacillota bacterium
ACCGCCACCGCCATTGCCATCTGAATTTCCGCCAAGTCCACCGTTGCCATCAACACCGCCTGCACCGCCATTAGTGTCGCCTGCCGCTCCGTTAGTTAACAAAGAAGCAGCTATTCCAAGAGTGGCGCTTCCACCACCGCCACCACCGCCAGCAGCAACCATTACGTTAGCTAATATAAGTGGGGCGCGCCAAACAAACGAACCACCACCGCCACCGCCGCCAGCATAAAGACTCCCGTCTGTCCCTCCAAGACTGCCGCCACTGCCAACCAAGATACTCAGTGTCTCTCCCGGTATTACAGGAAAATCCCCTTGTGTCGATGCGCCAAGTCCCCCTGGAAACCGGGAATTACCGCCACTTGCTCCTATTGCCTGAATAGTTAATAAAGTAACACCTGCCGGAACTATGAATGTATCAACACTTCCTGTGTAATTGAAAGTTTGAGAAGCCAATTCATTCCCTCCTTAAAAACTCGTAATGGGTCACTATACTTATAATGTATGTATAATGAATATTAAAGGCGACTACTATTAGAATAGGACGAAGACGCTAAAGATAGGAACACCACCTCCGCCTAATAAAAATAGTCCGTATCACCCAAAAGGCGTTACGGACTAGAGCATTACTTAACTGTCTATTTTTCTCGCGCTTCCCCGTCTTCTTTTTCCTTCGCTTTGGTATCGTTAGCACGGCAAATTGCAGCAAAGATAGAACCGGTGAAATTGTGGACGATGGAGAATACCGCACCGGCTATAGCTGCCTGCGGAGAGAAATGTTGCATAGCCAAGCTGGCGGCGAGACCGGAGTTCTGCATACCAACTTCAATCTGCATAGCGCGCCGTTGCGGCGTCTTGGTGCCGAGAGCCTTGCAAACGCCATAGGTCACTGCATAGCCACTAAGGTTTTGGAGCACACAAGCTACAAAGATGATGACACCGGTAGTCATGATGTTCTTCTGATTGATCGCAACAACACCAGCGATGACTAGCAGGATACCGATTGTGGAAATAGTCGGGAGTAAATCAACGATTTTCTTAACGAAGTTGTGGAAGAAGTAGTTTATTACCAGCCCGCCTACGATCGGCACAACGACAATCTTTACGATAGACAAGAACATCGCATTGAAAGAAATGGAGATAAAAGCGCCGCCATACCATACGACGAACAGCGGTGTCAAGAATGGGGCTAGCATCGTCGAAACGGAAGTAGCAGTAACAGATAAAGGCACATCGCCTCTAGCCAAATAAGTCATAACGTTAGAAGCCGTACCGCCTGGGCAGGCGCCAAGAAGGATGAACCCGATGGCAACTTCCGGTGGAAAATTAAAAATGTAGGAAACGATAACACCGGAAATCGGCATCCATGCGAACTGAAGAAAACTCACAAGGAAAACCTGCCAAGGTTGCTTAAATACGGCAACGAAATCTTGGGTGGAAAGCGTCAAGCCCATGCCGAACATGATGATCTGGAGCAAAAGAACGGTTTCTTTGGCAGCCCAAATAAAGTTTGATGGCATCATGAAGGCGACTACGGCTACAAGCAAAACAATCCAAGATAAGTATTTATTAAATATTGCATTGACTGAACGGACAAACGACATAATAGTCCCTCCTAAAATAAAACAGTGATTATTCGATCATTATCGATCCCTGATAGAAATCTTCACTCTTCGGTTTTATACTGCTTTTAACCTATACAGCTAAAGATTCACGCCGCAACTCCTTTCTCAATTACTCAGCTTTTATAATAAGCTAATATTTTCTTCGATAAAAATATTTCTAGTTCCTCTAATTTTTTACAAATAAAGCGTAAATTCGATATATAAATTTTCTCTAACATAAAACGGATACCTGTCCCCCTTTTTCCCCGGCCATACCAGATTTATTACCAATGATGCTTTATATTTTTTATATAGGCACATAATTGCTTTAGATACACTGGACTCTATTATGATACTATTGCTGAGCAGAAGCGTATCACTAGAAATCACGGCATCAATCGCGCATTTTTCCAGGATTGGGTAATTTTTAATAGAAGCGCAGGAACCGTCCCTCAAGCTTCTATGTGCTTCTTATATCCTAATAATACCGGTCTTACTGAAAATAAAAACGGGAAAACTAATCGTGGGAGGTGAAAAAATGATAAAGCAACCTAGCCGGGATGAGCTCAAAAAGTCAATTCCTAATGATAAAGCTACCGCTAAAAAAGAAGGTATAAATAATCAGTCAGGTTCCAATAAATCAAATAATATTTTTGAGGCTTTGGATGCAAAAGAAAGGTAATACAGGTAAAAAGCCAACTCTGCAAAACGTAGAGTTGGCTTTTTATACCTGGATTAAAAAAGGCAAACCTATTTTATATTTTTTTTACAAATTCAGATTTTAATTTCATAGCACCAAAGCCATCAATGTGGCAATCAATATTATGATCCCCCTCAACCAACCGTATATTTTTCACTTTTGTACCAATTTTTATGGCCGAGGAGCTTCCTTTTACTTTGAGATCTTTGATTACGGTGACAGAATCACCATCATTTAAAACATTTCCATTTGCATCTTTGATACTCTTTTTATCTGTACCATTTTCGGCTTCAGATTCTAACGTCCATTCATGAGCACATTCTGGGCAAATCAGCAGGCTTCCATCTTGGTAGGTGTATTCTGAATTACATTTCGGGCAGTTGGGGAAATCAGACATAGTTTCGTTCTCTCCATTCATTATGTTAATTACAACATGCCATTATAGTTTAATTATATTGGCAATCTTTTCTCCGTAAAACTCCCCAGCTTAATCGCCGGGAACTTATCCGTAATTGCTTTAAGAAAATTTACTACGCCCCCGGCCTTACCGCCTGTGGGCATAGCTGCTAAAAAAGCATCGGGGTCAAAGTTGAGGTTCCTGAGTTGAATCATATCTACGCCGGTTTCGCCTAGGAATTCAAGCCAGGCAGCTTGCTCTTCTGACCGGTCATTGAGACCAGGGAAAAGCAGCATGTTTAGGGAAACATAGACGCCGTGCTGTTTGGCATAGGCAATGGATTGTTTAACATTATCCAGGCTGTACTTAGCTTGGTAATAAGCCTGATAAGTTGCGGGGATGGCGCTGATGATGCTGACCCGCATACTGTTAAGGCCGGCGTCGACAATGTGTTTGATGCCTTGGGTAAAGCCGGCATTGGTGTTAATATTGATTTGGCCGCGTGTGGTTTTGGCGCGGATTTTTTTTATACCGGCGGCAATGTTGTCGGCAGCCAGTGAGGGTTCGCCTTCACAGCCTTGGCCGAAACTGATAATGGGGTCTGGTGCATTAGTTAAGTGATAGATGCCAATTGCCGCAATTTCGTCTGGTGTAGGGGCAAAAGGTATCCGGCTTTGCGGCGACGGACAGCATTCGGCTGGCTGGAGGGAGATACAGCCCAGGCAATTGGCGTTGCATGCCGGACTGACCGGAATACCGGCTTCCCAGCGGCGGTAAAAGAGGTTTTGGGCTGTACAGCAATGCCAGGTAAGGGAACAGTTGGCTAAATGCTCGACTAAGCGGTTGCCGGGTAAATCACGTTTTACCTGGTTAACCCGTTTTTTCAAATCTGGCGTGTTGTATTTGTAGGGATGCCATTTGGCATTATCTGCGGTTTTTACGGCAGCCACATAAATTTCATCATTAATCAGAGCCGCCGCTGTATAGCCGTAGAGCGGCAATTGCGGCGCATTGGCCTGGCATTCGTAGGCCGGCAGCAGCGTGCGGGTATAGCCAACAGGCAGCATGGCAGCAACCGCTAAGCGTCCTTTGAGCTTTTGCGTCATACCGCCTTTCATTTGCAGGGCACTTCGGCCTGGCAAAAACATAAGCTCCGCGCCTTCCGGCAGCAGAATCATATCTTCTGGTTGGAGCGGCAGATAGTCCTGGCCTCGGCGGCCAACAGCGCGGCAGCCGGGCGCGTCAAAAATCTCGCCGTGTTGATCGGCATAAAGCGTTGTAATCATATTCTTACCCTTTGTTAAATTTATTCATGGCCTTATTAAAGCCTTCTTTAAGGATGCATTCCACGGCCTCGGCCGTCTGATTGATGGCCTCGGTGACAATGGGAGCTTCTTCCGGTGTAAACCGGCCAAGCACATAGTTAGCGGTTTCCCACCCTTCCGGAGGCCGGCCAATGCCAATGCGCATCCGGCAAAAATCATCTTTGCCAGATTCATAGATCATAGACTCAATTCCACGATGACCGCCAGAACCGCCTTTTAGGCGCAGACGCAGCTTACCTGTCGGTAAATCCAGGTCATCATAGATGACAATAATATCTTCATAGGCGACTTTATAAAAAGCGGCCAGCGGCACTACCGCCCGCCCGCTTAGATTCATAAAGGTTTGGGGTTTTACGAGTAATATAGTTTCCTCACCCCGGTATTCAGCCACTGCTGCATTATAGCGGTCACGCCAGGCTGTAAGGTTCCAACGCTCAGCCAGTTTATCGACTGCCATAAACCCGACATTGTGGCGGGTAGCACTGTATTCTTGTCCGGGATTACCCAGACCAACTATAATTTTCATTTACTCCTCCGACATGTTGCGAATTTCATCAACCGTAACAAATTTGTAGCCTTTGGCCAGCAGTTTGTCAATAATGATGCGGGTAGCCGCTACTGTCTGCTCACGGGGCAACGCAGCAGCAATTCCGTCGCCATCATGCAGCAAAATAACGGAACCGTTCTGCACTTTGCCCAGCGTCCGCTCAGCAATTACCTCAGCGCCAGGGTTTACCCAGTCCCGACTGGAAACCGACCACTCAATCACTTTTAGCTTGTACTCGGCCATCGCATCCATCACAACGGCATCACGGAAACCATGAGGCGGTCGCATAACATGTGGCACATAACCTACCGCATCAGCAATGACTTTATTGGTTTTTTCGATTTCGGTAATCATCCCTTGGCGGTCAAGCTTCAGCAAATCAACATGGTGGTAGGTATGGTTGCCTAATTGATGTCCTTCAGCGACAATGCGCCGCAGCAATTCGGGGTACTTTGCGGCATTTTGTCCAATGACAAAAAAGGTAGCTGGTATTTGCCGCTCTTTAAGAACATCAAGAACTTGACTAGTATACGGCGGATACGGGCCGTCATCAAAGGTGAGCGCCACAAGCTTTTGACTTGTCCGGCTTTCCGAAAATACCGGACCATAAAAATGATTAGTTGGCAATACGGCATGTAGCGTTAAGACTACGCCGACAATGATGCCCAGTATCGCTACACTAAAGCCAAGGCGCACCGGCCGTTTAAGTATCCGCAGATAGTCAAACAACAGGCTGATAATGACGATTATTGTAATCAGACCCAGCATACTGATAAGCCGCATATTGATATCAAGCATAGTAGGCTAACCCCGTTTCAGGAGATTTCCTTGAACATAATAAGCCAGGGTCCCTGCGAATCATAGGTAGTACCCTCCTGATAATAACCAAGTTTTTCATAGACTCGAATAGCCGGCTGATTATCCGGCCGCACTTCGAGCCGTACTCTTTTTACTTTATTATCTTTAAAATACTTATCCGCTTCCGCCATGAGCGCACTGGCAATACCCTGGCCTCTGGCACTTGTCGCCACGGCAATCGATAAAATCCGGGCATTGGCAGCCTTGCCGGGAGTAACGGCTGAACTAAGAAAAGCTAGTTTGTTAAGCACAATAATCTTTACCGGGTGCAGACCAAAGCCATACTGGCCAGTAAGCCAGCGCCAGGCCCACTTGATTAAGTGCCCGCCAACAAGCGCCTCCCACCACAGCTTGTTTAAGCCAACCGGTGCAAAACAATACCCCAGCAACTGTCCTCGGTGACCTTTGGCCACTAGTGCCGCTGACGGTTCTGCCTGATAAACCAGCGTAAACACGTCCTGCATGGCCTGCGGCTTCGGCAAGCGGCCACCGCAATGATGCAGCACACTGTCACTAAAGCTTTCAGTAAATAGTTCGGCAATAGCCGGCACATCGGCCAGCTTTGCCCGCACAATTACAAAATTATTCATAGAGAAGTTTATGGGCAAATAGGGCGCGAATATCGCGCCCTATTTGCCTGCCTCCGTAATAATGGCTAGTCTTTCGCTATGGTAAAATTAGAAAAGCTTAATTATCAAATAGTTTGCTAACCGACAGTTCGCCAAAGATACGAATAATGGCTTCGCCGAGAAGCGGTGCTACTGACAGCACTTTGATCTTGGGAGAGCTTTTACCCTCAGCCATCGGGATGGTATTAGTAACAATAAGTTCAGTAATGTTGGATTTCTCAATGCGTTCTACCGCAGGATCACTTAATACAGCGTGGGTACAGCACGCATATACGGCTTTAGCACCCATTCTAGCCAAGGCGTTAGCGCCTTCAGTCAACGAACCGGCTGTATCAACAATATCATCAACAATAACTGCTGTTTTGCCTTCGACATTGCCGATCAGATTCATAACCTCGGCTACACCGGGAGCTGGACGACGTTTTTCAATGATGGCAATTGGCGCATGCATGCGGTCAGCAAAAACCCGCGCTCTGGATACGCCGCCAAGGTCAGGAGATACCACAACAAGGTCTTTTAATTGTAACGACATAATATATTCAGCCAATGTAGGAACACCTGGCAAATTATCAACTGGAATATCAAAAAAGCCCTGAATCTGCCCGGCATGTAAATCCATGGTAACTACCCGGGTTGCGCCGGCTACAGTTAAAAGGTTAGCCATAAGTTTGGCCGAAATAGGTTCACGTCCCCGCGTTTTTCTATCCTGGCGGGCATACGCATAGTACGGAATAACAGCCGTGATGTTTCTGGCTGAAGCCCGTTTTACCGCATCAATCATGATTAACAATTCCATCATGTTGTCATTTACCGGATAGCTTGTCGGCTGGATGATAAATACATCGGTGCCACGGACGCTTTCATCAATCATTACTTGAATTTCGCCATTGTTAAACCGGCCAACAAAGGCATCGCCCACTGTCAAGCCCAGATAGGCGGCAATCTCTTTTGCCAGTACCGGATTGGCATTGCCACTAAATATTCGTAATCTCTTTGCATCTTCCATTTATCTTACCTCCGCTGTTTTTCCGCCCAGCCCTCAAGATTATTTTGACGAGCCCGTGCTACTCCCAGAGAACCGGGGGGGACGTTTTTGGTAATAGTTGAACCGGCAGCTACATAGGAGCCGTGACCAACAGTTACTGGCGCTACCAAATTAGTATTGCAGCCAATAAATGCATCATCTTCGATTGTCGTACGATGCTTATGTTTACCATCATAGTTCACCGTAATAGTGCCAGAACCAATGTTGACGCCAGCACCCATATCGGTATCACCGATATAGCTAAGATGCGGTATCTTACTTTTTTCGCCGACAGTGGAGTTCTTAACTTCAACAAAATTGCCGACTTTAACCCCGTCTTTAAGACAAGTGTCAGGCCGCAGGTGTACATAAGGGCCAAGCGTTACATGGTTGCCGATAGTGCAGTCATGGGCATAGGAAAAATGGATAGTGGTCTCATCCCCAATTGTCGTATTGCTAAGACGACTGTTAGGACCGATACTGCAATTGGCACCAATCTTACTTTGCCCCTCAATCCAAGTGAATGGATAAATAATGGTATCTGCTCCAACCTCAACCTGAGCATCAATAAAAGTACTGCTTGGGTTCATAATGGTAACACCGTTTTCCATCAGCTCATCCAGCTTACGTCGCCGGATAATGCCTTCGGCTTCTGCCAGCTGCTGGCGGGAATTGATCCCCAGTGTTTCCCGGTAGTCATCCGCTTTGACTGCCCATACCTTGTTGCCTTGCTGGTTTAAAATGGCGATGACATCTGTCAGGTAATACTCGCCTTGCGCATTGTTGCAGGTTAGACCATCTAGTGCAGTTAACAGCTCTTTCGCCTCAAAGCAATAAATGCCGGTATTAATCTCACTTACCGCAAGTTCTGCCACAGAGGCATCTTTGTGCTCGACAATTTTTTCAACTTGTCCAGCTGAATTGCGAATAACCCGGCCATACCCTGCCGGGTCAGGCATAACTGCCGTAAGTACAGTAGCGACTGCCTGCGCCTGAGCATGCTCAGCGTACAGCCTAGCCAACAGTTTTCCGGTTAATAACGGTGTATCACCGCATAATACCATAACTGTGCCAGCAAAATTACTAAGTTCTCTGCGGGCTTGCATCACAGCATGCCCTGTCCCTAGCTGCTCATTCTGAACAACAAATTCAGCCTGACCAGCTAACGCATCAGCTACACTTTGTGCGCCAAAGCCTACGACAACCACCTTCTTGTCAGCGCCCGAGAAACTAGCCGCATCAAGTACCTGCTGAACCATAGGTTTGCCGCCTACCTGGTGGAGAACCTTAGGCAAGGCTGATTTCATCCGGGTACCCTTACCGGCTGCCAGGATGATAGCCATCAAATTTGACATTACTATACCTCCATCCCTGACTGCCAGAGGCAGTTCAGGCTCGGTTGAACTATTCTTTTTTCGACACTAATGCGTAAATTCCTCCAAGCGTTACATTTAAATATCTGTAACGCAGGAGGAATTTAAATAACCTCTGCCGGATAGCCCTCGCGCCGCAAAGATGCCATAATCTGCTCAGTATGCAATACATCGCGCGTTTCCAGGGCAATATCAACAACGGCCTGCCCCAGCGGCACATGCCGTTCAACCCGGTCGTGGGAAACATTGAGTACATTTGCCTGTGTCTGGGCAATAATGACCAACAGTCGCTGCAAGCTGCCTGGCCTGTCGACGACCACTGTCCGTAGGCGCACGCGGCGGCCAGCTTTGACCAAGCCACGTTCAATAATGCGAGAGATAAAGTTAACATCCACATTACCGCCGGAAATAACACTGACAATCTTGCCTTTTGCCGGAATTTTATCATGGAGCACCGCAGCAAGGCTGACGGCACCGGCGCCTTCCACCATAAGCTTAGCCCGTTCCAGTAGCATCAAAATCGTGCTGGCAGTCGCCTCATCATCAATAACAACCATATCATCCACATAGCGGTCAATAAGCCCAAAGGTCAACTCTCCGGGAACCTTAACCGCAATTCCATCGGCAAAAGTTTCGGCATCTTTGGTGGTCTTCAGTGTATGTGCTTTTTTGGACATATACATGGCTGGTGCCCCTTGTGCCTGGACACCATACACCTTGACATGCGGTGCCCTCTCTTTTACGGCAACAGCAATACCGGCAAGCATACCGCCACCGCCAACAGGAACAACGATGGCGCTGACATCTTCTAAGTCTTGTAATATTTCAAGGCCAATCGTGCCTTGGCCGGCAATAACAGCCTTATCATTGAAGGCGTGAATAAAGGTTTGCCCTGTTGCGGCCTGCAGCTCAACTGCCCGCTGATAGGCCTCATCATAAACACCCCCGGCCAGCACTACCTCGGCTCCATAGCCCCGGGTTGCCATAATTTTAGCCAGGGGCGCAATTTCTGGCATAACAATGGTTGCCTTGATCCCAGCCTTGCTAGCTCCGTACGCCACTCCCTGGGCATGATTGCCGGCAGACGCAGCAATAACCCCGTGAGCTTTTTCCTCCGGGGTCAAACTGTTTATTTTATTGTAAGCTCCCCGGATTTTAAATGATCCGGTTTTCTGCAAATTTTCCAGTTTTAAATAAATCTCACTGCCTGTTAACGTGCTAAAGGTATTGCTCTTATCCAGTGTCGTATGATGAATAACGCCGCTCAAAGCTTCTCTGGCCTTTTCAATATCGGATAGCGTTACGGCACATTTAGCAGTCTCTGACACACGCTCGTCTCCCCTCTAGTCTGATGTTAATACTGGCCGAATGTCTGTAACCTTAGTATGTTCATCAACATCATGTAAAATTAGCAGGGATAGATAATCTTCCACTAATTTATGTTCAGGCTCAGCTGTAGCAACCAGCACACCAATACCGACAACTTTGGCACCTACTTCGTGAGCCAGATCAACCATGCCGCGCGCCGTAGCACCGGCCTTCATAAAATCATCAATAATCAGCACTCTAGCCCCTGTTGGTATGGCCCGCTTAGGCAACGACATGGTCTGAATGCGTTTGGAAGAACCGGAAACGTAGTTGATACTGACAGCCGAACCCTCCGTAACCTTGCTGCCGTGTCTTACCGTGATAAGCGGCAAATCAAAGGCACGCGCGGTCATAAACGCCAGAGGAATACCTTTCGTCTCTACCGTTAATATGTAGTTAGGCTCCAAATGCGCCAGCCGTTCCATAAAGATTTCTCCCACTTTAACCATTAGGTGAGGAGTAAATAACAGATCGGACATATATAAAAAACCACCAGGAATAATACGGTCAGGTTCAGCTAGCCTACGAGCCAGTTCGCCCAAGAGTTTATCCGTATCTCCGGCAGATACTGTGGGAATCAGTCGGACACCACCGGCCGCTCCGGCCACTGTCTCAATTGTCCCTAAACCAAAATGCCCCATGGTTTCTTTTATTGTTGTAATATCTTCACAGATAGTTGATTTGGCGGCTCCAAGCAGTTCACTAAACTGACTAAGTGAAAATAAGTGGCGAGGCCGATCTGCCAAAATCTTAGTCAGCGCCGCGACTCGTTCCATTTTCCGTACTTTATCCATGCTAACTTCCTCCGCGATCTGGGAAATACCGAATATTATCTCCTAAATATATTTTTTTATTCACATTCTCTATGGAAAGCACAATTCCTGCCAGCAAAAAAAATTTTACTTTATTATAATAGATATGATAAAAACGCGGAATTCTCCGCGTTTTTTTTCAGCAGGTCTGCGTCAAAAAATTTCTGACTAGTTCCAAATCACTAGGCTTATCTACATCAATGCCAAGTTCTGCATGGGGTGAACAAATCACCGCACCTTTAATCCTTAGAATATCACTCACCCGCTCTTCTATCTGTGCTAGCTTAAGTTTTCCTAAAATAAACCGCACGACAAAAGTCCAGCCCAGCAAGCAGCACAACCTGATAGGATTTTTGCGCTGGGAAATTATCTGTTCGGCCACTTGCACACATTGCGGAACAATGCAGGGATTGACAAGAAAAATGTTTCCGCCGGTAAATGTCCCTTCTCTTAAGCGCACATATGTCCTTTTATTACCAGGAAAACGGCGCTCATGATCACACTGAGCAATAACAGGATAATATACATCGGCCTGCACACCGGCACATTGGTTGATAAAATCATCAACGGCCGACGGCGTGAGCAGCGGAATGTCTGCAGTTACTACCAGGGTCAGGTTTTCATGTCCTAATGCCTCCATTCCCCGGCTGATGGTTTCCATAATTGTCTGACCGCCCTGTAAGATAATGGCCTTGTCCGGAAAAGAGCATGTCCTTAGTTCTTCGACCGGACCGGCGACAAAGATACGGGAAACATGACTGCTTGCGGCAAGTGCCTTAGCCACAAATTCTACCATTGGCTTACCGGCAATATCAATCATAGCTTCATAGGGCTGTGCTGTATAGTGGTTTAAATGCTCATTATTTTCTCCACCAGCCAAAATTATGGCATCGTACATTCAGTTACACTCCTTTGAGATGTTAAGCCTGCCGGCGTTCGTTCAGATCCTGCAGCAAGGTTTGCTCGGAATTTTCCATATGCTCGCGGGCAATTTGCTGAGCCAGGTCTGTATTGCGGGCGGCAATAGCCTCTACCAAGTGACAGTGTTCTTCCACTGAGATTTTCATTCGCCCTGGGTACTGTATAGAAATCGAACGGAATCGGGTAAATTGTTCTCTAAGATTATTGATAATGCCTACCAAGCGGTCATTACGGCTAGCTCTGTATAAGATGTCATGAAATTGGCTGTCAACTTCGACGATTTTATCAATGTCATCGCCTTCTATTAGTTCACCAATTTCCACTAACAGTCGTTCCAGTTGCTCTAGTTCATCTTCAGTAATCCGCTCAACCGCAAGCCCGGCTGCCAATACGTCAAGGGCAGTACGTATTTCAAAAACCTCATTTATGTCTTTAATCGACAAATCAGCCACATAGGTTCCTCGACGCGGAATCATCACAACAAAGCCTTCCAGCTCCAATTTACGAATAGCTTCCCGCACCGGCGTCCTGCTTACACCCAGTTCTTCGGCCAACTGAATTTCCATTAGCCGTTCACCGGGTTTTAGCGCCCCATTAACAATAGCCTCTCTTAATGTTTCTGCCACCACTTCTCTGAGGGGCTTATAACTGTCTAATCTAATTGGCACTAATCTTCTCTCCACAATCACTCCACCTTTGAAACTGTTTCTGCCACAAATATTTCAGGTACACCCTCAGCCTTCAGCCGGTCAGCAATCTCTTGCGCCTGCTCCCGGCTACGGACTAAACCAAATACGGTTGGTCCACTGCCGGACATGAGGGCAGCCATGGCTCCATATGTAAGCATCGACTCTTTAATTTTAGCGATTTCCGGATATGCGGGAATAGTAACACTCTCAAGTACATTGACTAAATTTTGGGCTACCCCTACCAGATTGCCCTCGCTCAAGTAGTTGCGCATAGTAGCAATATCAGGGCGCAGCGTAACCTTGTCTGGCCTAAACTGTTGATACACCCAGGCAGTAGCTACTTCGACCGCAGGCTTAGCAAGGACAACATAACAAGAGGCAAGGGAGGGGAGGGGCTTAAGTATCTCTCCCCGCCCTGTCGCCAGCATGGTACTGTTATATAAACAAAACGGCACATCTGAGCCAAGCTTGGCAGCCAGCTTACTAAGCTCGTCCAAGCTTAGATTGAGCTCCCATAGGCTATTTAATCCTTTGAGTACAGCAGCAGCATCTGCGCTGCCACCGGCTAACCCTGCAGCCAGAGGGATTTGCTTGTCCAATTTGATCTGTACTCCCAGGCCGGGCGAAGCATATGGTTTGAGTAAGGCCGCCGCTCGATAGGCTAAGTTACTGGGATCTGCCGGCAAACCGGGAATACTGATACTCAGCGCAATATCATTAGGCTGACTTGTCAATGTAACGGTATCCGCAAGTTGTATGGCCTGCATAACCATAGCCACTTCATGGTAGCCATCCGGACGTTTATAGAGGACATCGAGCGCCAAATTAATCTTTGCATAGGCATTTAGTATTAGCATGCCCATTCCTTATACAACAAGCTGCTTCAATGTAATAGATTCTTGCGAAGTCAAAATTTGATCAATTTCAAGCAAAATAAGTAACCGATCCTCTAGCTTACCTACTCCTTGAATATATTTCGCATCAAGAATAAACGCCGGGGGGGGTGGCTCTACTTTAGAAGTAGCAATCCGTACTACCTCAGCAACGGCATCAACGATAACACCCACGGTCTGCCCATTTACCTCCACAATAATAATCCGGCTATCGTCATCATGCTCAGAAACCTCCAAACCAAAACGCTTTCTCAGATCAATGACCGGGATAATTCTACCGCGCAAGTTTATGATACCTTCCATAAACGAAGGCGTTTGCGGCAGTTTAGTAATAGGTACCAGTCGGTTTATTTCCTGCACTTTAGTAATTGGCAAACCATATTCTTCCTGAGCCAGTCGAAAGATTACTAGTTGAAGCTCCTGGTCAATCGCTTGTTCATTTATTTCCATCCTGGAACACCTCCACAGGTAGTCTATAATATATATATTCTACCTGTTCGGGTAGTTGCCTGCAACTGCCAATTTGCATTCCATAATTTTTTAACTAGCGTTTGATTTGCATTCCTGCAACTACTAATTCCTGACACTCGGGATTGCGGCTAAAATCAGGAGATCGTGTCTGGGAAAACGCAGTTATCGCATTCATAACAGCATCATAGTTTTCGTAAAAAATGGCAACTAAATCATGGGCTGCGGCTTGTTCTAATGCTACAGTTACAGCTTCCTGTTCATCAAGAATTATATTTACTTGCGCCGCGGTCATACCGGCCTCGCTAACACCTTGCATTAAAAGTGCTGCTGTCTCACCCGGCAGCCGCCCCCGCAAATCACGGTCTTCTTTAATATAGATGCTATCAAATCCCTGACCGGCAGCCCTGCCAAGACTAATAATAACGTCATCCCTCCGGTCGCCGGGGGCTGCAATTACCCCAATTAATCGTTGTGGCTTAAGCCTCCGTAAAGTGCTCGCTAGCGCCTGACAGCCAGCCGGATTATGAGCATAATCGACGCAAACTCTTAGGCTTCCCAGCTCCATCATCATAAGTCTCCCCGGATTTTGGCTAAAGCTTGTCAGTCCTCGGCAAATCGCTGGCAAAGATAGTTTCTGCGACCAACAAGCCGCCACGGCAATAACAGCATTTTGAATATTATGATGAGCAAACCCCTGTAAAGTAAGCGGAATGTCTACAATATTAAGTAGCATTTGCTCCTTTTGTCCAGTTGCCAAATAGATGGCACCTTGCTTGACAAAACATGCCCTGCCACCTTCGCCAAGATGGCGGCGAACAACAATATTATCAGCCTGAGTGCTAAAATAAATAATTTCACTCTTCACCCGTGATTTTAATGCTGTCACGCGAAAATCATCGGCATTTAATAGCACAACACCTGTTGGCCTTACCCGTTCAATAACCAACGCCTTTACGTAGGCCAAATCCTCAAGATCCTCAATACCATCTTGACCGATATGATCTTCAGTAATATTGGTAATTATGCCGACATCCGCGAAATCATAACTTAGCCCTCCCCGGATAATACCACCACGCGCAACTTCCAATACAGCTGCCTCCACGGTGGGATCTGCTAAAACCATGGCTGAACTGGCTGGACCGGTAGTGTCTCCTCGCATAATACACTCCTGGTCAACATAAATACCGCTCGAAGTAGTCATCCCGGTCGTATAACCGGCCTTGCGGAAAATATGGGCAATCAGTCTTGTTACCGTAGTCTTGCCATTGGTACCGGTTACGGCGACTATCGGTATCCGGCCATCAGCTCTCTGCGGAAACAAATAATCAATAATTGCCGCCCCCAAATCCCTCGATATACCGGCGCTTGGGTATAGGTGCATCCGCAGGCCAGGCGCTGCATTAATCTCGATAATGGCTCCCTGACCGGCAAATAGCGGCTGACTAATCTCAGGAATAACCAGATCAACTCCGGCTATATCTAGTCCGGTAAGGCGCACTGCCCGCTCAACTATGCGTTTGGTCTCAGGATGAATACTATCAGTTACATCTTGTGCCGTAGCACCAGTACTCAAATTGGCATTATCCCGGAGATACACCAGCTGTCCCGCTGCCGGAACAGACGCATCCGTTACATTTTGCCTAGAAAGCGTCATAATAGCAGCGCTGTCTATTTGCAGACAAGTTAGCGGACGGCTGTGACCGCTGCCACGCGCCGGGTCTAGATTAACAATAGCAACAAGCTGAGCAATCGTATGAATACCGTCGCCAATAATATGGGCCGGTATTCGTTCAGCCCCTGCTACAAGCTTACCATTAACAACACATAACCGATATTGACGCCCTGTTACATATTCCTCGACAAGAACCCGGTCTGCATACTCTGCTGCCAGGCCATACGCCCGTTCAACCTCAGCTTTATTGGCTATATTGAGCGTGACCCCTTTGCCGTGGTTACCATTAACCGGCTTAATTGCTACAGGTGCACCTATGTCGGCAAAAGCAGCTAGTGCTTCGGCCAAGTTTGTAACAATATACCCCTCCGGTACCGGCACGGCATTTTGACGCAACAACCTATTGGTAAGAAACTTATCTCCTACCAAATCAACAGCCAGCGCACTGGTTTGTCCTGTAATCGTAGCCCATACCCGCTGCTGCTTATACCCATACCCAAGGATAAGAAAATTAGCATCATAATCATGGCGCAAAACAGGAATACTCCGTCGCCTCGCCGCTTCATAAATTGCCGCAGTGCTTGGTCCCAATTTGTTATCTTCCCCTACTTTCTTCAACTGTGCCACCATCTCAGGCACGTCGACAACTTGTCCCTTAAGTATCGCCCTGAGTATGCGGCAAGCCCCTTCGGCGGCAGCCAGCCCTACCTGGCCTGATCTAGAGCCAAAGATAACCTGATACACTCCCTGGCGACCAGACCCGCGTGTCTTGCCAAAACTGGAAGCATATTCTTCACCGCACAGTGACTGCAGTTCCAGGGCTACATGCTCAAAAATATGCGCTAAATATGTTCCTTCCTGTAACCGTTCCACAAAACCACCCGGGAAACCCCGTGAACAGTTATGCTGGTGTAAGCCTGGTAATAACATCAATAAACATGCGACAAAGCCAACTATTTCATTGCTAGCCGTATTTTCATATGGACCAATATCAACGGTTGCTTTAATGACCGGACGATAACTGAAAATGTTAGGACCGGCAATAAAGTGTGTGGACAATAACTGCATATAAATCCCCCTTAAGCTAATTAGCACCAAGCTGCATAGGCAGCCGCGAATTTAAATTAAAGCCAAAACCATCAGGCAAAATATGTAATAGTACGTTAGATATTGCTAATGGTTGATAGCGATTAGACTCAGAAATGTTGGAATAAATAATATCCTTGCCATCAATAATGGTCACGGTCTGGGATCCAATTACCTCACAAATCCGATCTGGAGTAACAATCAGGGCGGTATCTTCGTCAATACCAATTCCCAGAACATGCGGATTTTGCGCTACCGCTTCTAATAGCCGATTAATCCGCCCACGTTGGGCAAAATGCTGATCAACTACCCCTTCTGATAAATACCCCATGCCCTGCGCCATAATTAACGAGGATTTTTTCGGTGTGTCATTAGAATTGCCGGCCACGATCATTGTTTCACTCATAACAGCCGCTCCGGCACTTGTCCCGGCAATGACGGCTCCTTGCGAAAAGGCCGCACGAATGGCCGCGTCAACTGCCGAACCACCTAAAATACTGGTAATGCGTAGTTGATCACCGCCAGTAAAAAATATTCCGGTAGCCTGTTTTATCGCCTCGGCCTGTTCCCTTTGGTTTGCCGTTTCCCGGTCGTTAACCGCCATTATAGTAACTGTTGCCGCCCCTAGAGACGAAAATAAATCCCGGTACTCATTTCCCACGATACGGGGTTGATCGGTAGCGGTAGCAACTACTACTATTCGGCTATTTCGCCCTCCGGCCATGTCAATAAACCTGCGCAAAATCAAGCACTCGCCTATTTTGTCTTCATGACCACCGATGATTAACAGACTACCAGCTGCGTTGTTTTTATTTGCGTCGCTTACGTCATTCATGCTACTATAATTCTCCTGTTTAGGCTTTACCCCTATTTTTGCCAGAATTGCACAATATTTATGCAATCCCTTATGCACGTCATTACCTGCAAGAAAAAAAGAAAGGTCACTCATCCATTTGACCTTTCTTTGATATACACTTCTAGCCAGCATAGACATTCTAGCGACCGAATACTCCATTCTTGCATTCTTTTATTCGTGATGCTAACCAAATCATCTGTTCTTGAATACAATGAACTAGCAAAATTGGAACAGACGGAGGTCGAAGCCTGTATGCTTATTAGAACAATCTATTTGCCCACCCCTCTAAAATACTGCAAGCTCGCAGAAGGAGAGAGCTATATTACCTATTGTCAAAACCTTCCTGCCACTACTATGGAGGTGACCCCCACTACCCAAGTCGCCAGAAAAAGCAATTCATTACCCCGGGCTAATATTCTCCTGGTAAAATCGCAGCGACAGCTAACCATATTTAACGGGAATAGCCCACTACGCCAATACCCAGTGGCAATCGGTAAACCAGCAACCCCTACTCCCACCGGCAATTTTGCTATTGCCACTAAAATTCTAAATCCAGGCGGTGTCCTGGGAACCCGCTGGATGGGACTCAATTACGGTGCCTATGGGGTTCACGGAACAAATTCCCCTTGGTTAATTGGGCAAATGGTATCTCACGGATGTATCCGGATGCATAATGCCCATGCCGAAGAGCTATTTACTTTAGTAAATATCGGTACTCCGATGTATATTCGGGATTAATCTACTTAATTCTTCTGCCACCCAACACGCTTTATCCCGCCTAATAGTAATAAACTCAAGTAAGGCCTGTCTCTCTGCCTTTTCTGGAAGCCATTCGTCGGGAATACGCTCAACAAACTGAGCCAATTTTGCATCTTCCATATCCTTAACGACTGCGGCATACTTAAATAATTGTGCCGGCCTTAGATAATATTTCAAAAGCACCCCATAGGAACGGCGGTGATTTATGGTTATGGTTTCCTCTAATTCCTTGAGCATGGCGATTGTCCATTTACCGCGGCGAAACAGGTGAGAATTATCAATTGCATAGATTTTGTATCCATCTCGCTCTTTGCGGATTAGGAGATTTTTTCTATTTTGGGTCCGGTCAGGATTATGAAACAAGTGGTCAAACAGCATAACGCCAGCCATTTGTTCTTTATTGATCGCCCGGTGTACATTGAATTTATTTACATAACTTACCCCTTGCAAATATTCGCAGCCAAAATGCCAACCCGGCAGTACAGCAGCAGCAGTCAATCGTCGGCTGCTGCTCACTACTTCCGGCGAAATATGGATAATTCCCCCTGGAGGAAAACATAGCTTTAGCCAATCGCCAAATTGGGCAGCCAGTAACTCATTTACCAGCACCTTACTCCCTAGACGATTTGCCGACAACTTAACAACACATATTTTTACTTCCCCGCAATCATTTTCGGCTCGAAATAATTGGGGGGATGTCGCGCCCAGCCCCACCGGACCGATATACGAAAGCGCCCGATACATTAGGCCACCTCTCCCCACTTTTAAAAACAATACCCAGGGATTATTGCCATCCCTGGGTCGCTTTCTACCCTTTTGGAATACCACTACCACTTACCAGCCAACTCGCAATCCAACCAGTAGTAGTACCATCAGGCAGCACTACTTTGTACCACCCAAAAGCCTGCTCCTTAACGGTTAAGGTAACATTTTTATTAACCTTAGTTATAACTGGGAAATTGGTGCCAGGTCCACTTCTGATATTAACCGAATTGCCGGTTACTGTTACTGTACCGCTGACACTTCCAGAAATACCTGCTGTCGGTGTCATTGGGCCGGTAACAATAACATTTTGCTCGCCAAAACCTGCTATGTTACCACCACCAGTTTCTGAAGCCGATACGGTTTCATCAGAAAACTGACTGGCACTGACTTTATCTGATCCTGACGCTGTCCCACTTATTCCAACTTCATCAACAGGACTTAATGCGTATACATCCATCTCGGTAGTAGTTACTACCCGAGCCCAGACCTTAAGTACAACTGTAATGTGCACCTTACGCCTGTCATGGTCGCTGTGGAAATCATAGTCAACAAATTCCACTGTAGCATCCGCAGTCGCCTTCATGTCAGGCTCAGCACCATCAATTACAATATCCCGAGTCCAGCGGATATGTCTCTTTTCAAACGCATGTACCGGCTGATCAGGTAAATCGGCAACATACATTACCTTTACCTCTAATTCACCCCGTACAATGACCTTATCGGGGATAACATCCACCTTGGTAATTTCCAGTTCTTTAACATATACGTCGACCACTTGTTCAATATCAGGCTTCTGATCCGGAACAAACAGATCCAGCTCCACAACCCGCTGAGCCATTTCAGCGCCTAAGACTTGTTCAACCTCAATGGTTTCCACACCAGGTTCCGGGCAGCCACATTCAAGTTCAGCACTATCAACCGTCGTGACACCCGCTACTGTTTTTACAGTCATGCCAGAAGTATTACTTGAGCCTGAAGCTGCTCTTGTATTATCGTCCATTGTTCTCCCTCCTTTCCGTTGGTCATCTGCATATCTAGCCTTTGGGTGTAGTTGGCAAAGTTCCCATTCCAATATTTACTTCCCGGTCAGTCATGACTTTGGCCGTAACTTTGAGGATGACGGAAACGTCAAACTCCCGGCAGTTGCGCTTGTGGTGGTGGTGATGATCGTCACAATTATCGTCATGATCATGATCATGGCATTCATGGTTATCATCCTCGTCATCTTCTTCATCATCACATTCAATAGGATCAAAATTCTTATACTTATAGGCACGATGATGATCTTCCACATCATAGTCAACAAACTCAACAACAACACTGGCCTCAGCATCCATTCCCCGCCGTGCGCCAGGAATATCAATATCAAGCGTCCATTTATAATGCTTAATTTCCACAGCATGAACAGGCTGGTCAGGCAAGGCGGCAACATAGATGGCCTTAATTTCGAACTCGCCCCGAACGATAACTTTATCGGTAATGACATCAACGCTATTTACTTCTACTTCTTTAACAAATACATCAACTATTTGCTCAATAGCAGGCTTTCTTTCAGGAACAACCACGTGAATATCCAGTGCTTTTTGCTTTTCTTTTTCCCCGACTATCTGGCGCACGATAATAGTTCCGGTTTCTGCGCCAAGTGTGCACTTATCATTGTTATTGGCTCTATCGTTCATGCAGATTCCCCCCTTTGTATACTCTAGTTATATATATGCCTGCACTAATTTTTATGTGCCAAAGTCACTCTGTAATACAAAAAAAAAATAAGCATGTGTAAGTTTAACACTACACATGCTTACTAGCTCAACTTATCATTTGCCGCTTAAGACCAAATGTGGCTCCTTCTTTTTGCTGTTATATATGTCTACTTCCAGGAGAAATCTTTCAATAATAATTCTATTGACCATTTCCTGCACTTGTCTGGCCGTATCGTCAACACCTTTCTCGATAGAGGCCACCAGTGATTTTCGATCCTCAAACGATAGGGTTGACGGTACAACCAAGTCAAAGGTTGGCTCAACCCACTTATCGGTATAATTCATAATATAACTCATCATCCGGTCAGCAACTGTATCAATGAAATCCTGATCTTCCGACAACTTGAGCAACCATACACGAATAACCTTTTCTATTTCCGACATATTAGGTTCAGACTTATCGGGAAACGCAATTACCTTTGCAACCAAAACTGATCCCCCCTGCTACAAGCTTTCGTAAACTATACTACACATATTTATTCTGTCTTTCATACCTGGGCAGTCAGCCAACACCGGCATGTTCTCGAGTAAGAATTCTTTGGCAGTTCACTTTCATTATCGGCTGCAATTATTAAAAATATATTTAAAAAAACAATTGCCTGACACTATTTTCTAAAAGAATTCTAAATGTTACTGGTTACACTGATATTACAATCAATTGGGGAAAAACTACGGAAGACGCACGGCGACCTCCTCCAAGATTTTGTCCGTGAATCTTCTGTTAACATATATACTACCCAAATAAGAACGCCTTAAAACGCTCTCCCTCCCCCATAATACTAATGAAAAGAAGGTTGGAATTCTTAGTTGATAAGATTTCAACCTTCTTTTCTGTTTACAACACTAATTAACAACAGCTCTGCCAAATACAACATAACAATTTTCCGGTCTAGTTCATAGTATATACCAGATGTGCTTCTCCCCCCGGGGCGAAAATCTGCCATCAAATATAAGGAGGTAACACTGTTGATGAAGGCTTACAAAAAGAATCCCTACTGGAAATGTGATGATGACTATGGCAAATGCGGCTGTCACGACAACTATGAAATGTATGATGACTGCCACGACTCAGATATGTCCTGTTGCATGCCCAAAATGAAATGCCATCCTACCAAAGAATGTGTCAAAACCTTTAAATGCTACTATAAGCTTTATAAAATGTGCACCTATCGTTTATACAAAGTATGTCCTGGTTGCGGTCATGAGTTCGATTACCATGAGCATCGTGGTTGCTGCCCCAAGTGCATGTAAGTAGTAATAGAAAAATCCGCGCCAAACGGCGCGGATTTTTCTATTACTACTTGTTCCTATCTCTTTATGAACTCTTGAACTACATAGACAGATCCTGAAGCACTAGTACGGACACCAATACCCACTTCGGTATAGTTGGAATTTAATATGTTGGCACGGTGACCAGAACTATTCATAAAAGCTTTTTCAGCAGCCGCTACACTAGTGTTTATCGCCAGGTTTTCACCGGCAGCAATATAACGGATGCCAGCTTGGTTCATACGATCAAAGGGAGATTGGCCTTCTGGATTGTAGTGCGAAAAATAGTTGCGGTTAATCATATCTTGTCCATAATTTTCCGCTAACCTTACCAAATTCATGTTAAGCTTTAGTGCCGGCAAGCCATGGGCTGCGCGGTCAGCATTTAATAGTTGGAAAGCTTTAGCTTCATCAGCCGTAAGCCCCGAGGTATTTGTTGCCGGTTGAGAATTTGAACCTGAAGACGGTGTGGTCGGTGTACTTGGAGAAGTATCTGCGCTCTTAGCAGGTGATTGAGTGTCGCCACCCTTTTTTCCTCCGGTAACCATCGCCAATAAACCCAGTGCCAATAAACCACCAATAACGGCTCTGTTATCACCATTTTGCACAGCTTGTTCTTCACCCTCTGCCGCATAGGCCGTTGTTGCCCAGGCACCACCAAAAGAGGTAGTAAGCAGCGACATTATTACCAAAGCGAAAATTGTTTTAACGAGACTTTTTTTAATCTTTATCAAATTTACATAACCTACCTTTCAATGTGTATTTTAGGATTATCAGCCTAATTTTACTGGCATTTAGTAGTTTTCAAGCCATCATATAGCTCGATGTTATGTAAATATTCGTTTCCTTTAACCAAAATCCTTTCTAGCGGCGTCTAGTAATTTCTGTATAGACCAGGCCGCACTACTATAATAGGTCACCCTGGTGTACTTATACATATAATTACGCTATTGTATTAATTCCAATTTCCTTAAGACCTCAACCAGCTTTTCGGTATCGATAGGTTTCGCGGCATATGCTTCGCAGCCTATTTCAAACGAATGCTGTACGTACTGGGTTTCCGCTAATGCCGTAACCATAATAACCTTTACCCGATCTTCTGGCTTAACACCATTTTGTTTTTCAATATCCCGGATGGTTTTTAGCGCTTTTACACCATCAACTTTAGGCATCATAATGTCTAGGCATATGAGGTCATATGGCTGCTTTTCTTTTAATGCCAACAAGTATGCATCAAGTACTTCCAAGCCGTCAACAGTTACATCACATTCACCATACTGCGATAAAAATCTCGCCAAGAATTTCCTGCTGATCAAATCATCTTCCGCAATAAGTATACGCATGCCTATTCCTCCTTATCATAATTATAAGTTCGTAGTACTATTGAAAGGTTTTCCAGCAACTTCTCACCGATGTCCGCGCTCTGTTGAATATTATTACGGCGTGCGGCCAGCTCTACCTTAAAGGCAAAATCCTTCAGCATGTCCATGCCTGCCAGATTAAATTCTTCTTTGAGTCTATGAGCATATTCCTCCACTTTTTCTATGACAACTCCTGCTAAAGCGCGCTGGAGTTGCTCAGCCAAATTCTCAATGCGAACCAGACTAGCCGTCTCGATTCCCATCAACTCCCGAGTTGCATCAACCTTATAAAGCTCTCCTAACTCATTAATTCTTAGACTATTGAGTTCGCCAATTCCTTTATCTTTACGAAAAACGCTTTCTATTATTTGGGATAATTCATAAATAGAAATCGGTTTTGCCAGGTATCCATCCATCCCTAAAGTTAAAAAGCGATCTTTATCCCCATACAAGGCATGTGCAGTTAAAGCAATAATCGGTATATGCCCTCCGGTAATAGCTTCCTGTGCCCGAATCTGCGCTGTTACTTCCAATCCATCCATCAATGGCATTTGAATATCCATCAGAATAAGTTCGATTTCCTCTGGATGTTGCTGCACCAATTCCCATACTTCCATCCCGTTATTAACGGCTCTGGCATTATGCCCGATTTCTTTTAATAGCCGCATAACCACATCTTGATTTACCTTATTGTCCTCCGCTACTAGAATCTTCTTAGGAAACAAGGTTTTATATGAGGCCGGCGCAGGCAGTTGCCGCTTCTCTACCGTAGTACCAAACTCACATCGAATGGTGAAGAAAAAAGTGGTTCCTTTGTCTAGCTCGCTCTCCACCCAAATAGAACCGCGCATCATTTCAACTAACTGCTTAGATATAGCAAGTCCCAGCCCGGTTCCTCCAAATTTACGGGTTATGGAACCGTCCACTTGGCTAAACGGTTTAAATAACCTGGTGATATTTTCCTGAGAAATCCCGATTCCGGTATCGGTTACAGAAAACATCAATTCAGCTTCCCCATTTTCCATAATCGCTTGTTTGGTTGCTACGGTAATTTCACCATCAGGGGTGAACTTTATCGCGTTGCTAATAAGATTATTAAGCACTTGCCGCAACCTATTCGGATCTCCTTTTAAGACCGAAGCAATATTAGCTGCAAATAAATAATTTAGGGTAAGATTATTTTTCATTGCCGTAGACGAGTTGGTTCTGATAACTTCCTCAATTACCTCTTTGGGACTAAAACTAATATTGTCAATCTGTAGTTTTCCTGCTTCTATCTTGGAAAAATCCAAAATATCATTGATAATTCCCACTAATGAATTTGCACAGGTTTTAGCGGTAATCAGGTTTTCTCTCTGTTCAATATCCAACCCTGTCATGAGCGTCAAGTCAATCATGCCAACAATACCATTTATCGGCGTACGAATTTCATGACTCATATTAGCGAGAAACTCACCTTTTGCCCGGCTTGCGTCTTCAGCCGCTTTTTTTGCGGCTTTTAATTGCTGTTCGCTAATCTTACGCTCAGTAGTATCCCGGATGATGCTTAACATGACTTCCTGCTCACCGATCAGCGTCCCTTTTATACTTACTTCTACAGGAAATATTGTTCCGTCTTTTCTGCGATGTACTGTTTCAAAAAAGACCCCCTCTAAATCAGAGGTCTGCATTTGTATTTTCGGAGGATAATCTGCCAGCTGTATATCCCAAATTGTAGTGGTAAGAAGCTCCTCCCGTGTATATCCGTAAGTCCGCAAGGCAGCATCATTGGCATCAATAATCTGTCCGTTTAAGCCGATAAAGAGCACAATATCACTGGCCTTTTCCAGTAATACTTTATACCGTGTGAGAGCTTGTTCCGCCATTTTTCTATCCTGGATATCAAAACCCATACCAATAAAGCCGGTCATATTACCCTCGATATCATAAAACGGGTGGTTTACACAATGTAACCAGCGATACTCCCCACTTTTATGCAACAGCCGGATTTCACTTTGGTAGTTCTCGGCCTTTTGTAATGATTGCATAGCGGCGTCAAAGTACCTCTGCCGATCCTCAGGGTGGACAAACTCAAGCCAGTGGTGTAGCGATCCTTCGATGATGGGACGCCCGGTAAATTTTGCCCAGTAGTCGTTGACATATAGCCATTCATGTTGCAAACCGGTTCGCCAGACAATAGCCGGTACTCCTTCAAACATGGAAAAATAAAAGTCCCTAGCTTTAATAACAGTCAATTCTCTTTCTTTTTCATCAGTTATATCAACAAGAGTGACAACAATATTTCTTTGTTGATTAATACTAACAGGAGTAGCTCCGATTTTTAGCCACAGCGACCGCCTCTTCCCTCTGTGCATGAAGGTTTTTTTGCACTCAAGGTTGGTAGCCGGAATATTGATTTCATAAGCACGATGAATAGCAAAATTGATATCGCAATTTTGGCAATTGGCACCACATCCACATTGACTACTGTTATTCTCACAGTAAAAAGAGTTGCCAAAAAGGCCCCCCAACGCTTCTCTTTTGGAAATGTTTCCAATTTGCAGCGCTGTATTATTAATATCACGAATCTTAAAATGGCGGTCTAACAAAACCATTCCAATCGGTGTCGAATTAAAAATATTGCGCAAATTCTTTTCTTCGTTATAATAGTGCATCTCGAATCGTTTAAACCGCGTAACATCACGCAAGATGGTAATTGTTCCAATTGTGTTTTTTTCCGCATCAACAAAGGGCGAACAGGTTGCAGACACATAGATAATTTTATCATTATGAATAATAGTGGCACTGTTTTCAAAACCTTTGGTAGTGTTAGTCCGGATTACCTCAGCGATGGGACTGCGCATCGGCAGTCTGGTTTCATAGTGGACAATACTGCACACTTCATCAAAGTTCTTGCCAATAACTTGATCAGCTGCTTGACCAATAATAGCTTCTCCATGATGATTGATGTATACAATATTAGCCAATAAATCAGACACGACAACGCCATCACCAATACTGGATAATGCCGAAATAAGCTGATTGTTATTCACTAAGCTGCTAACCATCTACCAGGCACCTACCTTATCTAATCACATTTTACTACAAAACCTACTATTATCTTGTCTAGTAGGACACATCAATTAGCTTAACAACGCGCAAATTGCTTGCGCTATGTTTTTCAAGGCTACCTGTTTTTTTACTGCGCCAATATTATATGCTACTTTAGGCATACCATAAACTACCGATGATTCCTCGTCCTGACCAATTGTTGCCGCACCTTGCTTGCGCATGCCCAGTAAGCCTTTTGCGCCATCATAGCCCATTCCGGTGAGAATAACACCAATGCCACTCGCGCCCGCTTCCTGAGCAACCGAGTTAAACAAAACATCAATAGAAGGACAATGTCCATTCACTTTTTCGCCACTATAGCATTTAACTCTATATCCATCATTGTATTTTTTGATTATCATATGTTCATTGCCAGGCGCAATTAAGATACTCCCGGGACTAGCCAGGTCACCGGTTCGGGCCTCTTTTACCTGAAAACGAGTCGATGCATTCAATCGCTCAGCATACATCTGGGAAAATACAGGCGGAATATGCTGAACAATCACAATCCCAGGCATGTTGGCAGGCAATTGCTTTACCACTTGGTATATGGCTTCCGTTCCGCCAGTGGAAGCGCCAATGGCTATAATCTTATTACGGCTAGACAAACCGGCATTTACTGTGCCGGCGCAGCTTGCTGTTACTGTGGCCTGGGTAGGTTTAGCATATACTGCCGTTTTAACTTTGCTAATTAGTTCAGTAATAAACTTCTCAACACCATTGGGAGATTGGATATCCGGTTTAGCCACAAAGTCAATAGCTCCAGCAGTTATAGCATCAAACACGGCTTCACTTGCAGAACTGATAACAATGGTAGGCAACGGATACTGAGGCATAAGTCGCAGCAAAAACTCAATCCCATTCATTTTGGGCATTTGCACATCAAGTACCATGACATCAGGCTGAAACTCAATAATTTTATCACGGGCATCAAAAGGATCAACAGCTTTTGCAACAACTGTAATATCTATGTCTCCCGCCAGGCCTTTGGCCAAAACCTCGCGATATAGCATAGAGTCATCTACAATAAGCACTTTAATCTTCTTCATGGTATTATTCCTTTCGATACACTGCTGGCTTTATATATTTAAACCTTGAATTTTCACGATTAATGGACTCAGAGTGGCCAATAAATAGATAACCTCCCGCTACCAGCGAGTTATAGAATGAGTTAATCAGCGAATGTTTCGTTGCTGCATCAAAGTAGATCATAACATTTCGGCAAAAAATTACATGGAACTTTTTCTTAAACGGGAAGGTGGGCGTTATAAGATTAAACTTTCGAAAAATAGCTTCCTCTCTAATACGGGCAACCACTCTGCTTGTTTCATCATCCAGCCGCTCAAAATACTTCAGTCTCCAGTGTTTCGGCAGTGATACTAACGATTCATTACTGTAAACGCCATTTTGAGCCATATCTAGAACTTTAGGAGAAATATCTGTAGCTAATATTTTGGTGTCCCACTGGGTTTTATTTACCCCGAAATATTCATCAAGATACATCGCGATGGTATATGCTTCTTCTCCGGATGAACAACCTGCACTCCATATCCTGAGATCTCTATCCTTCACCACTTGCGTAAGGTATGGCAGCACACAGTCTTTAAAATAATTAAAATGATCTGCTTCACGCAGGAAAAATGTATGGTTTGTGCTTATCAGGCTAATGAGCGTACTTGCTGCCGTACCGGTTTTATCCATTATGATTTTGTCATAATATGCGGAAAAGGATTGAATATTTTCTTGTATAAGAAAATTTTGTAGCCGCCCAACAACCAGTGTTTTTTTGTGTGCAGGCAGATGAATGCCAAAGTTTTGTTTAATATAACTTGCTAGTTGTGTAAATTCTTTTTCGGTAATCGTTAGCATCTTGTTTCACCAACTTCAGATTGGGGGAGAGCTCAGCCAAGCTCTCCCCCCTGATTTAATTTAGTATTTTCCGAACTCTTGGTCGCTTAAAGCAATTTTTATTTTAGCTGAGGGTTGCTCCGCCAAGCCCCCATCCTCAACAAATCTTTGCCTGCGGTTTTTATCCGCCATGCCTTCTAATACTTTTAGCACTTCCGGATTAAGTTCGCTATATTGCCTGGGGGGATTACTTTTGTTTTTTAGCTTAAACCGGCCTACACTTTGTTTAAGCATCTCAGCCTGACTAGATAGTTCCTCACTGGCAGCCGCACTTTCTTCAGAAGTTGCCGAATTACTTTGTACAACCTGCGAAACCTGCGCAATTCCCTGGTTGATTTGCGCAATACCTGCGGCCTGCTCATTTGATGCTACGGCAATGTTATTTACTAAATTAGCAACCTCTGTAACCCCGCTCACAATTTTATTTAGCGCCACCGCCGTTTCATTCGCAATCTTGGTGCCATCTTCCACCTTTTTAATTGAGCTTTCAATCATCGCCGTAGTTTCTTTAGCAGCATTGGCTGAGCGCGCTGCCAGATTACGTACTTCCTCGGCAACAACGGCAAAGCCTTTTCCATGCTGACCGGCTCGAGCCGCTTCAACAGCAGCATTAAGCGCAAGAATATTGGTTTGGAAGGCAATCTCGTCAATTACCTTAATTATTTTGGATATATTACTGGAAGATTCGTTAATCTGAACCATGGCCTTTTGCATTTCCTGCATTTGTGCATTACCCTGAGCAGCATTCTCCTGCGCCGTTTCTGCAAGTTGATTGGCTTGATCTGCACTCTCAGCATTTTGCCTGGTCTGAGTTGCTATTTCTTCAATAGATGCTGTTAGTTGTTCAATAGAACTTGCCTGCTCGGTGGCACCTTGGGATAAGCTCATACTGGAATCAGAAACTTGCTTTGATCCGGAAGCCACTTGCTCAGATGCCGTGGCTATCGTAACCATTACTTCGTTTATTTGATCTGCCATTGTGCGGAAATTTGTCGCCAACGACCCTATTTCATCTTTAGTAGTTGCTTCAATAGTGACATTTAGATCACCACTGGCAATTTGCGTAGCGCCTTCAACCAGTTGTCTAATGGGTCTGCTGATAAGACGTGCAATGAATATCCCCAAACCGATAGCCAATACCAGAGCTATCGCAATAACAGCAACCATGGTAATTACCGTTGTATTTGTGGCAGCCGAATATTCCTTCGAAAGTTTTACCCCACCACGGGACTTTAATTCAAATAATTGATTAATTGCGTTCGAAATCGCAACCGCCGGTGCTGTGCCCTCGGCTTTGAACAATAGGTATGCTTGATCTTCTTGGCGGGCGGCTGCCATACTAATTACTCTGTCTCTTACCGAATTGTATTTGGATATGTTTTCCTTGATTATAGCATAGTCTTTCCGCCCCTCCTCAGTTTGCATGGTTTTCTCAACATTTTTCATTGATTCAGCCATTTTTTTGTCATTCTCTTTGATCTGAGCAATATACTTACTGCGGTCAGTTCCCTTTTCGATCAGAATATCTCTGATAATTGAGCGGTTTTCATTAAAGGCCATGCCCAGTTCGCCAATATCCGCGGCCGCAACCCCGTAATTAACAAATAAACTAGCATAATCCTCGTCAACCTTCTTAATATTAATTATGCCCACCGCACCAACTATGGCTGCCAAAAATGCTATCGTGATAAATGAAACGATTAGCTTTTTGCTAATTTTTAGATTTAAAAACCAACGCATATTATCATCCCTCTCATTTATAAACTTGCTAAGTTTACAATGTCATCTTCATTAAGGATTTTTTCACAGTCAAGGAGCAGCTTAATGTCGCCTTCGACCTTACCAATCCCCTTAATATATCTGTTTTGAACAGCTTTAATTTCAGGTGGTGGTACAATGCTCTCTTCCGGGATAGTCAGAACTTCTGAAACACTATCAACAATCAACCCGACAGAAACATCCTGGATGTCTATGACAATGACACAGGTTCGATCATTGTACTCGCGCGGTTCCTTTTTAAAGCGCAGCCTGACATCCATAACCGGTACAATTTTCCCTCTTAGGTTGACAATTCCTTTGACGTAATCTGGCAGCTCCGGAATCTCGGTAATCGGTTGAATGCCAATAATTTCAGTAACATAAGCGATTTCTAAGCCATAAAATTCATTGCCTAAGGAAAAAGTAAGGAATTTGCCTTTTTGCGTATCCTCATCCACTTCACTTGTTATTGAGCTATCCATCTCAGCCATGGTTTAACTCCTCTCCTTTTCAGTTGATGGAATTGCTTGTTACACTGCAATTCCTGCCGCATCTAAAATCAGACTGATTCCGCCATCACCCAATAAGGTACACCCGGCAATACCGGGAATGGGACGAATCTTTTTGATATACACAGGGAGTGCCTTGACAACTACCTGGTGCTCCCCGATAAGTTCATCAGCAAAGAGACATACCGTTCTTTGCTCTGTTTCAACAATAACAATAATCCCCGCGGGTATATTGGTAACTGCCTTTTCCACCTTATATATTTCATGCAAGCGGACAATAGGGTAACACTGCCCTCTTACCATCAGCATCTCGTTTCCATCCGGGTCACAGATAATCTCCTTTGCCTGTGGCCTAAATGACTCTCTGATGGAAGTAATCGGTATCGTATACCGGGCTTGTCCCACACCAATTGTCATGCCATCGACAATAGCTAAGGTAAGGGGAATTTTTAAGGTGATGGTAGTGCCTTTTCCCAAAGCGCTGTCAATGATCACGGTTCCACCAATGGCGTTGATGTTTTTCAAAACAACATCCATGCCCACTCCTCGACCTGAAAACTCGGTTACGCTCTCCTTCGTCGAAAATCCGGGATACAAGATATATGAGTATATCTCCTTATCTGACAATTCATTTTCAGATCGAATCAGCAGGTTTCTTTCCTTCGCCCGTTTTAGTATTTTCTCTTTGTCCAAACCGCGGCCATCATCACGAATTATCACTAGCACTTCACTGCCTGCACTTAGTGCTTCCAAGGTTATCTTACCCTGCGCCTTTTTACCTGCTGCCATTCTTTCATCAGGTTGCTCAATGCCATGATCAATAGCATTACGCAACAGGTGCATAATAGGATCAGAAATACTTTCTATTACGTTTTTATCTACCTCTGTGTTTTCTCCGATTATCTCCAGTTCAACCTCTTTGGCAAGTTTTTTGCGCATGTCCCGCACAACGCGATGCATTTTGTGAAAGGTTACGGATAACGGCACCATCCGAATCGACATCACCGTATCCTGCAATTCACCGGTAATCTTCCGCAGTTGCCTTGCCGCCTTTTTAAAATTATCGATATTCAGACCCGCAATATCCGGATTTTGTGTAACCATGGATTCAGAAATTACCAGTTCTCCTACCAAATCCATAAGCCGGTCAAGTTTGGCAACACTAACACTGATAATACTCTGGTGACTGCTTTGTACTGCTACTTCTTCCGATTTTTCTTCTTCATTTGGCTGAATATTCGGTATTTTAGGAGCAGTATCAGAACTTTGAAGCTCACTTGGATTAACTTGGACAGTACCTTCTTCCGACTTTGTTAAAGTAAGCTCTTGTAGGAATAAGGTATTCTCCAAGAGAAACGCATGTATTTCTTCATAGGTTTTTTCTGAGGAAAAGGATACTCTAAAGCCATTTTCCCGAATCAATACCGCCGTATCATCATTGTCGATGATATCCTGAGGATTATAGGCAATATCACTTACGAGCTCCTGTAAGCTATGTACCAGTGTAAATGCCCGGATATTTTCGATTTCACAGCCTTCGACAAAATGGACAACTGCTTGGTAATACTGTTTGGCCTCTATAGTTGCCCGGTTCGGCATAATATAATATTGCTGCTGTTTTTGATCCAGAAGCTTCGGCGTATTGGCTGCTGGATTTTCCTGCGCTAGGTTAGCGAGAAACATTTTTATCTTAGTATTTAGTTCCTCGGCAATACCGTCTGCCGCTTGCCCTGCCTTGAGCTTTTCGAGCTCGGCCTTGATAAAATCCAGACTTTCTAACATAATGTCTGTCAACACATTATGATCTAAAACAGCTACGTTATTTTCACGTATGTAAAAAAATACATCTTCCATCGAATGCGCAATATTGCATACTTGATCAACCAGCATCATGGCAGATGAACCCTTAATGGTATGCATAATACGAAAAATTTCATTAACAGTCTTTGCATCATAACAACGTGAAGTTTCGCTTGTAAGGATAAGCTGCTCAAGCTGTTCAACCAGTTGACCTGTTTCAAAGATATACATTTCTAACATGGGCTCAAATGCAAAACCATTTGCCATTATCTCACCACTTTTCTACATACTGGCTACTTTGCTGAGAGTGCTAATGACTTTTTCTTCCTCTAAGGGTTTTACCAGAAAATGCGCTGCTCCGTTGATAATCGCCTCTTTAACAAAAGACTCCTGTCCCATCGCCGATACCATAATTACCTTGGCCTTTGCATCTTTTTGTTTTATAGCTTTGAGCGCCTCAATCCCTGTCATTTCCGGCATCGTAATATCCATTGTAACAATATCAGGCTGTAACTCCATATACTTCAATACCGCAGTGGATCCATTTTCAGCCTCCCCTACTACCTCGAAACCATTTTTTTGCAGCATAGTTTTCAGTGCCAAACGTATAAATGCCGCATCGTCCACAATTAAAACTCGTTTCACTTTGCTCCCTCCATTAACGTTTTATTTATCCTTTAACCTAATAAAATCCTTAATAACCGTCATACAAGTCAATACTCTATCCCGTAAGGAAAAGTTGCGTCCTTCCATCCGCCAGGATAAACATATTTCTCTAAAACTGCCAAAGACAATATCAACAAGGATGGTGCTGTCAATTGCTGCCGGAAATTCCCCCTTAGTTTGAATAGTTTCGATAATTACTTTTAGATACCCCAAGCGTTTGGCATTAATATCCTGTACCCTTTCGCGCAATACCAAATCATAGCTAAATACATCATATAGCTGAAGCAGCGCTGTAATGGCCGGATAATTTTCATAATAAGTAACATAGGCATTTATCCAAAAGCTAAGCATATCTGACGGTTTTTCACTCTTGGTGATATACGCCAAAGTGGCTTCGTAGATTGCCAGATCAAACATAGAATAATATTCTAATACCGCAAGTATGATTTCATTTTTACTAGTAAAGTGTTTGTACAGGGTTCCTTCCGAAATCTTTTGCCTTTTGGCTATTTCCCTGGTGGAAAAACCCTGAATTCCGAGTTCATCTATTATTTCAATTGCCGTTAATACAACGCTTTCTTTGCGATGAAGCAGCGTTATTGCCATGGTAGTCTCCCTCTTTGTCGAGTGATCACTCGCCCTCATATTAAATTCTACATATTCTTATAATAAATGTCAATATTTTTAGCAAAGAATTCCTTTATCTTACACTACCCACCAAAATCTCCTATCACGATATCAATAAAAAACGGCTTACGCATTTTTGCGAAAACCGTTCTCGTCCATACTCTGTTTTTCTTACTGTTGCCTTATTTACCCTAACTACCTATGTTCGATATACCAACTATCACTTGCCGATAATCCATATATTTCATCGACCATTTTATTTAGTTCATTATATAGTAGCTTTCTCTTGTCACTAGGCCTGTCATCCGTCATTTCAGCTATTTCTCTGGCCAAAGAATTTAATTGGGCACCACGCTGCTCATCAATAACCAGCGGCAACTTTTCTACCATCTCAATATCTACTTGTGCCAAAGAGCGCCCTTTCTCCAAAGATACGGTCTGATAGTAGAAGTTCATTAACCGGGAATTAAGAATGGCCACAAGATAATCTAACTCAATCTCCCCTTTGCCACTCTCTAGTGAATGAATATTATTCAGATGATAATATCCATTCTTGTCTACAGCAGCAATAAGTCGGTCACCTGTTTGCCTAAGGAAAATTTTGGGTTTAGCCATAACATTCTTATCCCAACCGCCTTTATTTAGCTTGGCCGGGTTTACGTCCAGCCAGTCGTCCTGATAGAGTAGCGAAAATGGCATTACCTGCGCTGAGGATACCAGTCCGGGTTGCCAGGTGTCACCCTGCCAGACCTTACTCTTAATATCTGCCTGCACAGTTAGCGAGCGCATGCCTGTCCTGATTTTGGCTACATCGCCAAAGCGACCGGGAGCCTGCTCGAGTTTATCTACAAGCTCTTTATCCTTTGCCGAAAAAAACAACCGAAACCTATGGTACACTTGTTGGCAGAAGTAGGCCTGCTGATATTGATAGCTCCCGGTGGCCTCTTCCTTCATTTTCTTGATTGTTACCAAGGCATTTGACCTAGATTGTTCACTACTATCTTTTTGCAAGATGGTAATAGCGGGAGTTCCCACTACCACACCGCTAAACACCGGGTTACTCACTAATACCAGTTCCTGAATACTACAACTCTCCAGAATAAATTCGCGAACTTTAGAATAGTAGCGGCCTAATAAATAGCTGTCAGGTGTAATATAGCCGAGATAGCCACCCGGCTTTAATGCCAACAGGCCACGTTCGAAAAACAGTGCATAATAACTCAGCTTATATTGAGCCGAGCGAGGATAATTAACCCGCAAATAGTTTGCCTGAACAGCCGTCACTTTACCTACCCGATTTAGGCCAAAACTAACATAAGGCGGATTACCTACAACATAGTCATATTGCCGCCGCCAAAAATCAGCCAACAACAAGCAGGCCTTGTTGGAATAGCCAGCTTGCTTGTCAGGGCTATTCTCCCATTTTATCAGACTGTCACCGACAAGCAAGTTCATAACATCCTGGCTTACTAATATCTCTTTATTTTTTTCTTGCAAGCGTTGTCGCGCTTTACCTATTGCAGTTTCATCAATATCGACTCCATATAAACAGTGGTGCACAATATGGTAATGCAGGTTTTCAGGGCGCCAATAGGCATTTCCGTCAAGGCAATATTCAGCCGAGCCGGTTTTGATATGATATTGCTGCTCACCATACTTAACCTGCAAAACCGGCAGCTTTATAATAAACATAGTAAGCAGCATATCATACGCAGCTACCAAAAAGTTGCCTGATCCGCAAGCCGGATCAAGCACTCGCGGCAGCGGATTTGCCACCACATCATGTTTTGCCAGCGTACGCGCCAAAATATATTCTACAATATATGCAGGAGTGTAAAAAACCCCTGCAGCCTTACGCACAAGCCTGCTGTTTTGCCGTTCTCCTACCAATGCCACGGTAGACCTCCACACTATTAACTAATTATACTATTATTATTCTTTTTTATGGTTATCATTCCCTTTTTATCCAAGTCATTACATTATGAAAATACACCCTTGGTACATGCGGGTGTATCTTCAGAAAGTGTGTTGTTCCCTATTTAATCGGCGTTTTCGGCATACCTAACCGAAATTTCCCTCTGGTCTCCAGGCCGCCTACACCATCAACCCCAGTCACCGATGCTGTAATAGCATCACTTACGTCAACCGTTTTATTTATTGGAGTAAATGCAACTTTTTCGGCAATGAATACCGGATCATAGGCATGGATAAAAATGCGGTTAGGCGAACTGGCAAAATTAGCTCCCGCATGTAAAATCGCCTCAAAATGTGATTGGCAGGCTCCGGCAAAGATAACCAGCTCATCGCGGGATGGCTCAAATTGGCGTGCTTTTTTTACTGCAGCCACAAAATGCTTGGAGTTGCGGTAGTTGTTGATATCATTTATATCTTTTTTACCATTACCGCTCAAGGCATCATGTCCTGTAAGCACAAGAATATCCGGCCTGATTTCTTCTAATAACCCGGCAACAACGTCGGCTTGTTTAGCTTCCTCCACCCAGCGTCCCTCTGCCTGAATCGTTAGCTGGTTGTAGGTTTTTAAACACATTCTTAGATATTCCTCATCACCGTCAATATGCAATACTCGGCCAGGCAAATCAAAAAAAGTGAATTTCTTGGTAGCTTCTGAGCGTCTTAATTCAATTTGCTCGCGTTCGCGGCTGCGGCGCACCATAACTTGCCGCAATGTATTATTATGCATGCATTCCATGCGGACAATTTCGTTGCGTAAATGTTCAGCTTCAATCGGCTCTAAATCATCGATCGGCGAGTCAGCCATTAGACGCAGATGCAGGCCTTTCAAAACGCAATGGGTTTGCGCAGCATTGTCAACAAACATGTCAATTACTTTAAAAACAATGTCGCCACCATGGGACTTGCGGATAACTAAGTCGCCTACTTGAATGTCCACCTTATTCCCTCCCTTAGCTAGTCGCTATAACTATTACATCCTATGTAGCGCCTAACTAATGTGCGATAAAGAAAACACGACTTGTGCCGAGTTTTTTTAACGACAGCTCAAGTCGATGTTGCTCTTATCCTGCTTTTAGGAAAGTTCTACTTTCTGTTAGGGCAAAAATACCTGCTCTGCGGGTAGCAAATGCCTTATCCCCACTATATACTATAGTGAGCCCCCAAAGGCCGCTTTCAGCATACATTTCTGCACGCATCCTTACTCCGAGGTGATGGACGTGATTTGCGTGGTCGTTCCGGCCAAGAACGAGGGCGGGCGCATTAGCACAGTACTGCAAAATTTAGGGACATTGCCCATTGACCACATCATCTTGGTGGCTAATGGCTCTAAGGATAATACCATGCGCGAGGCTTTACAAATGCGTCTCCCCAAACTTCAAATTATTTACTTTCACGAATGTTTAGGAATTGACACGCCCCGCGCCATTGGCGCTAAAGTGGCTTTGGCTCTGGGCAGCGATGTCGTTGCTTTTGTTGATGGTGACATGGTTGGTACGTTTAACGAAAATTTGATGGAGCTAATTGATGGTGTACTGCTAAAACACCTGGACATGGCCTTAACCAATTGTTATCCATCTCCGCCGCGACATATTGAACGCTATAACCCGACCTTTCAATGGCGTCTTAATCTCAATAAAGAATTGGGACTTGAGAAAAAAATCAATTTAGCCAGTCCGGCTCACGGCCCCCATGCCGTATCACGCCGGTTTCTGGAGACAGTCCCTTTGCGCGAGCTGGCAATTCCTCCGGTCACCATGGCTCTCGCGCGCATCCAAAAACTCAAGATCGACGTAGCAACTACCATTCCGCACTACCGCTTAGGCTCTTCTGTAAAAAATCAAATTCATACCAACAAAATTATTGATACCATCGTCGGTGATTGCTTGGAAGCAATTGCTACCTTCCATAACCAAAGTCGTAACCGTCAATGGCAAAACAAAACTTACCTGGGTTACCATATTGAACGACGCCTAGATTTGTTAGATATGTTTCTGAACGAAAAGCCCTGCTCAAAATGAGCAGGGCTTTAAGGCTTCTATGAGATTAACTTTGTCCAGGCGTTGGCAATAGCAGCAAACTCGTCCAGCGACAATTGCTCACCACGCCGTCCGCCATCTACTCCGGCCTGGTTTAGCACCTGCTGCATATCTTCTTTGCTAAGGCCAGCTGCTTTAAGTCCGTTCGCCAAGGTTTTTCGCCGTTGGGCAAATGCCGCTTTGACAACGCGGAAAAACATCTTTTCACTAACAACATCAACAGGCGGTTTTGTGCGCACAGTGCATCTAATAACAGCCGATTCCACGGCAGGTGGCGGAATAAAGGCCTGCGGCGGCACAATAAACATAATTTCCGGTTCGGTATAGTATTGAACGGCTACCGACAACGCCCCATAGTCTTTGCCACCCGGTTTAGCCACCATACGCTCGGCCACTTCTTTTTGCACCATAGTAACAAGTAATTCGACAGGCATTCTCTCCTCGAGAAATTTCATGATAATCGGCGTTGTAATATAG
>JAEZVB010000012.1 GCA_023443285.1 Bacillota bacterium
AATGATTTAATGGAACCTATCTATGCGGAAAATGTTTCAATTGCCGGTAAGGTAATCGGGTTATTTAGAAGTATGTAGTTTTCTGTATGTGGTTTAATTTACCATTAGTATAACAATAAAAAGAGAAGAGGATACAAGGTGACGGTTCTTCTGTTTCCAGTGATTTGGCAATAGATACAATGAGGACGTTTTGTTTCCATACGATTGATGATAAATGTCAGAAGGAGATAGGTTTATTTAGGTAATAGCATATACTCGGAGTGGTTAATAATCCATTAAATAACTGCCAGTTGTAAAATTTTCTCAGCAATAATAATGCAAATAAAAACACCGCAAAGTAATAGCCAGTTAATATGGCTACTATTTTGCGGTGATCAAATTTTATACACAGATATCAAGATTTAACCGGCACTTTCAAAACCTGCCCGGGATAAACATGCGCATTGTTATCCAGTTTATTTATCTTTCTAATCTCATGTCTGGATACAGGGGACAGGCAATCAAGAACTTTTTTCTGGTTTTCTACCACTGGCAGCCGTAACCAGGTTCGTTTAGCATGTTAGCCATTCAAGCGCCAAAAGCTATAATTCAATGCACAGGCGTAGGACACCCACAACAGGTAGGGAACCAGAAGCCATGCAGCAATAGTCGCTTGCTTGCTAAACTCTCTAATTGTCACTGCAATAGAAAGCCATAATACAACAATGATTATCAGTCCGACGAATATTGAATGAAGTCTGAAAAAAACTATCGACCATACTACATTTAACAGCAACTGTATTCCAAACCAAGTGTAACTTGCAGCCTTATTTTGACCCATCGGACCTTGCTTACGCCATACGATAAATAATGCGACACCCATCAAGATATACAATATTGTCCAAACTGGCTCAAAGACCCAATTTGGCGGTGTAAATGTAGGCTTTTGTAACTGTTCGTACCAATTGTTAATCGAAGGTATGGTATAGTAAGCTCCAATGCCCCCTGCGCCAAGACATAATGTCAAACTAAGCAACAATTTTTTCATCACTATGTCCAATCCCCCTCGAAGGCTTATCTGCAAATTTATATAAACTGCTATGTTTAATCATACTTTCACACTTATATTGTCCTACTTCTACAGTTTATATTTTATCACAGCTCAAGGGATACAAGGGAACGGTTAGTTTTGTTTCCTTAATATTGAGGTTAATGCATTGATGGTAAGTGTCAAAAAGGGGGGCAGGTTTTAATTTTTAGGTATTAGCGTATACTCGAACCGGTTAATGATCCATTAAATAACCGCCAAGGTATAAATTTTCTTCAGAAATAATACAACAAAAAATCAAACACCGCAAAGTAATAGCCAGTTAATATGGCTACTATTTTGCGGTATTTTTCGTTGATGATTAGTAAATATATTAGCAGCATTCAGAATGTAGTTAACGGAAATATATGTTTTTGGAGTTTGGAAGGTATTTTATATAGGCGTATTGAAGATTATCAGAAAAATGGATATCCTACAGTCTACCCTCAAAATTTATGGGATGATAGGCTCCTCACGGTATATCCACAGCATTAATTATTTAATTGTACACTTGAGGTGTTAGTTTTGGAGAGCAAAGAAAAAGTAATCGCGTTATATGAATATATAAAAGCATTATGTGCTCTAAAGTCGCGGATTGTAACCCATGTAGACCAGCAAATCTGGACTTGTTTTTTAAAAGACATCCCAATTGATCCGGTCAATATTACAATTTTTTATCGGGATCGGGTTGAAGATGATAATAATGGGGATGACATCCTATTAACAGTGAAAAAGCCGGAATTCCAGTCATGTCCCCAACCCCCGCAAGAGTTAGTGGAATGGCTTGTCCAAGGATGGGATCGCTATACCCATGAAGCTAAATATAAAGAAACCCTTGAAGAAGTGCAACTAGAATCATCTGAGGATGAAGATATACAAGAACATTTCCACGATTCTGCCGAACGTGTTATGGCCTATGAAAGCTGGATTATAAGTAGAAACAACTGGGTAGAAAAACAGCGCGTAATTGACCGGACGCGAAAATTTTTTAATCGCTTATACCAAATTTATACTGACATTGAAAAGGATTCGGAAGTATATGAATTAATGGTAGGCGAAGGCTTGGTGAGAGATACAAAAAGAGCGGCTATCAATCACCCAATTATGCTGAAGCGGGTAAAAATTTCATTTGACGCCAAGCTAAATATCATTCGTATTCATGATACTGATTCTGAAACAGAGCTCTACACTATGTTGCTGCAAGAAATTAGCGATATCAATCATAGTGTAATTCCACAAATGAATGAGGATTTGCAAGAAAACTTTTACCATCCTTTGGACCGTAACGATACTCCCGATTTTTTGAAGGTGTTAATTCACAGATTAAGTTCTGATAGCAAATTTATCAGTCCTGGAACTGAAACAAGCATTAATAGTGATGACCGGATACTGATGTCATTGAATCCGGTATTCTTTGTGCGTAAAAGAATGGATGGTTCTTTAAAAGCCATCGAGGAGATTATTAAGGCTATAGATAAGACCGGAATTATTCCTGGCCATCTCTGTGACATTGTTTATGCTGGTAAAGTTGATATTCCTAACGTGGTTAGCGAACAAACCATTGCCGAACAACTGGCTGCATCCAGTGGCGAAAGTATGGAAATCCTGTTATCGAAAGAAGCCAATCGCGAACAATTGGAAATTGCTCAGCGCATCGAAAACTATAATGCCGTAGTTGTGCAAGGCCCCCCAGGCACAGGGAAAACTCATACCATTGCCAACTTGCTAGGACATTTTCTGGCGCAAGGAAAAAGTGTGTTGGTTACTAGCCATACCAAAAAAGCACTGGCTGTATTAAAGGATAAAGTACCTGATGGTTTACAAAACCTATGTGTTTCTGTATTGGATGATACCAATCTTGATATGGAGCGCTCAGTAGATGGAATTTCCGAATATTTATCTAAATATACTGCCAGCGAACTATACCGCAAACTAGAATCGATTTCCCGGCAACGGTTGGCCATCCTTGATAAACTTGCGGAAATTAGAAAATATATTTTCACAATAAAATATAAAGAGTTCAAACCGATTGTTTACAATGGTCAAAGCTATTCACCCGCCGAAGCGGCAGTATACGTGAGAGAGAATGCTGAAGAACTATCTTACATTCCAGGAACAGTGCGTTTGTATCATCCGTTGCCAGCAACTATCGAGGATTTATCCATATTGTATAAAAGCAACAGTGAGCTCACTGAATTCGAAGAGCGCGAACTTACCTACGACATACCCAACCCCGGACAACTACTTGCGCCGTCAGAATTTGCCGATATCCAACGCAAAATAAAGAATTACACTGCTGAGCTTACTAAAATCCAATCCCAATTAGAGGCGCAAATTGAGCTTGATTATGCTAGCGGTTCGGTAAAATTGAAGAATGGTGTTTTGATGACAAGCGTGGTCGAAAAAACCAGCCCAGCAGCTCTGGAAAAGCTGCTGGAGTACACTAGTGGCCTCAAGTCCTTTGATTCTTGGATGGTGTACGCGGTGGTTGATGGTCAGAAAGGCGGCGGGTATAGGAGTTGTTGGGAAAGGCTAATTTCCACAATTGACGATACGGTAGCTTTTGCTGACTCGATTGTGGCCGATCTGCTTGGGAAAAATATTGATATCGACAATACTGTCGATCACTTACAACTGAAATCGATATTGGAGCAGATGAAAGAAATCTACCAAAAGAAAGGAACTATATCTAAATTTGATTTATTCTTTCATCGGAAATTTAAAATCGCTTTTGAAGTAGTAAAGATTAACGGCGCACCTATTTCCAATTTAGAAGAATGCATCTGTGTCCAAAAAAAGTTGCTACTTCTGGAAAAACGTAATCAGACAGCAAATTATTGGAATGAACTTATGGGTGTCCGAGGTGTACCACACTTTGACAGTTTAGGTGATGAACCGGAACGTGTTTGTTGGCAACAAATTCCACAGATACAGCGCTATTTGGAGTGGTATCAGAACGAGTACGAGCAAGTATTACAATTGTTGAGGAATGCTGGACTTAACTCCAATCTGCTTTTTGCCGGTAGTGACTTTGATTCGGAGATCGTAAAAACTGAAAACATCCTCAAGGCAATTCATGAAAATATTCCTGTACATATTAAACTTGCAACCATCTTCTTAGAACTTAAAGAGATGGAAGAGAAAATTTCTGACTGTATCGCTTTGTTGGAAACTGGCGATTGCCAGCAATCGACTATTTGTATGGCTGTTAGGCATGCTCTCCATCAACGTGATCTATCGGGCTATGTCAATAGTTTTACACAACTTTTGGAGTTGCACGCAAAGTATAGTGTGAAAAAACAGCGCCTAGAACTTCTTGATAAACTGGAGCCTGTGGCTATGGAGTGGGCAACCCAAATTCGCAACCGAATAGGAATACACGGTGAAACTACGTTACCGCCAGAAATAGAACAAGCCTGGAAGTGGAAGCAATTTGCAGGTATTATAGGCGAACTAACGGAAGAACCTTATGAGGAACTTCAGCGCAAAGCTGTTTCGTTAAGTAAAGAATTGCGCCAAAAAACAGCCTTATTGGCCGAGTATTCAGCTTGGTATCATTTATTGCAGCGAACCGAAAAAGACTTAGCCATGCGTCAAGCCTTACAGGGTTGGAAGAGGACAGTTAAGAAAATAGGTAAAGGAACAGGCAAGAATGCACCTGTACTCAAAAAACAAGCGCGCCAATTGATGGCTACTTGTCAAGCTGCCGTTCCTGCTTGGATTATGCCTGTCAATAAGGCTCTGGAAAGTTTAAATCCATCCCAAAATCTCTTTGATGTCATTATCATTGATGAAGCCAGCCAATCTGATATTTCGGCAATAGCCATTCTATATATGGGGAAAAAAGTCATTATTGTTGGGGATGACAAACAGGTTAGTCCCATGGCAGTTGGCGTTGATATCGATAAAACGAATGCATTAATGGCCATGCATATTAAAGAGATTATCCCCAATTGGCATTTATATGATTTAAAATCTTCCCTATATGATATAGCGGGAACGACATTTCAACCGCTGATGCTGCGAGAGCATTTCCGTTGTGTGCCTGAGATTATCGGATATAGTAACAAGTTATCATATGATTATAAAATTAAACCCTTGCGGGACGAGAGCCATAGTATTATAAATCCAGCCGTTGTTAGTTATCGCGTGACTGACGGACAACGCGATGACCACAAAAAAATCAATACCAAAGAAGCCGAAACCATTGTAGCACTTATGTTGGCATGTATGGAACAACCTGAATATGACGGTGCTAGCTTTGGTGCAATTTCATTGCTCGGTGACGAGCAAGCTCTAAAGATTCAACAAATTATTTTAAACAAGATTTCCCCAGCCATTATTGAGGAACGCCGAATTTTATGCGGAAATGCCTCTCACTTTCAGGGTGATGAAAGAAATGTCATTTTCCTTTCCATGGTTGACAGTAATGAGACAGATGGTCCGCTATCTCTGGCTGGTGAAGGCGCCGATCAATCACGAAAACAGCGCTATAATGTTGCCGCTAGCCGTGCAAAGGATCAGCTGTGGGTCGTTCATTCCTTAGATATTAGTAAAGATTTGAAACCAGGAGATATTCGCAGAGATTTGCTAGAATACGCCAACAACCCGAAAGCTTTTTCACAATTAGTCACAGCGGTTGAGAAAGCGGCGGAATCTCCATTTGAGGAATCTGTTGGCAAATCACTGCTGGCAGCTGGCTATCATATAGTGCAACAATGGGAGGTTGGTGCATATCGGATTGATTTGGTGGCCATGTATAAGGGAAATCGTATTGCCATCGAATGTGACGGAGAACAATATCACAGCGGAGAAGAAAAAGTACGCGAAGATATGGAGCGCCAAACGATATTGGAACGTCTAGGTTGGAGGTTTATACGCATCCGTGGTAGCGAATATTATAGGCACCCCGAAAAAACAATGGAACGAGTGATTCAAGACCTGAACAACTATGGAATCTATCCGGAAAATCCCATAGAGGAACTTCCCAATGAAGATTCTTCCGCCTTGCTGTCCCGGATAATAATACAGGCGGCACTAATACTCGACAGTTGGAAGACGCAGCATGAGGAGGAGCATGACTGTACAATCGGAACCGAGTTGACCACGCCTATTCGCTATCCGGAAAGCAAAGAGAAACAGATCCTTGTAAAAGAAGATACAGCAAACCTCGTGGTGTCTGGAAAGACATCTGTAGAGGGGCAAAATCCAAGTATGCCTTCCCGAGTAAATTCATCTATAAATCAAAATCCAAGAGCTAAAACAACTATTGATAAGAACAGAAAATCGAGCCAAGTTTCGCTGTTTCCCTCTCATAGCAGTTCGTCAACTCATGCATTACAAAGCAAAAGCAAAAACAGAAGTATAAAGACGCCCACCAAAGGAGACGTACTTCTGCAGGATTTACAAGTTGCCAATATTAATTATATAGATAAACGTGAAAAATCGGGTATAATTTGGGTATTGTACTCTGAGAGTCTTGAAACAAAAATTCTCGCTATTTGTCAACGGCTTAATCTTGTGATTAACCTGGAAAAACGCGGTGCTACTTCTACTGCTAACAGACCTGCTTGGCGGATTATGACTAACTAAGGAGGGTATCGATGGCTAATAAAAACGGGGATTTCAAATTTGAAGTAATCAATGAATTAGGGGTTGTTTCTGAAGGAAGCAAAGGCTGGAAAAAGGAGTTTACCCGGGTTAGTTGGAATAGCGGGGAACCGAAGTATGATATTCGCGACTGGGATGAAACACATGAAAAAATGGGTAAGGGTATTACCCTCAGTGAGCAAGAACTACGAAAATTAAAAGAACTCATCGATGCTGAGATCGCCTTGTTAGATCAGCATTGATGACCTGATGGTTCAAGAATTATACTAAAAATACCGCAAAGTGGGCAGATAAACTGAACCATTTTACGGTATTTCTATTTTAATATGTTTGCCATGAAATTAATGAGTCGTAGCTTGTTACGACCTAACCGGCACCTTCAAAACCTGTCCAGGATAAACACTCGCGTTATTATCTAATTTATTGATCTTCCTAATCTCATAAATGACTTCACGGACATCATCTTTACCTGTAGTATATTTAGCGGCTATCTGCCAAACTGTATCCCCCGGTTTTACGTAGACTGTCGTATATGTAGTAGAATCAGTAAATGCAAATGAAATAGCCAGTGGTGTAATAGCCAGTATAACAAGAGCTAATGACATTATCAATATTGTCTTTCTCATAATTAAAC
>JAEZVB010000032.1 GCA_023443285.1 Bacillota bacterium
GCTTAAGGATAAGCAGGGCATGACACTGGCTGAAGCCATGCGCCAGCGCGGTTTTGTGCCGGAACAGGTTGCATCAGCCCGGTATGCTGGTGAGATTAAAGCATTTCTGGAATTGCATATTGAGCAGGGCAAAGTGCTGGAAAGCACCGGTGATCAGATTGGAATTGTTACCGGGATTGCTGCGCCTACTCGCCTCAAAGTAACAATTACCGGTCAGGCCGACCACTCAGGAGCTACGCCGATGAATATGCGGCAAGATGCTTTAAGCGCAGGTGCCGAAATAATACTGCTAGTGGAAAAGCTGGCAGGACAGGAAGGACATAACGGTACAGTAGGTACAACCGGAATGGTAAAGGCTGAGCCAGGAGTTATGAACGTTATCCCAGGACATGTTGAACTGGGAATAGATATCCGCGGCATTTTGGAGAGTAGCAAACAACAAGTGGTGCAATCTCTGAAAGCAGGTATGGAAGAAATGCAAGGCCGCCGTGGAGTAAAAATTGAGTGTACAACGCTGGCTGATGAAAAGCCTGTTGAAATTTCCCGGGAAATAGTCGAATACTTACACGATATAGCGAAGCAAGGACAGTATGCAAATAGGCTGATGCCTAGCGGTGCTGGGCATGACGCTATGCATTTGGCTGAAATTGCCCCAACAGGGATGTTGTTTATACCTTGTAAAGGCGGGATTAGTCATAATGCGGCAGAATGGGCCAGTATGGAGGATATTGTCGCCGGTACGCAGGTGCTACTTACGGCGGTGAGCCGATTGGCTGGGTGCGAGGCCGAAAAATTATAACTGTGCTCAGAATGTTAGAAGGGAGCAGACCATGAGATTGCAGGTTCCAAGGGTTGCGGCTGTTCATGATATTTCTTGTTTTGGCCGTTGCTCGCTGACAGTGATTATGCCAATACTATCCTGTATCGGCATTCAGGTATGTCCGCTGCCGACAGCGGTATTAAGCACACATTTAGGTGGATATAATCAGATTGCTTTTTGTGATTTCACCGAGCGCATGCCTGAGTTTTATCATCACTGGAAAAGAGAAGGCATTGCCTTTGATTGTATTTACAGCGGCTTTTTAGCCTCAGAAAAGCAGATTGATACAGTACTGCATTTTATTGAAGAATTTTCGAATAACAGGCCGTTAGTATTGGTTGATCCGGTAATGGGGGATGAAGGCAAACTCTATTCGGTATATACACCTCAAATGCAGCAGCATATGAAGAGGCTTGTTGGCAAAGCAGATATTATTACCCCGAATTTTACCGAGGCTTGTTTTTTGTTGGGTGAGCCCTATACGGAACAAGAAATGGATAATGAGTTACTCAAAGACTGGCTTGTCCGGTTGGCCGATTTTGGGCCATCGGTTGTTGTCATGACAGGGATTCCTGTAGCTGATACAAAAATCATGAATGTTGGTTATGAGCGAAGCACAGGATCTTTCTGGCAAGTGATCAGTGAACACATTCCTGCCAGATATCCAGGGACAGGCGATGTCTTTGCCAGTATTCTGGCAGGTGCGCTGCTTTTGGGGCATAGTGTGCCGGCAGCTATGCAACTGGCTGCCGATTTTGTTGCTGTGGCTGTTAAGACTACTTATGCGGCGGGCACTCCTTCCCGGGAGGGTGTCCTCCTGGAAATGGCTTTGCCTTGGCTAATACAGGCGTGGGCAAAGCAGGTTAAACATGATAAGAAGGAGCAATAAATTATGACGGAGAAGCGAAAGTTGACAACAAAAGACATTGTCTATAGTGGGGTATTGGCTGCCATGTGTGCTATTGCCACTTCGCTCAAAATTCCCTTTGGCGTCGGGGCTATGGTTCATCTGGGTACTGCCTTTTTATTTACTGTCGGTATTTGTTTCGGTGGAGTATATGCTGGCTTGGCCGGTGCTATTGGCTCTGCTTTTTATGATTTGCTCATGGGATTTTCTCCTTATACTGCCTGGTCTTTTTTTATTAAAGGGACTGCAGGTTTTATTGTTGGTTTTGTTGCCAAAGGTGTATGGCCTGTTCCGGTAGCCAAAGAGACAGGTAAGCAGTGGCTGTGGCGTGCTGTGCTTGGTTGTGTGTTGGCAGCAGCTTGGACGCTAGGCGGTTATATTGTGGCTTGGTGGCAAGTGACAGGCAGCTTGGCGACGGCGCTTGCCAATATACCAAGTTCGCTTATGACTTCTAGCGTAGGGTTAGTTGTTGCCATGATATTATCGCCCAAACTGCGCAAGAGTGTTAGCAGATAAGAGCTTTAATTTTCAATTCTTATTGAACTTTTTTTATAAAAAGGTATATAATATAAATGAGCATATGCTCATTTGAGAAAGGTTGATAGTTTGTGCCTAGACAGCGTTGTTGCGGACTGGTTGACAAGGAACCGGTATGCCGGAAATTTTTTCCTGAGAGTGAGCAAGGGCAAAAGCCGGTTGTTGTTCAGATTGAAGAGTTGGAGGCAATCCGCCTGAAGGATATTAAGGAATATGAGCAAGCTATTTGTGCGGCGGTAATGGGGCTATCCCGTCCGACGTTTCAAAGAATTTTGCATTCTGCCAGGCGCAAAATCGCGGCGGCGTTAGTGGAAGGTCGGGCTATCGTGATTGAAGGAGGTAACTATATTATGAAAAAACGGGTTTTTGAGTGTGTGGACTGTCAACATGTGTGGGAAGTCGAACCTTGCAAGGAAGGCGGCAAGCATGGTTATGAGATTGCCTGTCCTCAGTGTGGCAGCATGAAAAAGATGAAGCTGGATAATGGCGTTAAACACGCTTGCGGTGGTCAACACGGTCACGGCGGCGGCTGCTGCGGCGGTCATTAAGAGAGGATTTGCCAACAGCTGTAAATAATAATCAGCTTGACATTAAAGTCAGGCTGGTTTTTATTTGAAATTAAATTGTATAGGTGGTATTATAACTGGTGATAATGGCAAATTAAATCGGAGGTATATTATATGAATAATACTAAATTACCGCTTGTTCAGCTTAGTGACAAGACTACTCGTCGAGTAATTAGTTATGGTGAAGATTTGATGATGGTTGAGTTTGGGTTTAAAAAAGGTGGTGTCGGTGAGCCGCACAGCCATGACGAGCATGAACAAATTGGTTATGTGGCTCAAGGCAGCTTCGAACTTATTGTTGCTGGCGAAAAAAGTATCATCAAGAAAGGTGACACCTATTATGCGCCTCGGAAAACATTGCATGGGGTTGTGGCTTTGGAGGACGATTCGATCCTGATTGACGCTTTTACCCCCATTCGCAAGGATTTTCTTTAACGCGTAACAGAAAAAATCAAACGTCATTTGTCCTTAAACAAAGAACAAATGACGTTTTTCTTTCCATTAGTTAGAGGTCAGTTTTAAACTCTAAGACTTCTACGATGGAAATGTGGGAATGATTGTGCAGATCCACAATCTTACCATTTTTTGTACACACAACCGGTTTGGATGACATAAAGTAGGGCAACCGGAGAACCTCGGCCTGGGTTCCGTCACTAAGTAACACAACGGCACCGATTAGCGCTTGACAAATATTTTGGATTAGGGCAATGCAAAATGTTTTATCAAGTTGTACATACAGTGCATCAATTAATGCTTCTAACGCGGTAAACAGGCAAACACTTTTCTGGTAGATTCGCTCAGTTGTCATGGCATCATACATATCGGCGATGGCAACTATTTTGGCAAATGGATGGATGTCGTACGACATTTTTTTCTTTGGATAGCCTCCGCCATTTTCGCGTTCGTGATGGTGGAGAATAGCTAATTTCACTTCCGGCAATATTTTAGGAATATTTTTAGCCATATAGTAGCCGTATTCTGGGTGTAACTTGATAATCTTTTGTTCTTCGACGGTAAGGTGTCCGGGTTTCTCCAAAATTGCTTTTGGAATCTGAGATTTACCGATATCATGCATGAGCCCGCAAAGAATCAGAGTTTGCACTTTATCTGGCGAAAATTTGAGCCAAGAGCCCATGACTCCAGCAATGATTCCTGTATCTACCGCGTGACCGCTGGTATAGTCAGTGTGAGATTTTATCTGATAGAGATTGGCCAAAATATTTTTGTCTTGCGATAATTCATAGAGGTCTACTGTCGCTAGTCTATGAAAGTCAAGGTAAGGTACAGTTTCCTTCTTGCGCATATAATCAAATAGTTCATTGCTTAATTTTACGATTTTATTTTGTTGTTTTTTAAAGTGGGAAGTCTCTTCATATAGGGCAGATTTGTCTGTTATTTCTGAGCTATCGGCATCATCGGATAGTTTCCCCTCTTTTATAAGCACGGTCGGAACATTCCACGATATAAGGTGTTTGATAATGCTGGTTGTCAGGATGGTATTCTCCTGTAATATGATCTGATTGTGTTTTAGCACCGGATAAGCAATAATCATGCCAGGCTTCAAGTCTTGTGTGGCTAGTAATAATCCACCCATAAAATACACCTCACTGCGTTGCTTTGGGACTAAAACAGTGGGAGAAAGAATATATCATACAATATATGATAAATATAGCATTAGTGAAGTTGCATTGTAAATATCCGGCGGAATATAAAATTTTCAGGATTAACCATTACCAATTTTGTGGTTTGCTGACAGGCGGTGATATTGAATAGTAGTGATTACCATGATAAAGTAAACAATTGTGTGCAAGAATAAAGCCGATAGCTTTGGTACTAAACATAAATTTATGGAAAGGGGTCAACATGAATAAGACTATGCTGGAGAAATATGCTCAACTGGTGGTTAAAACAGGAATTAATATTCAACAAAAGCAAACGCTTGTCATTTCCACGCCGCTAGAGTGCGCCCCCTTTGCCCGCATGCTGGCTGAGACTGCCTATGAGGCCGGTGCTAGGGAGGTAGTCATGAATTGGAAGGATGAGTTATCTTCCAAGATTAAGTTTTTGCAGGCACCTGATGAGATTTTTGATGAATTTCCTGATTGGCAAAAGGATTTTTATCTTTTCTATGCTCGTAAGGGTGCTGCCTTTATCAGTATTGCCGCTTCTGATCCTGAGCTATTTAAAGAAGTAAACCCCGAACGGCTAGTCCGGATGCAGAAAGCGAGTAATACGGCTCTCAAAGAATATCGTGAACGCACAATGAGCAACAAAAATGCCTGGTGTGTTGTCTCAATACCCACTGAGGCCTGGGCGAAGAAGGTATTCCCTGAAGTAGCGGCTGGCGAGGCAATGGAAAAGTTATGGGAGGCTATTTTTAAGGCTGTGCGGGTGGATATGGATGATCCGGTAGCGGCCTGGAAAGAGCACAGTGGCCAGTTAAAACAAAGCCTGGATTACCTAAATTCCCATAAATTCAAGCTGCTCCACTACAAAAACTCGCTGGGCACAGATTTGCAGGTAGAACTGCCGACAGAACACCTGTGGCTTGGCGGGCCGGAATATACGGCAGATGGCACGGAGTTTGTCGCTAATATGCCGACTGAAGAGGTGTTTACACTGCCGAAAAAGGCAGGTGTCAATGGGGTTGTAGTAAGTTCTAAGCCATTAAATTATAACGGTACCCTGATTGATAAGTTTTCGCTAACCTTCAAAGATGGTCGCATTGTTGACTGTAAGGCCGAGCAGGGCTATGAGGTTCTAAAAAAGCTGGTAGAAACTGATGAAGGCTCGCACTATCTGGGAGAGGTAGCTCTTGTTCCTGATAATTCGCCTATATCTAATGCCGGTATTTTGTTCTATAATACGCTCTTTGATGAAAATGCCTCTTGTCATTTGGCTATCGGTAAAGCCTATCCAATCTGCCTGAAAAATGGAACTGACATGAATGCAGCAGAGTTAGAACAAGCCGGGGCAAATGATTCTATGGTTCATGTTGATTTTATGCTGGGTACAGATGACCTTGAGATAATTGGGACAACAGCAACCGGTGAGACTATCCCGGTTTTTAAAAACGGTAATTTTGCCAGCCTATAAAAAACAGGAAGCAGCAGAATAACATCTGTGCTTCCTGTTTTTTATTATTTGCCTCTAAAGTTGCCTGATTTGTAACGCGGTTTGCCGCCGGCAGCGGGAGCTTTGCGGTTATCCGGTGGCCGGCGTTTGCTGGAGCCGCCATAAGAACGGCTACGTAGCGGCGCTTCCTCGGTAATTTTAATAGGTGTAGCATCTGGTTCTTTGGTTAATAGTTTTAAGGCTGCCGACAAGAGGGATACAGAATCTGTTTCTGTGAGCAGTTCTTCAGCGCGACCGCGGTAGGCCTCAAGACCGCCGTCTTCAATCTGATTGAGCAGTTTTTCAACAGCTAAGCGCTGCTGGCCTTCGATAGCCTCGGTTACAGTTGGTACAGGCATGCGCACAATTTTGCGTTTGGTGAGTCGTTCGATGGAGCGCAAATGGTCTAGTTCTCTGGGAATAACAAAGGTCATGGCCAGACCGGTTTGACCAGCGCGGCCGGTGCGGCCAACCCGGTGGACATAGCTTTCCGGATCTTGGGGGATATCGAAGTTGTAAACGTGAGTAACGCCACTGACGTCTAAGCCGCGGGCGGCCACATCTGTGGCCACGAGAATATCGATAATGCCTTCGCGGAATTGGCGTAGGACAGAATCGCGTTTGGCCTGAGTAAGGTCGCCGTGAATACCTTCTGCCGAATAACCCCGCTTTTTGAGTCCTTCGGTCAGTTCATCCACCCGGCGTTTGGTTCGGCCGAATACGATCGACAACTCTGGTGATTGAATATCCAGTAGGCGACAAAATACATCGAACTTCTGCCTGTCAAGCACTTCCATATAATATTGTTCTATGAGTGGTACGGTTACTTCCTTGGATTTAATGCTGATAAGCGCCGGGTCTTTTAAAAAGCGCTGGGACAGGTTCTGAATCTGGCGCGGCATGGTTGCGGAAAAGAGCAAGGTCTGCCGGGAATCTGGTGTGGCGCTCAGAATTTTTTCGATATCTTCAATGAAGCCCATGTTAAGCATTTCGTCGGCTTCATCCAAAACTACCATTTTTATATCGGTAAGTTTAATGGTGCGGCGGTTCATATGGTCCATTAGCCGGCCGGGGGTTGCGACAATGATCTGCGGTTTTCTCTGTAAGGATTTAATTTGGCGTTGAATATCCTGGCCACCATAGATAGGAAGTGTGCGAACATGAGAGAACTGCCCCAATTTGTTAAGTTCTTCAGCGACCTGAATACACAATTCGCGGGTTGGGGTTAACACAATTCCGAAGATAGCTCCTGAGCTGTTGCCGATGTTTTCTAATAACGGAATGCCAAAAGCGGCAGTTTTACCTGTGCCGGTTTGGGCTTGGCCAAGCAAATCTTTGCCTGTAAGTAGTATGGGGATAGCCTGAGCCTGAATAGGTGTTGGTTCTTCAAAGCCCATATCACTAAGGGCTCGTATTGTTAAATCGCTAATTCCTAGCTCTTTAAATTGTTCCAATTAATGTAGCCTCCTTGTTGCATAAGTCATTTATAATTTAGTATCGCCACTCTGTTAGCGCTTATATACGCGTTGCCGTAATGATAAAATAATGGAATCTATATGATCTTTCGAAGATGGTCAGCTCATCTTGGTAATATCAACATTTGCTCGAGAGCAAGACAATAGATCGGTTAGCTACCACTAGCAAGTTTTGAGCGGTGAGACATTAAGTATAGCATAGTGCGGAAATAATTGCCAACAAAATATTAAAATAAATGTTAGTTTATAGCAGGATAATTGAAATGTTTCAAGAATTAAAAACAGTTATGCTGTATTTGTTGACGTATTTGGAGTACGCATAGTTTGTAAATGTTACTCCATTATCAATCTAGTCATGTATCTTTGTTTGCTGGAATTCATATAGAAATGAGGGATACTGTGATTACGGAACGCTTAAAACGACAAATTGAATTTATTGTCGAAGTGGATAAAATGAAGCAGATATACCGCAAAAACTTTCTGATTGGTGGTGAACGCCATGAAACAGATGCGGAGCACTCTTGGCATTTAGCCATTATGGCCACCTTGTTGGCTGAGCATGTTACCCAGGGGCAGGTGGATGTTCTCAAAGTACTGAAAATGGTTCTTATCCATGATGTTGTAGAAATCGATGCCGGTGATACCTATTGCTTTGATGTAGAGGCCGGTCTAGATAAGGCGCAGCGGGAAATCAAGGCAGCTGACAGACTATTTGGCCTTTTGCCAAATGACCAGGCTCGGGAATTTTGCGCTTTATGGGAAGAATTTGAGCAAAAACATACTCCGGAGGCGCGGCTTGCCGATGCCTTAGACAGGCTTCAGCCTTTGCTGCTGCATTATCATACACAGGGTAAATCCTGGCAGTTACATGGTATAACTAGTGACAAAGTTAAAGAGCGCAATAAGCGAACCGCTGCAATTGCTGCGGAGTTAGGGCAGCTTGTTGACGAGATTATTCAAGATTCGATCAGGAAAGGTTACCTTAAAGAATAATAGTTGCCATAATGCAAAAGGAGTCTGGAACGGTGATAAGCGTTCCAAACTCCTTTTATTTTATTGTTCATCATGCAATATTTTTTCTGCCCGGTACGACAGGGAACGCCGGGAGAGCCCCAGGTAAGCGGCGGCAGCCGATTTGTTCCCATTGTGCATTTTGAGAGCTGCCGCGATGATTCTGTCGATATACTCGTCCAAATTAAAGGGAGCAGGCGGTAGAAGAAGCGGGGCTTCGGGATGGATGGTGCCTGCCTGACACGTGCTGGTGGAGCAGTTAGTATTCTTGGTAGCTATGATATTAAGATGATTGGGGCATAATTCGGTATCATTAAACATAAAAACAGACCATTCGATGACATTTTGCAGCTCCCTGACATTTCCCGGCCAAGAGTGGTTGAGTAAGATTTTAGCTGCTTGGTTACCAATACGAGAGAACTTTTTTCCTTTCTGGGAAGCAAATCGGTGCAGAAACATTTCGGCCAGTGGAATTATAGCATCAGGTCGCTCACATAGCGGCGGTATAAATATTTGCCCTACATTAAGGCGATAGTATAGGTCGCGGCGGAATTTCCCCTCAGCCACAGCCTGGACTAAATCGATGTTGGTGGCGCAGACAATACGTACATCAGACTTGAGCTTTTTTAAACCGCCCACCCGGTAGTATTCTTTTTCTTGCAGCACGCGTAGCAGTTTAGCCTGAATTTCCAGCGGCATTTCACCAACCTCGTCCAAAAACAGAGTGCCGCCTGTGGCTAGATCAAGCTTACCTTTTTGTCCTTTGGATAAGCCGCCGGTAAAAGAGCCGGCCTCATAGCCAAATAACTCACTTTCAAATAGAGTGGGAGTTAAAGCAGCACAGTTGATGTCTACAAAAGGCGTAGTTTCGTTAAAGTCGCCATAATGAATAAGTTTGGCAACCATTTCTTTACCAGTACCGGTTTCACCCTGGATTAATACAGGAATAGAGCGATCATGATGATAAAGGAGAGCCTGCTGATAGATGTTTTGCATTACTTTATCAAAAATACCGAGCTTGCTTACTCCTTCCGATTGGGCGACAAGCATGCGCAACCGTGAAATCTCTTTAGCAGTTTCTTGGGTGGCTGCCTGGACTTCCTGGTCAAAATGGTCGGTAAGGCGCCTGTTTTCTCGCAGTAATCCCTGGTGTTCGGCTACCTTTTCTGCAATAATGGATAATTCCTCAATATTGATGGGTTTTATTAAGTAATCGAAGGCTCCCATGCGCAAAGCATCAATGGCAGACTCCATGGAACCGTGCCCGGTAAATAATACGATATCAGTATAGGAGCCGCTGGGCAGCTCTTTAATTTGTTTTAATAAATCGATACCGGACATGGCAGGCATTCTTATATCAGTCAGGATCATAGGAAAGCTGCCGGCTAAATAGGTGGCAAGTGCATCTTCGCCATTACTGCATTCGGTAACCTGATAGCCTTGGCGGCGCAAAAATTTCCCCACCGATGTGCGGCTGCCAGTATCATCATCCACTAATAAAATATTCAACTAGCATCGTCCTCCTTTGTAATATCGTCTGTAACATCTGCGGCGTATTCTTTGCTGTTGGCGGTGTCTTCCATAGTATCCTCATCGATAAGCGGGAAGGACAGCCGGAAAGTGGCACCGCCAGTTTCGTTGTTCTGTACAGTGATTTGGCCACCGTGGGAAGTAATGACTGATTGGACAATAGACAAACCAAGACCCATGCCTGTGTCTTTGGTTGTGAAAAACGGGACAAACAATTTTTGATGGCTTGCTTCCGGAATACCGGGACCATTATCGGCAATAAGGACGATGATTCTGTCTTCCAAAAGGGTCTGGATGTGTATTTCTCTGTGAGGTTGGGTTGAAGATTCTAATGACTCCATGGCATTATTGATCAAATTAAGAATTACATGCTCCATATGAACAAGCGAACCAATGATCTCGAGCGGCTTTTCTGTAAGGTCGAGAGAGAGCGTGACCTTAGCGGCATTAAGCTGGGGTGTCAGCATAGTGACAGCGTTATTGATGGCCTGAATCATATTGAAACGCTGGGTAGTTGTTTGTTGATGGCTGCGGATGAGATCGCGAATATACTTGATGATGTTGGCAATCCTTGTTGCCTGCTTAGAAATGGTTTGCACATCTTCTCGAAACTCTGCTATCTGATAGGAATGTCCGTCTTTGGACCACATCAGGATGCTGTCTGCAGTAACCTTGATCGAATTTAGCGGCTGATTTATCTCATGGGCAATGCCTGCGGCCATATTACCGAGGAAAGCAAGTTTGTCGGTTTTGTTGATTCGGTTGCGGGCGGCAAGTAATTCCAATTCAGCTTGTTTGCGGTCGGAAATATCCCGGGCAATGCACAAGCCGACAAGCTCACCATTAAGGGAAAATAAATGCACATTAACCTCTGCGGGGACAGAGCGATTGTCTTTGGTGAGATAATCAAATTCGAAAATGGCTTGCCGGGAAGCCAGTAGTTTCTCCATACGGGTGGCAGAAAGGGAACTTATCTGACTTTGCATGATACTTAACATGGTCAAAGACAATAATTCATTTCTGGTGTAATTCAGCCATTGACAGGCAACATCATTGACCTCAATAATGCGTCCTGGCATACCGGCGGGAGTAATCTTCCAAACAAAAATAGCATCTTGTACACTGTCAAACAACTTTCGGTATCTCTTTTCCATCGCACGACGTGTGAATATCTCCTGAGCCAGTTGGGCATTGCTGTTGGCCAATAAACGGGATTGAGCCTCAACGTCTTTTTCCAGACGCCGGTATGAGTTTGTCAGCACACTTTCGGACTGTCTTTTATCATGAATATCCAGGCAGCAGCCGATATAACCGGCGAAAGAATTATCCGAATTATGGCGAGGAATGCCGACAGCCTGAACCCAGCGATACTCACCGTCACAGCGCAACATCCGAAATTCATAGCTAAAGGGGGCTTGCCGGTCAAGTGCGCTTTTTAGTGTACTTTGAATCAGTTGCCTGTCGCTGGTATGAACATAGCTGCTCCAGTCGAGTTTAGTACCCAGATCAGGATTGGTGCCGGTAAATTCCTGCCACTTTTTATTGGTAAAAATACAGTAGCCATCCTGATCGTCCATCCATAGCATTAGCGGAATATGGCTGGCCACATACCGGAATCTTGCTTCGCTCTCCCTGAGAGCCATTTCGATTTGCTTGCGGGCAGTTATGTCTCTGGCAATGCTGATAATCTTGGGCGAATCCCACAGGTTAAACAAATGGGAATTTACTTCTACAAAAACACGGTGTCCATCTTTAGCAATATGGACTACTTCTAAGAGAGAATGGCCGGTACACAGTAACTTATTTCGTTCACTGTCAGCCATTTCCTGAGACATTTCACTGATATCGTAAACGGACAGATTCAATAATTCTTCACGGTTGTAGCCGAGCTTTTTGCAGGCTGCATCATTAACTTCCAAAAAGGGACTCGCTTGACCCTGGGAAACCGGAAAGACAAAAATAGCATCACTGCTGCTATTGAACAGCGTCTGGTATTTCTCCATACTAAGGCGGTAATTATCTTCTATCTTTTTGTTCTTTGTGACATCCCTAATGGTGGATACTACTTCATCGGCATTGATGGCGGACAAACGAATATTCCAGATGCGATTATCCAAAGTTTGAAAAGTAAAAGAATAAGAGACAACGTATTTTGAATGTAGGGCTGCATGGATATTCTGCATAATCTGTCTGGCAAGAGGCTCGGCGCAAATATCATGGATACTCTGGCCAAGGACAGGTTTAGCTGTTAGTGGAGAGAGAGAGTCCTGATGAGAAAGTATTTCCCGGAGAATCCCGTTTTTATCGATTACAGTAACAACATCAGGTATGGCGGCAATAATTCCCTGGAGACGCTTTTGTTTCTGGCGTAGTGCGGCCTCGGTTTGCCGGCGGGCGGTGATATCAATCATTGAACCAATGAGGGCAGGTTTACCGTCAAACGTAATATAATTACTGAAAACTTCAACATGCAAACAACGGTCATTTTCAATTAACCGTACCTCATAACTGCTGCGGTCAGTTTTTTCGGACAGCATTGCCTTGATATTCTCCCGTACCTTATGACGGTCATCTGGGTGAATGTAATCGTAGATATTTTTAATACCAAGCAATTGCTGGGAGGAAAAACCGGTAATGGCAGTAAGACCGGGATTGGTATACAAAAACTTATTATTTTGGATAATATATATTCCGACAAGGGAGTTTTCGACTAAGTTGCGGTATTTTTCCTCAGCTTGCGCAACCTGGGCAGTAAGTTGGCGATGGTTTTTGAGATAAGTCATAATCCGGTCAAGGACTACTATTCCAGTACTATTAATAAGGGTTAACAAAATAGCTATATAGCTTACGTCCACCGGCGTGTCTGCCGGAGGTATGATAAAAGTGCTGCCATGGATTGTGGCCATTGCATAATAATAGGTTGTGAAATATAAGCCGTTAATAATTAGGAGTAAACCGATTTTTTTACGTGGTCGGCAGTCGGAAAAACGATGTAGTACGAAGACGCCCAAAATAGCAATCACAGATCCCAGGATTGTCCAGCCAGTCAGATTGCTGCCGGCAAGCGCCAACAGAATAGATGTGCTAACAAACACAACAAAAACTACTTCGCGCAGCCCAATATGCAGAGGTGCTAAGAGAAAAGGAATCATGCTAATCGTTAACTGGCCTGCTGTTGACCAGGTGGAGATAGTGGCAATAAGGGTAAGCAGAGCAAACAGGGAAATTTCTAAGCGATTAATTCCCCATTTCTTCGGGGCGGTGGCTAGAGAAAAGTGCAATAAGAAGAATAGAATAATCGTAGCCATTGTTGCAATGTCTTCCAAAAGATGAAAAGTTGCTGCAGATATAACGCTGAAATTCAATTCAAACACCTCGATCATTTTATTCGCGGTTTGCTCAGCATAATCCTTGATTTTTATGGATAACCTAAAGGATTTTTGTCAGAAGGACAACAAATGCAGTATCTATACAAGGATTAAGCTGCTCTAGATTTCTTGCTTAAATAAATGATGCTTCTTAAAGCAGGTCAACCTTCTTTATTTGCAATTGAGAAAAAACCAATTGACGTGTAAGAATTTTCGCTATATTATGGAAAAAGTAAGTGTAAAATTTAACAAGGTTGCAGGTGATGCGGATATGAACGAAGATATCTTATTAACAAAGGAAGAATTATGTGCCGGGTGTAATAAGTGTATTGCCAAGTGCCCAACCAAAGCCAATATCGCGTATGAGTGTAACGGAGCAAACAAGGTTAAAGTGGATCAAAACCGCTGTATTCATTGCGGACAATGTTTGGAAGTATGTGATCATGGCGCAAGAGATTATGCGGATGATACCGCGCAATTTTTTGCCGATTTACGGCAAGGGACAAGTATTTCGGTGATTGCCGCACCGGCGGTTCGTTTTAATTTTACTAACTATAAACGGCTATTTGGCTATTTGAAATCTGTAGGTGTCAAGCTGATATATGATGTATCCTTTGGCGCTGACATTACTACCTGGGCCTATTTGAAGGCTATCAAAGAACAGCGTCTTTCATCGGTGCTTGCCCAGCCCTGTCCGGCCATTGTCAACTTTGTGCAGAAATTCCGACCAGAGCTCATTAAGAGTCTGGCGCCGATTCATAGTCCAATGATGTGTACAGCCGTTTATTTGCGAAAATATAAGAATGTTACGAATCAATTAGCTTTTTTATCGCCCTGTATTGGTAAGATAGATGAAATAAATGAAAAAAATACAGCCGGATTAGTTCAATATAATGTTACCTATGCCAAGCTGGAGCAATACCTTGCGGAGAATGGAATTAATCTTGCCAGTTATCCTGAAGTCGATTTTGAAGAAGAAAGCTGTGGTTTGGGACTGACTTTCAGCCGGCCAGGCGGACTGCGGGAAAATGTTGAGTTTATAACCAAAGACGCCTGGATTAGGCAAATTGAGGGACCAACCCATGTGTACCATTATCTTGATGAATATGCTGAACGTGTGCAGGCAGGTAAACCTATCCCCTTGCTTGTCGATATCTTAAACTGCCTGTGCGGCTGTAATCTTGGTACAGGCACAAATAAGGCTATTCCCCTTGACGATATTGACTATCATATGAATGAACTCAAACAGCAAAAAATTAAAGAACATACCCAAAATAAAGTATTCAAAAAAACCTATGACCTATTTGAGCGGTTTGATAAGCAACTAACCTTACGTGATTTTGTACGGCAGTATGAAAATAAGGCGTTAGAGCGTTATAATGAGGCCAATATGAATTTGGAGCCGATTTTTTCCCAACTGCATAAACCTACCGTGGAATCGCGTAAGGTTAATTGTTATGCCTGCGGTTTTGGCAATTGCCAGGATTTTGCCATAGCGGTAGCTAAAGGCATTAATCATATTGAGAACTGTATCGACTATAACCGCAAAGAGGTCGAAGCTGAAAAAGAACAGTTAGCCGAAAGTCATAACGAGGTAGAGGCAATGCTCACCAAAGTCAATAGTATGGCTGAAGAACGCGAGCGTTCTGCCGAGGTGCTGAGAGAACATGTTAAAGACATAACTAATGCGATTAATGAGGTATCGATCGGCAGCAGTGAAAATGCCAAGAGCATTGAACATATTAATGAAGAAGTGCATTTTATTTTCAAAACCGCTACCGAACTTAGGGAAAGCGTTAGCGAGGTGGAAATCAAGCTGGCCGATTTTGGACAGGCTTCCGACGAAATTGTTGGTATTGCCAGCCAAACCAACTTGCTGTCGCTCAATGCGGCCATTGAGGCGGCGCGTGCCGGTGAACTTGGCAAAGGTTTTGCCGTTGTGGCTAATGAAGTCAGGGTATTGGCTGATCGCTCCAAAGAAGCAGTGACTTCCACGAAACACAGTGAAAATGATATCAGGCAGCAGGTAGCTAAAATAATAAGCATTTCCGACGACCTGGAAAAGAAGGTAAATACAGTAAATAATGAAATCACCAATATTTCTGCGACTGTAGAGCAAGTGACAGCCAAATGCCAGGAAATTGCGGCCACGGCGTCGGTACTGCATCAGAAGTAGTGTGCATAGCAAACAGTCCCTAACCTTTCAAGTGGTTAGGGACTGTTTGCTATATGTAATTTTTTTGATGCTTACTGTGATAATATGGTTTCTGGTGTAAAATATACTGAGAAGAGTTAATCAGGAAATGGAGGATGGTCTTGGAAAAGCTGACATTTAAGTACGGATTGGACCAGCCGTTGCCACTATTTTCAACAATGGTATTTGGTCTGCAATGGTTTATAGTGGTGGTTCCCTATATTATTATTCTGGGCATGATTGCAGCCGGTATTCACTATGTAGATTCACCGGCGTTGCAACTACAGTATCTGCAAAAACTATTTTTGGTGACCGGTCTGACGCTGTTTATTCAGGTGCTGTGGGGTCATAAGCTGCCACTGGTTATCGGGCCGGCTGCTGTTCTCTTAAGTGGAATTGTAGCCAACCGGGGGGATGCGAGTATCGGGGCGGTTTATTTGTCAGTGGCATTGTGTGGTGGTGTATTGGCTGTTTTAAGCTGGTGCAACTTGTTGAGCCGGATACATGTGTTGTTTACCAATAGGGTTATTGGCATTGTATTAGTTTTGATTGCCTTTACTATTTTGCCGACTATTCTCCAGCTTATTGTGACTGGGACAGATAATCCGTTCAGCCAGCTTGTATTTGCCGTGATGTTAGTTATGGCTATGCTTATTGGTCAGCGTTTTTTGCCGGGAGCATTTAAATCGACCATCGTTATTTGGGCGCTGCTAATTGGCAGTTTAGCTTATTATATCTTTTTGGCTAATGCCTGGCCGACTGCGGCAGCGCCTGTTCAGGCATCGCTTGGCTGGGAGTTGGCAGTGACCGGTTTTGAATTTGACGGTGTAACCGTGATTTCCTTTTTGTTTTGCTTCTTGGCGTTGACAGCCAATGATATTGGCTCCATTCAGAGTACCGCGGGTTTACTTGCTGTCAAGGATTCCGGGCAACGCAGTAAGTCCGGCCTGATTGTGACCGGCTTGGGTAATTTGCTGGCCGGTTGCCTTGGCGTGATGGGGCCGGTAAATTATTCGTTTAGCAGCGGTATTATTATCGCCACAGGCTGTGCGGCGCGGTTTCCACTGGCGGTAGCCGGAGTGGGCATGATTTTGTTGGCCTGTTTGCCAGGCATTATTAGTTTGTTTTCTTACATACCACCAGTCGTAACCGGCAGTTTGCTATTTTATACCATGTGTTCACAAACAGCCGGTGGGTTCATGATGCTGGGCAAATGTCTGGAGACATCAGGGTTTGAGACTGGCTTAATTATCGGCGTTTCTTTGATGCTCGGCACACTGATCGCTTTTATGCCTGCTGCTATGACCGCAACCATTCCCGCTGTAATCAGGCCGCTGGCAAGCAACGGGTTTGTTATCGGTGTGACAACAGCGCTCATTCTTGAACATGTAGTATATTCCCAATCAGGGCATACAGAAAAAAAGTAATGGGGTGGAGAACATGTATAAAATAACCGATATTCCCGGGATACGTATTGGACACGCTGACAACCAGTTGGCCGCTACCGGCTGCACCGTCATTCTTTGCCCGGAGGGGGCGACCGCTGGTGTGGATGTGCGTGGTGGCGCACCTGGCACACGGGAAACCGATTTGCTCAATCCGGTTAACTATGTGGACAAGGTGCATGGCATTATGCTGGCAGGCGGCAGCGCGTTTGGACTTGATGCAGCAGCTGGGGTCATGCAATATCTGGAGGAACAGGGTCATGGCTTTGATGTTGGCGTGACCAAGGTGCCGATTGTGGCCGGTGCCGTGTTGTTTGACTTAACCTGCGGTGATTACCGGATCCGGCCGGATAAGGCTATGGGCTACGCTGCTTGCCAGGCAGCCGGCAGTGAGCCGTTAGCCGAGGGTTCGGTTGGGGCTGGAACAGGGGCGACGGTTGGCAAGATATTTGGTGCCGAGCATGCGATGAAGGGGGGGATTGGCACAGTATGTTTAGGCGTCGGCAATTTGCTGGTAGGTGCGATTATTGCCGTTAATTGCCTGGGTGATGTGGTTAATCCTACTAATGGCAGCATTGAGGCCGGTGCTTATCAGGAGGAGCCTTTTGCCTTCTTAAACTGCGAGGCAGGCTTGCTGGCTCAGCATGATAAACAAACTAACCGGTTTGCCGGCAATACCACGATTGGCGCGGTTATTACCAATGCGGTTATGACCAAAGGCCAAGCAGCAAAGGTAGCGTCTATGGCGCATAATGGTTATGCCAGAACCATACGGCCTGCGCATACGCTATTTGATGGCGATACTATTTTTACAGTTGCTACCGGGCAGATTATCGCTGACATTAATGTTGTCGGCGTGCTGGCCGCTCAGGCGGTGGAACAAGCTGTGCTACGGGCAGTTACGCAGGCTAAATCGTTGGTCGGGGTTAAGTGTTGCAGGGATGTAGTCAGGCATAAATAAGATAGGGGAGTCTTTGGCTTGTCAACCAAAGTAACAGCACTCGACAAAGAAAGCTTGACCTTTTCTAAAATGACATTTAGTCACTGGTAAATCCGAGTGCGCCTGTTTGAGCAGGTGTACCGGGCGTTTAAGATTAGCGGGGAGAACCGTATCATTGGTAATGACGAAAAATGGTTGATATGAAAGATAAATATAGAATGGACAAAGTTTCTGCAGAAAGTTTTAACAATTTGCAGGAACTTTGTATTTTTTATGGTAAATTAATTATATAAGAAAAAAGGAAGCACAGGGATGCCTAAGTTGCTTTGATTAAAGAATTAACCAATGAAGTGAGGTAGTCAGGTTTATTGGTTTAAAAAGAAAATGAAGAGATGGTTCGCAGTTTCCTGCAGAATACAAAATTGAGAGGCGCGGGCGGGTGATGTATTGTCAACGCTCCACCGCTGGCGCTTAACTTCCGCTTATGCCAACACACCACCCGCCCGCAAAGTTCTTAGGTGTAGGAGACGAAAAAGCTTATAGGAGACAGACTGGGCGAGCGTGGACAGCGAGGTTCGCTCATTGTTTGTCACTTTACTATAGAAAGAATAGTTGCCAAAACGGGAGCGTCCCTTAGCGTCATATTAAACTTTTGGAGTGATGGGAATGACAATCCAAGATTGGATATTAGCTACATCAACTGCTATGCAAGTAATGGCGGTATTATTGGCTCCTATTATTGCCCTGTGGGTTACGGAAAAACGACAAAAAAGTAAGGAGAAGATTGAACGGAAAAATTGGCTTTTTCGCACTCTTATGGCTACAAGAGGAACTTGTTTAGCTCCTGAACATGTACAAGCACTGAATATGATTGACATCGAATTTTATGGATCAAAACCTAAAGATAAGAAGGTTATTGAGGCTTGGAAAGCTTACCTTGATCTACTTAATACTACAACAATGAGTGAAGAACTTTGGAGCCGGAAACGTGAGGAATTGCTTTTAGACCTATTGAATTCAATGGCGGAAAACCTCGGATATGAATTGAGCAAAACTACTATAAAGTCAACATCTTATTTTCCAGTAGGTCATGCTAATATGGAAAATGAACAGACTTGGATACGCAAGGGCTTTTCCGAAATATTTCAAGGAAAGCGTGCTTTTCCTGTAACTTTGTACGAGAAGCAGGAAAGTGAAAAATGAATTTCTTTGAGGATAATTGCCAGGCAAATGGGGTTAAAGACAACCTGATGTAGGTTATCATTCATTTAGATTGTCATTAACTTCGTCTCCTCAACACCGTCTATGAATGGACAGCGGGGGACGATCCATGAATCGCGGGGACGGTTCCTGTAATTCCATTGAAAAAAAGTAAAATTCACCGTTAGGTATGTGATACGGCGAAAAAGAGAACATCTACCAAATTTTGTTGATTTGCAGATGTTCTGCATGTTTTCACGATATAAGGACAGCATTGGCTTGCCTGAGTTAATAAGGTATTGATGACTGGCGAGGAATGGCAGTCATAGAAGAGCGAAGAGAAATAAGAAAGCGAGATTGCCGCGCTGGGCTCGCAATGACTAAAAACCCGGTCATTGCGAGCCCAGCGAAGCAATCTCGTCTTTATTCTTTCCTGCAGATTAATAACAGGCAGAGTAAAACCCGTTGTTAATCTGCCTCAACATTTTCTATCGACGGCTCTTAATAAATTTCTCAATTTTCTCCAGTGCTTGTGACAGGTTGCTGATGGAAGAAGCATAGGAGCAGCGGATGTAGCCTTGGAGGGACGTAAGGGGACGTTCCTCTTTTGGCATCGTAACATTTGATGGTGACAAGATGGCAGCGTCCCCTGATGTCCCCCTTCTTCTTAGAGCGGTTGACAACAACCCCGTCACATTGACATCCTTGACTAGACATGACTAGAAAATATAAAAAAGGGAAAAACTAACTATGGCTGTTATTTAGAGAGGTTTTATTATAAGCGTTTCGTTTAATATGAATGAGGCTTTCTTTGTGGTATTCGTTAAAACAGGAGAATATATAAATGGTATTTTATTGGTCGGTCTTTATTACTGCCATTTTCGTAATTTGGGGTGGGATTACCCCAATGGGGTTGGCTTCGGCGGCAAAAATTATGCTGAATTTTACCATCGAAAAATTCGGCTGGTTTTACCTTTTAGCATCATTTAGCTTCCTGCTTTTTAGTATTATACTAGCATTTAGTAAATATGGTACCATTAGGCTTGGACAAGATGGTGACAAACCGGAATATGCAAATGCTACATGGTTTGCCATGTTGTTTAGTGCAGGTATGGGAATTGGCTTAGTTTTTTGGGGGGTTGCCGAGCCAATAGATCATTACTTAAGTCCTCCAATGAATGTACAGCCAAGAACCCCTGAAGCTGCTAGACTGGCAATGCAGTATTCGTTCTTTCATTGGGGGTTGCATCCATGGGGGATATATACAGTAATTGCTCTTGCGCTGGCTTACTTCAATTTTCGAAAAGGGTATAAGGGTCTGATTAGCTCGACTTTTCAACCTATTTTAGGTGCAAAGGTAAATGGACCGATTGGAAAATGCATTGATATTTTAGCAGTTATTGCCACAGCATTTGGTGTAGCAACGTCTCTAGGTCTTGGAACTTTGCAGATAAATGGTGGACTCAGTTATTTGTTTGGTATACCCAACAACAACACAATTCATATGCTAATAATTTTAAGTATTACTGTACTATACCTTATCTCTGCAACTACAGGACTAGATCGAGGAATAAAAATTCTGAGCAATTTAAATCTTATATTGGCTGTTGCTCTTATGGTTTTTGCACTGATGTTAGGACCCACCGCATTTATTCTTGAAATATTTACTCTTACCATGGGCAACTATCTTCAGAACATAATACAAATGAGTTTGAGACTTACGCCATTCACACAAGGTACATGGGTAGGAGATTGGACTTTATTCTATTGGGCATGGTGGATTGCTTGGGCACCATTTGTCGGCACCTTTATTGCTCGAGTGTCAAAGGGGAGAACCATTCGAGAATTTATAACTGGAGTTTTGCTGGTGCCAAGCTTATTTAGTTTTTTATGGTTCTCTGTATTTGGGGGGGCTGCATTAAAGTTTGAAACGTTTGATCAGATAAAGGTTGCCGAAGCAGTTCAAACAGATGTAACTTCGGCGCTGTTTTTTACGCTCCAACAGTTTCCTATTGGAGGGCTGCTTTCAATGCTGGCAATCTTTCTAATTGTTACTTTTTTTATAACTTCTGCTGATTCTGCGACTTTTGTGCTAGGAATGTTGTCATCTAACGGAGATTTATCACCTTCGAATAAAGTTAAAATTGCCTGGGGGGTACTCCAATCTGCGGTAGCTACAGTACTTATTTTTAGCGGAGGGCTTCAAGGGCTGCAAACAGCATCAATTGTGACAGCCTTACCGTTTACACTTATAATGGTGCTTATGTGTTATTCCCTCGTGAAGGCTCTTAAGGCAGAAAGAAACAAGCATTAAAGAGATATAAGACGGTTTTAATGCTTCCGACTGAAAGGTGATGTCTGATGTCAAGAGACGGAGTTAATGACACAGTTTATTGGCACCCCTGTTCTTGACAACTCCCTGAATTTTGCAAAGTAATGGTAGGAGTTTATTTGTTTTATGGGAATTAAACAATAAATCGATTTATGAAGATGTTTCTAAAACCTGTCATTAGGCAGCATTTAAAGGAAGCGCAGGGACGGTTCTGATGCTTCCTTGGAAAAAGCAAATTTCGCCGTTATACCCGATATGGAGAACCGTATCATTGGTAATGGTGAAAAAAGAAGAACTCCTGCCAAATTTTTGATAATTTGGCAGGAGTTCTGCGTTGTAGGTGGGTTTTTATGGATTATGATATAGCTTTGTGGTTGGAATTAATGGGATTGTGATAATGTTTAAACTTTAAACAGTTGTACGGCTTCCTCCAGTTGTTTAGCCATATGGGCCAAGCGTTGACTTGATGCCGCCATTTCTTCCATAGATGCCGACTGCTCTTCAGTTACTGCTGAAATGGTTTGTGCCTCAGCAGCTGTATTTTTACTAATTTGTTCGATATTTTGAATAGAACTTGCGATCTGTTTACTTCCGCCTGCTACTTCATGGATAGAAGCTGAAATATCGGTAACTTGAGTGGATACTTGTTCAACAAGCACCATAATCTGTTCAAAAGCTTGACCGGCTGTATTTACAACCTCAGTACCTGCTCTTACTTCCTTTGTCCCTGCTTCCATAGCGGCAACAGCTTGCGTGGTATCATACTGGATTTCATTAATTAGCCCAGCTATTTGCTTAGTTGCCTCTTGTGATTGTTCGGCAAGTTTTCGTACTTCTTCGGCAACCACCGAAAATCCGCGTCCCTGTTCCCCGGCTCTAGCGGCCTCAATAGCAGCGTTAAGTGCTAACAAGTTTGTCTGACTTGCAATAATAGCAATTGTATCAACGATATGGCCAATCTCATTTGATCGTACGTCAAGCTTAGTGACTACTGTGCTAAGGTTAGTAACCTTTTCTTCAATATTGGCCATTTGCCGAACAGCTGCCTCTACAGCCTTGTTACCCGCTTGAGCAGTTTGCGTCCCTTGACTAGCTACCCCAGCCACAATCGCAGCGTTATCGGCTACATGTTGAATAGTAGCTGACATTTTATCAACAATACCCGATGTCTCATTCACTGCGTTGGATTGTTGGTGTGTCCCTTGGGCAACCTGCATAACCGACTCAGCAACCTGAGTTGCCGACTGAGCCGACCGCTCAGCACCATCAGTTAGAATAGTTGAGGCGGCTGCTACCTGCTGGACGGAATCGGTAACCTGCGATACAAGTCCCCGTAAGTTCTCTGTCATAATGGTAATAGCTTGACCCAGATGCCCAATCTCATCTCGGGATAACACACCAGCATTCCTATCCGTAAAATCTCCTTGAGCCATTTTTTCCGCTCGTATAACCATGCTTTGTAAAGGATTGATAATCATTTGGTGAGCAATAAATCGTCCCAGCCCAAGTGCAGCAATGATAGCGATGCCTGTTAATGCGACAATCCATGTAATAGCCTCAGAAACGTCTTTAGCACTATGCTTCGCCCTGTCAGCCGCTTGTTTGGCCTCGGTTTCGGCCATTTCCTCTAGCATGCGGTTAGCATGCTGGACATGACCAGCAGCATTTTGTTCGAAATAAGCATAGGCTTCCTTTTTTTTACCCGTCAAAGCCAGTTCTATCGCTTTATTTCGTTCCTCATGATACGTATTTAACAGCTTTTCAATCTGTGCTAACTTTTCTTTCTCATTATCGTGAACAACTGTCTCATATTGTTTTATGAGTTGCGTAACATCCTCCATTCTAGCTTTAGCTTCAGCAAGAATGTTATTTTCTTTATTTTTGTCTATATCAGCAAGAAGAACTTCTATAGTGATCCCGAGCGCAGCCTGCGACTGACTACTGGCGGCATTAACCCATTTAACTGGCAGAAGATTTTTTGCGTACATTTCATCTTGCGAATTTTTTATCTGGATTGTTGACCGATAACCAGCATAGCCAACTAAACCCGTAAATAATACCATTAATATTACTAAGGAAAGTATTTTTTTCGTTGTTGGAAAATCACGAAACCATTGCACCTTATTTGATACCCCTCTCGAACAAATAAATAAGTTCTAGTTCGATTATAAGACTTTTTTAATGCAATAACTATGCCAACAATAATAAGGTTATCAGATTTCCTGAGACGTAGGCTGATATAAGCAGTTTCATTATATCAGCAATTAGACCATGATGATCAAATGTCTCAAAATGCAACTCAATTACTAAGATTAGTATTAACTTGGGAGGGACGTAAGGGGACGTTCCTCTTTTGGCATCGTAACATTTGATGGTGACAAGATGGCAGCGTCCCCTGATGTCTCCTATATTAGTTGTTGCGCTCATCGTTTTCGGACCTGGTAAGTTGCCGGAAGTAGGTAAGTCGTTGGGCAAAGGTATTGGTGAACTCAAACAGGCTATATCGAGTGAGCCTGTGAAAGAGAAAATCGTAATGAATCAGGGTGTGCTGCCAGAGAAGAAGGTTGACGAAACAAAAGAAAAAGCATAAGGACGGCGAAAAAGTAGGATTCCTGTTCAATTTTTGGAAATTTGGCAGGAGTTCTACTTTTTTTAGGGAAGTTTCCCATTGGAGGACGTGAAGGGGACAGATACAATGTCCCATGTTTAACAAGATGTTATATCTACGTAAGGTGCTTGTTATACCAAGATAGGATTGGGGATTTTTATTTATCCTAATGATGATAAGTTATACGCGGAGGAGACTAAATGAAAAAATTATTTTTATTTTTCACAGCAGTTATTGCTATTACCCTTTTTATGTCATTTCAGTCGGAAGTTAAAGCGGCCTCTACGTGACGTCTTAATATACCTCCCGGTTCGGTTGAGGTGATAGCATTAACTAGAGTTTATAAGGTTGGGGAAGCATTTCGCACTAGCGATGTAGGCATGCATATTTATTATGCTAAAAATCGTTCTAACTATCATGGACATAAAGAGTTAAAGTACTGGGCCAATGGAGTACCAATTGCAGAGGGTTACATATTTAAAACTCCTGGTAAAAAGACGATCACTATAAAATATCAGGGTAAGCAAGGTCAATATGATTTGCAGGTTTTTCCTGCTAACCTCAGCTCTAATATCAAAGAATGCTATATACTAAACGCTCCCCCAGAGTTTTCGTATAGACAAACATTAGACGTATTTGACCCTTCTGATATTACAGTAAGATGTGTTTATACCAATGGTGCCTATGATGACTTTAGAGCGAGCGACTTAGAGTTTTATGCTAACGGTGTTAAACTATCTAAAGGATATAAATTTAAAGAAGCTGGCAATAAAAACTTTGTCATTCGATTAGGAAACTACAGTATTAAACAAACAATAACAGTAGTTCCTACCTTCGATAAGGCTGTAAGTCGTTATGAGCTTTTAAGTCAACCTGACCAAACCAAATATAGAGTTGGCGAAGCTTTTCATACCTGCCAATATACTGTTAGATGTTACTTTGAAGACAATACTACAGAGGATTATAGTGGTGACCAGCTTGATATAACTGCCAATGGCGTACAGATGCATGAAAACTATGTCTTTGTTAGTCCAGGGGACAAGAAAATTGTTATATCTCTTGGCGGTTTTAGGAAAACTTCAACTCTAACAGTAGAAAAGTAAAAAATTCAGCATACTGAGTGGACGTTCCTTTTTAGGTACCATAACATTTGATGGTCACAAGATGGGAGCGTCCCCCGATGTTTCACTAGCATAAGTTTGCCGAAACTGCAAGCTTATGCTTAATTTTTGTGTGCTAACTGATAAGTCAAGTATTGATACAGGTTTGTATTGTATTTTGGGTGAAAATGTATTATTATAAGTATAAATGATAAGGAGTATTAATATTAACTAATATTTTACTTGATACAATAATGGGTTTAGCGACATGGGTCGAATAATAGGATGGTGATATGAGTGATCAGTTTTTTTCAGAAAAAGACTCCTTGCGATGAAGCTGTTTGCATTTTGAAAAATGTTGAAGAACGCTTGCAAGGAAAGTCAAATGTGTTTGATGGTTTAAAAATTGAGTACCCTATACATAAGCGGATGTTCACTCAATTTGAAAAATTGTTAAATAGTGAAGAGAAAATGTCGGATTCTTGTAAACGCATGTTATCGACAGTGTCTTCTTTAAGTGAATTTGATGTAAAAATGACTCATTCAGCATATGAATTATCGCATTTTGCAAGGCAAATGGCTTTATTAAGTGAGTCTAATCTAGCTATTGTCGAAGAAATTACGGCAAGTATGAATGACGTGAATGATACTGTGGAGCAGACGTCGCGTAAAATGCTGAACCTGTCAAATGCCTCTAATGTATTAATAAAAAAGAATGATGAAAGCTTGGCGCAAGTTGATGAATTAGTGCAATTGAAAGAGCATGTAGTAGAAGATACACAACGGATGAGTCTGCAAATTGAAGAACTTACGACAATGACAGAGCGCATTAGCGAAATTGTGAACGGGGTGGCAGCTATTGCAGAACAGACTAATTTGTTAGCGTTGAATGCTTCAATCGAAGCTGCTAGGGCTGGTGAAATGGGTCGAGGATTTGCAGTTGTAGCCGAGGAAATCCGAAAGCTTGCAGATAGTACAAAAGAAAACCTGCAAAATATGAGAGGGTTTGTAACTAATATTCAACTGGCGGCACATGGTGGGAAAGCAAGTTTGCTTAATACGTTAAGTTCAACTAATCTAATGAATGAAAAGCTTGATACCATTTCGGGGACTATTCACGAAAATGTCGAAATGTTAAAACATACAGTGGCCGATGTCAATGATATTTCACATTTAATGCTTAACGTTAAAGAATCAGCGCAACAAGTAAATCAAGCGATGACTATGTCGGCTGCTGATGCGGAGAAACTACATGGCATGACTCAGGACATACATAAGGATGCTGTTGAGAGCCAAGAAAACGCAAAACACATCTCGCGAATTGATACAGAGCTAAGTGAAGTAGTTCGTGAAATGGTTGCAGCATTAAATGGAGGAATTCACTCCATCTCTAATCAAGATTTATTGGCGAATTTAAACAAGGCAAAAGAAGCTCACGGGAATTGGGTGAAAAATCTTAAACGAATTGTTGAAGAAATGAAAACCTACCCTCTTCAAACTGATTCTAAACGCTGCGCATTTGGACATTTCTATCATTCGATTACGATGGATAACCCAGAAGTGAAAACAGAGTGGGCTTCTATTGACGCAATCCATGAGCAATTTCATAAGATCGGAGATAAAGTCATAGAAGCTGTGCGAAACTCAGATGAAAGTGCAGCAAGAAATTACCTCCAAGACACAGAACGCTTGTCAATACAAATATTTGAGAAAATTGACAATACTATTCGTATTATCGAAAGAAAGAATCAGTTAGGAGAAGAAGTGCTGAGATAGGTATCAAAATACAATGGCTACTTCTTACCCCAAAAGATAGGCTAAGGTTAGCATTGGTTTGCCTGAGTTAATAAGGTATTGATGATTGGCGAGGAATGGCAGTCACAGAAACCCGGGGCGAAATAAGAAAACGAGATTGCCGCGCTGCGCTCGCAATGACTAAAAAACCGGTCATTGCAAGCGCAGCGAAGCAATCTCGTCTTTATTCTTTCCGGCAGATTAACAACAGGCAGAGCAAAAACCCGCTGTTAATCTGCCTCAACATTTTCTATCGACGGCTCTTAATAAACTTCTCGATTCTCTCCAGTGCTTGTGAGAGGTTGCTGATTGAAGAAGCGTAGGAGCAGCGGATATAGCCCTCGCCGCTTTCGCCAAAGGCATCGCCGGGGACTACCGCCACTTTTTCGGCTTTTAACAGTTCTTCGGCGAACTGCAGTGAGGTCAGGCCAGTTTCTTTGATCGATGGGAAGATATAGAAGGCACCTTTGGGTTCAAAGCATTTGAGACCCATTTGGTGTAGGCCACCCATCATTAATTGGCGGCGGCAGTTGTATTCGGCCACCATGCTTTCCATTTTTTCTTTGCCATGACGGAGCGCTTCGATGGCGCCAAGCTGAGCGGTAATGGGGGCGCAGAGCATGGTGTACTGGTGAATTTTGTTCATGGCTCCGATAAAGTCAGGATTAGATAAGGCATAGCCGATCCGCCAGCCTGTCATGGCATAGGCTTTGGAAAAGCCGTTTAGCAAAATAGTGCGGTCGCGCATGTCAGGTAAACTGGCAAAGCAGGTGTGTGTGCCCTGATATGTCAAATCAGCATAAATTTCATCAGAAATAACAATCAAATCATGCTTTTTGGCAAATTGGGCGATTTCTAACAACTCTTTCTTAGGCATAATGGCGCCGGTAGGGTTGTTGGGATAGCCGATTAAGAGGATCTTGGTGCGTGGGGTTACC
>JAEZVB010000110.1 GCA_023443285.1 Bacillota bacterium
AAACAACATATTACAGGATGTTCGGTATGTTGGAACTGAAAAATATCCACCAATACTGGCAAAAGATATTTTTGAGGCCGCGCAAGAAGTACGCAGGAGAGAAAAGGAAAAAGCCATTGCTATTAGACATGAAAGTTGTAATAACGAAAGGAAATACCCCTTTTCTGGATTTATAAAGTGTGGCAGTTGTGGCAGTAACTATATCCGAGGAATTAAAGGACTCAAACGAGTGAATAGTAAGCCCGCTTGGCATTGTGGAAGTTATCGCTTAAAAAGCGAAGAAAAATGTAAGGGGAGAGGTAACATTTATGAAGAAATACTTGAAGTAATTTGTGTTGAAGCCTATAACCAAGTACGAAAAGAGTGCATGAGCGGAAAGTTTTCTACTAAAGAAAAACCATGCTCGGCACAAAAATACAATTCTTTTGAAGTGTTAATTCAGGAAACAATTGAACAGATGAAAATAGCCGACGAAAAAAGGTGTATTGAATTACAAAATGACTTAAATATACTGATTGATAGAAAGACCGCTGCAGATTGGGAGCGTGCCCCACTGGACTTATCCGACTTTCATACAGAGAATATAATAAAACACTTTCAAAAGTATCCCACGCAGATGATGAAATTCGAAGTTGAATATTTTAAAGAGATATTTGTTCGCATCACGGCTCTTGAGCCGGGTAAATTGAAACTAACTCTTAAAAATGGAAACGAGATACTTAAGCAATATAAACCTATGAGAGGACAAGTGAAGAATGCGGAAAAATATCGAAATTATTCCTGCAAAGCCGATAAGTGAGATCAGGGGACTTGAACCGACTGCAAAGACGAGAGTATGCGCATATTGTAGGGTTTCAACCGATAATATTGATCAGCTCAGCTCTTTTAAAGCACAAATTTCCTATTACTCCAATTTAATTTCTAACAATACTCAATGGGAGTTTGCTGGCATTTATGCCGACGAAGGTATAAGCGGAACAAATACAAAAAATCGGTTGGAATTCAATAGAATGATAGATGACTGTATGTCTGGGAAAATTGATATGGTGATAACGAAATCCATAAGCCGGTTTTCAAGAAATACTGTTGATTGTTTGAAATATGTGCGGCAATTAAAAGATAAAAATATAGCTATCTTTTTTGAGAAAGAAAATATTAATACGCTAGATGGGAGAGGAGATTTCCTAATAACCCTTTTGGGTTCGCTTGCTCAGGAAGAAAGATCCAATTTATCTAAAGTGACCCGCATTGGCATCGTCTATCGTTTCCAGGAAGGTAAAATCAGAATTAACCACAACTGGTTCTTAGGGTATACCAAGGACGAAAATGGAGATCTTGTAATAGTACCCGAGCAAGCTAAAATCGTAAGAAGAATTTATCGCGAATTTCTTGAGGGTAGAAGTGCCTATAGTATTATTAAAGGCCTCGAAAAGGATGGCATTAAAAATGGAGCTGGTCACACAAAATGGTGGGATACAAATATCTATCAGATCCTTAAGAATGAAAAATATATGGGTGATGCCCTACTGCAGAAGTCGTATACAGTGGACTTTCTTACTAAAAAACGAGTTCGAAATGATGGGTATGTTCCAAAATATTATGTTGAAAACAGCCATGAAGGGATAATTACCAAAGAGGACTTCGCAGCCGTTCAGGCTGAATTTATTAGAAGAAATAATTTAAGAGGGTATTCAAAGACTGGGAAAAGTGAGTTTTCTAGCAAATTTCCTTTTTCGGGAAAGATATATTGCAATAACTGCGGAGCAAAATTCAATAGAAATTTCTGGGGTACGGGAAAAAACAATAAACCGGTCTGGATTTGCGTTAATCATAGAATGAATGGAGAAAAGGCTTGTCCGCAGAAGGCGATAATTGAACGAGATCTTGAAAGGGCATTTGTAAGGGCAATGAACCAAGTAATCGGTGGTAAAGATATCTTTATGCGTAAGCTGTTTGATAATATTTACGAAAGTTTAGAGAAAATAGAGTACGAATTTACACGAGAAGAGATAGATGATCAATTAGCTAAACTTCAGCAGGAGCTAATGAGCCTTGTTCGGTTAAATGCAAAAACGGGTCTTGCCACGCAAGAATATGATAAGGAATATGGACGGGTAGCAGCAGAGATAGAGCGGTTTAGGGCAATGAGGCAGACCATGCAAGACGAAGAAACAAACAAGATTATTAGAATACAACGGATAGACGAGTTGAGGCAGTTCATTCAAAGCCAATCCTCTCCGCTTGAATATTTTGATGAAGAACTTTTTCGACGATTAATCGAGAAGATTAGTATCAAAACCCAGGGTGAGGCAACGTTTGTTTTCAAGACAGGAGTTGAGTTGGTAGAATTTCTGGGGAAATTTTATAATTCGCATTATAATTCGCAATTATAATTCGCAAGCATTATAATTCGCAAGCGGTTGACAATAATCAAAACTACTGATATAGTAATATATCCAGGGATGCGGGAGTGGCGGAACTGGCAGACGCACTAGACTTAGGATCTAGCGCCGTGAGGCGTGCAGGTTCAATTCCTGTCTCCCGCACCATTTTTTAACTTCCATTGCCGGAGTGACGTAATTGGCAGACGTAGCAGACTCAAAATCTGCCGGGGGCAACCCCGTGTCGGTTCGAGTCCGACCTCCGGCACCATCTAGGGGTATAGCTCAATTGGTAGAGTAGCGGTCTCCAAAACCGTTGGTTGAGGGTTCAAGTCCTTCTGCCCCTGCCATAAAGTATTTCGGGGCGTGGCTCAGTTTGGTAGAGTACCTGGCTTGGGACCAGGGGGTCGCAGGTTCGAATCCTGCCGCTCCGACCAGAAATTGTTGATCAGAAAGCTGGTCTTTTTTATTGTAAAATATTTAGTTGACATAATGGTGATAATCTGATATGACAATAAATCCGAAAAGATGGCGATATGGCCAAGTGGAAAGGCTAAGGTTCGCAAGAACTTGATCCCCTAGTTCGAATCTGGGTTGCCGTATAAAAAGGAGCTAGACTATCATAGCAGATCTATGTTATCTAGATGACTACGCTACATTAAGCATAGACGCAACAGGCGATTAATCAAAGCTACGCTAGTAGCTACCTTCCAATACATAGCCTGGGATGCATGTTATCTAAGATATGTCCAACCTACTTTATATAATAGGGAATTTGATGGTGTGTAGCTGTCGAGCCACCTCAGAGTGGAAGACAAAAGCATATCCTAAGAATACCCACCTGCTGAGTGCAGGTTTGGACATACAAAGAGACGACATTTTGGGCATGAATATAATACCAATAAGTAACAGTTGACATGATATAAACAACATGATAATCTATAAAAGTCGCTGCGAGCGGCGGAAAAAATTAACACGAATAAACGTGTTGACATAACGAAAACAAGATGTTATGATAAGTATCCGTCACAAGCACGGCAACTGCTCCTTGAAAACTAAACAATGTAAGTAATGCATCATAAAGCCAGATGTGCGAGTGGTTAAAAACCACGTCAATGAATTAATAACGGATGCGGAAGTAGCTCAGCGGTAGAGCATCGCCTTGCCAAGGCGAGGGTCGCGAGTTCGAATCTCGTTTTCCGCTCCAAAAAATATTATGAGCCAACAAATGGCTTCAATAAATAAACTTTATTGGAGAGTTTGATCCTGGCTCAGGACGAACGCTGGCGGCGTGCCTAACACATGCAAGTCGAACGGGGAGTTATTTATAACTCCTAGTGGCGAACGGGTGAGTAACGCGTAGACAACCT
>JAEZVB010000128.1 GCA_023443285.1 Bacillota bacterium
ATGAATTGGTGACTGGCATTGCTGAATCGGAAGATATTTCTTGCCTATACGGCAAAGGAACTAACGACGAACCCATCGGTGTGCTCAACGCCAAAGGGATTAAAAAAGCCGACATGTCAGCTCTGCCGGACAGCGACAAACTGGCTGATATTGTCGGCTGCGTAATGTCGGAGAAGTTCCCAGGTGGTACCCAGTTTGGCTGGATGTTCAGCGGTGTGCTCTGGTCGCTGTTCTACAACCTCAAAGACGGAGTAGGCAACTACATTCACCGTCAAGAAATGGACCAAAACAAACTTTTGGGCTGGCCATTTAAAATCAACAACAACATCACAATCAGCAGCGATGAACATGCCATGACAGAAATCTACTTTGGTGATTGGAGTCAATTCATTATCGGCGAAACGTTAGGGCTGCAAATCGACGTATCCAAAGAAGCGACCTATATGGATGGTAATCAATTGGTCAGTGCCTTTGCCAATGACCAAACCGTCATGCGTGCTCTTATGCGTGAGGACTTTGGCGTGCGGTATGGCCAAGCCTTCGTGGTTCGTCAGAAAGTGTATACGAAGTAAAGGAGGACGGGAAATATGTCATATAAACTGGGAGAAAACAGCAAGTTAATTGCCGCCATTGCCCCCGCTACTCTGGCCGCCGGCAGTAAAAACGGCACTATCATTGATCGCTACGGCTTTTATGACGGCATCGTCCATCTGGCAGTCGGTACCGCCACCGGCTCACCAACCGCGCAAGGGGTATCGCTTAAAATGCAAAGCGGGAATGAGGCAGATGGCAATGACATGATTGATGTCGCAGGCGATGTCTTGGCTGCACTAACGGCCAATAACACAGAGTCGGAACTAAACCTCGACCTCAACCCTTATGGACGCTACCTGCGCGTGGTTCCTGCTGTGACGTTTACTGGCGGTACTTCGCCAACCATTCCGGTGGCCGTCACGATCGTGTTAGGTAATTCTATCAATATCCCGGTGTAAAGGAGTGGTATCATGCCGCTTCTGACAAATGCACTGACTACTGTAGAAAAATATAAAACCTACATGGAACTAGACCTTGATGATACAAGCCGCGATGCTGCTATCGAGATCGCGATTAATGCCGTATCCGAATGGCTGGAAGGGGAGTGTAGACGAAAATTTGTGTTAGCCACCTATTCCGAAACACTCCAAGGAAACGGCAGATCAAAGCTACTCTTACCGCAATACCCGGTGCAATGCATACAAAACCTTCTTCCGGAGCAAGCATATACATTGCTTCCGGAAGAAGGTTCACTTTACTGCTTAGCTGGATGGCAAGGAGAAATAACGGTAGAATATACCGCGGGTTACCCGGTCATTCCGCCGGACTTAGAAACAGCCTGTATGGATTGCGTGACCATGCGTTTAGAGATGAAGTCCAGTAATCACCTAAAGACCGAGGTAATCGGCCCTCTCAGAAGTGAGTATTTAGCGGAATTGCCGTACGCCATTCAGAGTGTCATTGACAGTTATCGACGGGTGGTGGTTGCATGAAAAACAGAGTTACCCTGCAAACTCCGATAAATACCGCCGATTCGGAAGGAATCGTTACAAAGGCCTGGCAAGACGGCGGCAATATATCGGTCACACTGTTGCCAATCACGCAAGGGTTGGCCCTTAAAGAACATGGTTATGAAGAAAAAGTGGAAAAACGGGCTTTCTACAAAGGGCAGAACACAAACATCAAACTAGGAAACCGGGTCATCGTAAACCAAGAGTTGCTATACATCGTCAGTGTCCTAGATTACGGTAAAGTCACTGACTTTTTACTGGCTAAGCAAGTTCCAGGGGTGACAGGTAATGGCTAAACGCAGACGCTCACCTGGTTTTGCACGTACATTCGCCATGATAGGAGAAGCGGCTACTCAGCAGGCAGTGAAAGCCTTAGCTGATGGCGCTGATCTTGTTGTGCAAGATGCAAAACGCCGTATTCATCCAGTTTCCGGTGACTTAGCGAAAAGCGTCCGGGCAATACCGCGAAATAAAGGAACGACTATCAAAATTGTTGCTGATGCCGCCAATGAAAAAGGCGTGGCGTATGGGCAGTACGTAGAATTTTGGCCAGGACGCGAGCATCCCTTTATGTACCCGGCTATGTACGCGAATAAAAGTAAGGTAAAAGAAATGGTAGCGGAAGCTATCCGGGAGGCGGTGAGAAAGCATGCTGCCAAGTGAAGAAATCGTATACGCCCTAAAAAATGACGCGGCACTGGCAAACATAACCGGTGACCGCGTCTACTTTTTAGCGCCGCCGATTGAACCAATCTATCCGCTGCTTGTTTATTCCGAAGCGTCCGATACGGCCGCTTGGTTTGCCGATAACGAAGAACAGGCCGCAGAAATCGCTTGGAATGTATCGGTCCTAAATACCGGCAGCACAACAGCGATCGCGAACCGGGTTGTCGCAGTAATGGCCGGACTTGGATATTACCGCGATGTAAAGCATGATCTGGTCGACTCTGGCGTTTATGCCAAGGTTATGAGATTTAAAACAACGAAGGAGGTACAAAATGGCTAAGATTGGAGTAAGCAGCTTCCATTATGCAAAAAACACCAAAGATGATAAGACAGGCGTTACGTATGATGCGCCGGTCGCTGTACCCAAACTGAAAGAAATCAGTGTAAAACCATCTGCCGATACGGTAACTGACTATGCCGACAATGGCCCGTCTGATATTGCCACTTCGCTCGGGGAAATTACCGTTGAAATCAGTCTGAGTGATTTAACCCTTGAACAGCAGGCCGAGCTACTAGGCCACAAACTTACCGCCGGTGTCATGACCTGTAATGCAGAAGATGTAGCACCGTATGTTGCCATTGGTTTTGTCAGTCTAAAATCAAATGGCAAAAGACGGTATGTTTGGGTACTCAAAGGACAATTCCAGGAGCCGGAGGACACTAACAAAACTAAAGGGGATAAAGTTGAATTTCAAGCACAAAGCCTTACCGGAAAATTCGTCATAACCGACTACAACGGCGATTGGAAAAAGACGGCGGACGAAGATGCAACTGGCTATCTGCCGGCAACCGGCAATGGCTGGTTTACTGCGGCGACTATCACTAATCCGGCAACCTAGCAGGCAGCCTTCCGGCTGCCTTTAGCATATCTATGGGAGGTAATATGATGAAAACCCCATCCATTACTATTAATGGCATTACCTATATAGCAGCGGCACCTAAAATGGGACTTTGGCGAAAACTGCAGCAGTTTAAAACCGAGCGGCGAAAGCAGGCGGAAGAAATTAAAGCTGATTGGCAAGCCGTAGAAGCGGCTAAAGACGACATGGAGCAACTGGAACTGTTACTGGCTGACCTCAATACAAAACTCGAAATCAACCGCCAATTTGTGGCTAACGGCATGCTCGACATTGTTTTAGTCGCATTTCCTGAAATTACAGACACCGATGATATATTAGTCCAGGATGTTCCCGCTACCTATGAGTTAATTAAAAATTGGCTGGAATTCATTCTGGCCGGCAGGCTTACCGAACTCCCAAACGCAGAGACTCCGGCAGAGTCATAAACACACTGTCGGAGTATGAACATTGCCTGTATTGGTATGCATGTATGCATGAAAGCTATGGCTGGACGCGCGAGCAGATTGACGGTGAGGAATTTCAATACCTCATAGAACTCCTGGTAACTAAGGCAAAATCCCAAGTGGAACCAGGCGAAAAAACAGCGTATGTTGATGAGGTGCTTTAGATGGCAAAAGGGACAAAAGTTGACGAGCTGTATTTGCAGTTATCCTTGGATATGTCCGATTTGGAAAAAGGTGTGGCCGGTGCCGATAAAAAGGTTACTGACTTATCAAGAAAACTAAATACTGAGCTTAAATTTAATAAAATCAAAGCTGATATTGAACTGGCCGGCATTGATAACGCTGAAAGAAGTATCAAAGGGCTTAAAGTGCAGTTTGAATCACTTACGCGTTCTGTTGAAATCCAGCAGAAAAGAGTGGAAATCGCAGCCGCCCTACATTCCAAAGCCGTAAAAGAACTAGGTGAAAATGGTCAAGGTGTAAAGCTGTTAGAAAGCAGATACCTGCAAGAGCAGAAAGCCCTCGCTTTACTGGAAAAGCAACTCAGACAGACCAATGAAGCCAGAAAAAACATAAATGTCAATGCAGGCAACAATGCTGGCACAGGAGTCTTGGAACAATTAAAAACAGCAGCCTACGGCGCGCAGGCTAACCTCTCACTAGTTAATTCCAAGCTTCTGGTCTTGACGGCTCTGGCCGCAAGTGGCGGCGGTTTGTTTAATTTAGTCAAAGGGGCAACCGAGGCTGGTGAATCGGTTTATCAATTGGCAACAAAGTTAAGTATTGGTGCGGCAGAAGCGGGAAGCCTCAATAAAATTTTGCGCCTAACCGGCACAGACAGTCAGTCCTTTATAGCGACCATGCTTCGCATAGATAGAGCCGTAAGTACCGCAGGGAAAAACGGTAATGCCACAACCCAAGCTCTCGAATATTTTGGTATATCCATCAAAGATACCTCCGGAAACCTGCTGCCGCTCAATCAGCAAATTGAGCAGTTAGCCAAAGGCTATAAGCTAGCAGCGGCTGCAGGCGAAGAAGAAGCCTTTGTTGCTGAAGTGTTGGGCGCGCGCGGAGCTGCTTTAATCCCTATGCTAAAAGAATATGAAGTAGCTGCCCAAGCTGCCAGCCGGATAAAAACCATCGGCATTGATCCAGCACAAGCGCATGAATTAGGCATTGAATTTAAAATCATTTCGGCAGAAGCCTCGCAATTAAATAACGCTATGGGTAATGCCTTACTGCCAATTGCTAAAGAAATAGCGCCTGTCATAGCCGATGGATTTGGCGAGACTGTGCAATTCATAAAAGAGAATAAAGACGCGATTGTCGATGTTACCGAGGTAGTTATTGAACTGGGTGGAACCGTCAAAGACGTATTGGTAACGGCTTTTGCACCTATGTTCGGCTTTGTTATTGACAATAAAGACAGTGTAATTGCTGCTTTGCAGCAAATCCGGGCAGAAATGCAGGTACTGCAAGAGAAGCCGTGGGCCATAGTATTGCCACCCATGTTGCAAGAAATCATTCTCGGCGATGAAGTTAAACAGAAAAAGATTCAGATGCAAGCGGCGGAAGCAGCAAAAAAGGCCGCTCGCGCCGCAGCAGAAGCCACTGCCAAAGAAAATGAAAAAATACAAGCTGAGGAAGAAAAGCGCCTGCGTGAACAACTGCAAAACAGGCAAAGGGCTAATGCCGAAACCATAAAAGCGCAACAAGAGCTTGACGCGGTATTGTATCGTTTAAATCATGATCGTGTACAAAATGAGCTCCATGACATCGACCTAAAGACCCAAGAAATGATTAAAGCTGGAGTGCAAGAACAGACTGCACTAGAACTAGCAGAAGCGAAAAAGGCGGAGATAACCAAGCGCTGTGCCGAAGAAATTCAAAAAGAGCGAGAAAGCTTAACTGATAAAATCTTTGCGCAAAACGCATCAGCCTTGCAGATTCGCCTGCGGGAAATTGAACGCGAAAAACAAGCCTGGATTAAGAAAACCAATGATGAAGTTAGGGCCACGCAATGGGCCGAGCAAGAAAAAATACAGGCTGTAAAAAATGCTGCACTGGATGCCATTCGCAATCACCAGGAAGAACTCGAACTCATTAATAAAGTAATTGAGGCCAGAAAAAACCAAGCGGTCATTGAAGGAACAGACAAAAACGGCAACACGGTTGATTACTCTTCACAGTACCGGGCACGGGCAATTAAGTCTGCCATGGAAGAACTGCAGGCTTTTCAAAGAGAAGCGTTAAACCTGCCTAAATTATCCTTTGCAGTAACTCCGGAACACTTGGAACTATTGCAAAGTTCCATGCGCGCTGTAGAGGATTCGGTGTTACATGGTATGGTTACCGTAAATAACCAGGCCTTAAACGATATGACAGCCAATATGCCGCAAATCGGCCAAATAGCAGCTGATAATTATTTTTCGCCTTGGCAAAGTAAGGTTCAGCAATTATCAGGAGCGCTATCCAATATTGGTGGTGTTGGTATGGAAAGCACGCCAGGTGCGACCAACCCGGTCATAAAAAACTTTAGTATTTCCATTCCTGTTACAATCCAGGCAAACGTAAATTCCGATACGGACTTAAACCAACTGGCTGACAAGGTTGCTGCCAAGATCGAGAAACCGCTTGTGCAAGCCATACAGGGAGCGGATGAATATGGTGTTTAAAATTGGGACAGCAGTTGCCATGAAAACAGAATCCTTTGCAGTTGCCCCCGATGACCGACAAATCCTGATCAAAACCGTTGGCGGTGTAGTTGTGCAGGATAATGGCAGAATTCCGGATGGGGATGTAATCACAGTAACGCTGAAATTCACGGCAGCGAATTGGGCGCTGGTTCAGGACTATTGGCATAAGAGAACCAAGGTAAAAGTAACTGATCATACGGGTGTGACATATTCAGATTGCCGGATTCGTGTTACCGGCATCAAATACGTGGATAAGTTTCCTGGCAAATATGACATAACGTTAGAAATTTGGAGGGTATGACATGGCATACATTCATTTGTATAAAGGCACTGTAACTTCTGGCGGTACAGACGGCGCTTTATGCTCGGAAGGAGATATGAGTAGCCCTCTGTCAACCGCCAATATATTGAACACCGGTGCTGAGTCGGGGGTAATTACGGCTGCACTCCGCTGCGACAGTGGCTATGCAACTAGCACAAGCACAGTACTAACGCCAAGCAGTGATAAATGGGCCTTATCTGCTGACGGAACAACGTGGGGTGCTTGGGGGGCAGCCCTTACAATCACGAGCATAATTACAGCCGTTAACACGCTTATCTATGTTAAAGCCAAAAGCGCTCCAGGCGAGTCGCCAATTGCAGATACTTCGGCAAAGATAACGATAACGACAACAACGGTGGCGGCATAACATGGGCGCAGAAAGTATTAGCATTGATACCCTAAGAAATGTTTTCTGCTCGGAAAACGTAAGTGTTGATACCGGCAGACATGTCATTTGTTCCGAAACAGTATCAGTTGATACAGCCAGAAAAAGAACCAGTAGTTTATTTGGCTGTACAACACTCTCCATTATCCTTGCGGCAAAATCACTCACTGACAAATTTGCGCTTACTACTTACCAGCCAGTTATTCTTGAACAACTCCTAATCGGTCATGTCAGGAGTTTTAATTTTGCTTTGAAAGTAAAGGAATTATTGATAACGGACGGATTATATTCTGTTACCGGGGTCTATGATATTGATCATCTGCTAAGTAAGCCGCTGGCATATGATGCAAGTCTGAAAAAAGCAACAAGTACTGTTTACGCTATAGCAGCTGTACTGGGTAGTGCAGTAAACATAAGCATTGATGATTTTGCTGTTGATAACCAGAGTGGTGGCCGCCCAACCTGTAAGGAGGTTTTAAATAACCTATTTTCCTGGACAGACAAATTACCACACAGGCAGATTAATGTGTTTGTGCGTAACGGAACGCTAACTATCTTACAGCGCGGCAAGGAAACAGGCACAGTTACAATTAAGCAGGAGCATCCGTATTAACCAAAACATAAAAGCGGGATTCTTTATCTGGGTCACCATCGGAATAATCGGTTCTACCTGCTCTGTCTGGAAACTCGGCGGCAATTTGCCCATAGATGCAGGTAGCCAGCCTGTCCCCTTCCGTCTGCCCCGGCGAGGTCCATATCTCATAACCTTCCGCACTCTCGTTTGCCGCGCTGTTGCAATGAAGAGAAATAAAAATATCGGCACCCCAGTCATTTGCCAGAGTAGTCCGATAGATTAAATCATCTGTTTCTGCTTGTTCCCATTCGGTCCGGGTCAGTTTCACCTCATACCCTATCGCAAGTAAATATTTTTCAACTAGCCGCGAAATCACCAGCGCAACATCCGCTTCCTGAAGGCCTGTTGTTCCATTTACTGCGCCAGGATCAATATTTCGTCCCGCATGCCCCGGATCAATGCATACTTTTGTCATCGCGTTTTTCCGCCTCTTGTGCTAGCGTCACTGAAAAATTAGAACCCGTAATTTTGAATAAAAGCATGCAACAATACAGCTTTAACTGCGCTACTTTTGTATTACCCATTTCCTCGAAGTTTTCTAAAATACTAAATAACTCGGTCATAGCGATGTAGGCATATATTCCTCCGGCAATCGCCTTATTAAGTTGTGTCCCAGCAATCAGCATCTCCGGCAGTTTTCCTGTCAAACCAGCGAATATAATGAGGATTCCATAGATGAAAATCTTTTCTCCCCAACACTGTTTTAACGCTCTGCTCGACAAATATCCAGGCTTCCAGGCATAAAAAAAGCCGCATAGAAGTGCGGTTGCGGTTATGGGCAGCAGGCCTTGGTCAAGCAAGTAACGTTTTGTAATACCAACCCATTTTGTGAGAGTGTCCAGGCAGACAAAAACCATAACAACTAACAGAATAATTTCACTTCCCCCAAACAAAAAACAAATCAAAGAGGACATCCCTGCCACTGCTGTCTTGTAAGGCCAGCTGTCAGCAATTGTATCCCTGCTTCGCTCAATCAAACTCCACAATTTGAGCATAATCTCCAAGCCCTCACCACCTTATTTATTTACCATTTCTTTCACAATGGCTCAGCACAACCGCGAAATCCGATTTCCCGACTCAGCATCATTGGGCTCGAACTCCAACTTGAATTTCGTGAACCACAACGAGAATTATCCACCCAAATACCACCCAGAACAACACGATTCGAATTCTTCCATGCTGTACCGCGTACACCGGTATCATTGCTATCATAAGCAGTTTCATAGGTTTCTGACGAATGATACGGACCACCCGCCTCTGCTCCCCATTGATACTGTGCACCGCACATATCTTCACAACCAATATTAGATATCATTCTCCTTCCTGCAAAATCGCTATGCCCGCCGGTTGTGTTAGGGTCTGACTCGCTAGCAATATTAGTACCCTGATTGCTGCCCAAACTAGCAGACATAAATTCACGTTGAGTAAGTAGATTCTTTTTAGACTTTGCCAGCCAATCCGTGCCTTTATACCAGTGAAAAGCAGGAGTAGAAGTGCCGTCAGCAATGACACCGTTGTAAATACTGACTAGTTGCGACTCGCTCACACTAGCCAAATAAACATCAATCCACTTATTGGTGTTTGCATCATAAACCATACCCTCCGGTTGGCACACCGGTCTATGGATTAAGTCCCAGATACTAGCCGGCAGAATATCACCGGCGCTGTAATCACTCAGCGTATGCCCAGAAATTATGCCAACAGCCGCACATAAACAATGAAAGCCTCCGATCTTGCGGCAATTACTAGCTTCATAGCCTATAGGAACTGTGCTATTTGCAGACAATAAAAATAAAGGTGTTATCCCGGTTGCCGGCTGACAGGTATAGATATAAAAATCTTTGCCTGCCCGGTTTTCCGCTGCCGTAAAACTAGCCGTATCCCAGTTAGCTGCCTGAGAAATATCGATTTCTTGCTGTGTGGAAACTATATAGCCAGAAGAATTAACCTTTACGGTTAGCTGCTTGGGTGACAAAAGTTTGGTTTGCCCGCTTGCTTGCCAGGCTACGTCGCGCGCATAGTCAGCAGGCAGAGAAGCGATTACTGCCGCAATATCAATGCCGCCTGAATCACCACCAGAGGTTTTTCCGATGAATCCACCAAACCCCATTATCTAACCACCACCTGTACTTCAGACGCCTGTGCGCCAATTATGCTGAGCATATTCCAAGGAGACTTCGGCCTGAGTTCATAGGATTGACTCTCGGTAAGCTTCAAACAATTAACATCATTTAATAGAGCTGACTGGCGCCAACTAATAAAAATGTCCCCAGGGCCGTAGTTAACCAAATCGGCATGTTGCTGGGGACTGTCGTAACTAATGATGGTTTCGCTGTTTGGCACTAATACACATCGGGTAATTTCTTTCCCTTGCACAGTTCTGACCTCCTTATCCCTTCCAATTATTAATCATAGAAGCAATTTGTTTTGCAAAACCAGGCCTAACAAATGTAACGCGCTTGTTGTAATGGCTTTCATTTTGGGTAAGAGCATACACTTCCTGGTACTCACCAGCTATTACTCTCCCTATACCGCGGCTATGCAAAAACCACAGTTCACCTTTTTGTTTAATAATATCAAGCGGAACGTTATACCCTATTTCGCATAATGTACTGCCATCCGGGTTATGAACTACTCGTCCCACATTCTTTACTTCATTATAGTAATAGCCGCCAGGCAAATAATACGGGAAGTCTTGCTGATTGCTCGTCGATGTTGTTTGTATATTCGTAAACCGGTAGTAATAATTGGCGGCAGTCGAGCCATTTAGTTCTTCAAACGAATCGGCGGAAAACCAAGGACAGTTATCCTCAATAACCCAAGGATTTAAGCCATAGCCATGGCCATCTAGAGTATCTGACACCTCTGTATTTTGATTCATTCTTTTGGAAAAGCCGCCATTATACTGAAACTCTTCTTCATAGCCTTGTATCGCTCCGCCAGCAAGAAAACCATATTTTTTGCCCGTATCTGCCCGGTATGCATTTAGATATACGCTCGTTCTAACCTCGCCATCAGTATATCCGCTAAAAAACAGCTTCCCCTCAGGACTTACAGACAAACTTGATAACAATACAAGACTATCTAAGCTTGCTATCGCTTTATAGCCAATACCTGACTGAGTAATATAATTACCTTCAACGAGTCTAAGACCAGCGGAATACTTTCTTAATTCTAAAACCGCAGCATCTCTTGATATATCCAATAATCCTCCATACTCCTGCTGCAAGGACTCGTTTTTAAAAACTTGTATGGCTCCATTTGCACTGCTGCCAGACTGATTTGCTACAGGCGATTCAGAATAACTGCTTGCTTTCCCAAAAGCACTGATAAGATTGCCCTCTGCACTAACGCAAAAATCTATACTTTGTGCTGTTATTGGCAGGTTCAGCCACTTTCCCTTTACTATATCTAAGAATTTCATCTTGCCCTGCAAAGTTCGCATCATTAAATAGGCTGCATTTGACCCATACACAAAAAACATCAAAATCACTTGTCCAGCACTCTGCATAATCTGGGTTAATTTTGTTTTATCAATGAGATAGCGGGCAGTTTTTCCTGTAGCATACACTTCTGTAACATACACATCTCCACCATATGTTCCAAACAGAATCATGCATTCATCTGCCTTCGGAATATAGGGTTGCACGTTTCTGACTGGTTCATGGCCAAATATTACCTTCGAATCAGTCCACACCCAGTCACCTACTTGGTGAGAAGCATTGCCGATTGCCCGCTTTCCGCCAGAAGAAGTATATATAATAGTGCCGGATATACCAGTTATTTGTTCAAGCTTCATCGGCCAACAATCACCGCTTTCGTGCCGGCATCATTCATGACTACATATACCCAATCACCTGTATTCATTGCCATATCGATGGCTGCAGAATATGGATAACACCTACCGCCTATATGCACACCATCGTTGGTTATCTGTCCGCGTTTAACGCTATTTTGTGCCGCCTCGCGTTTCAACCTGTCTTTTACAGCGCTCGTAACCGTACGACATAACTGTTCAACACTCACGCATACCACCTCACTAATTCAACACGCTGGCTGAATTTCTCCGGTTCCTGAGTAATATTGTTGCTCTCCAAGTAGTATTCGTTGCCTCGCCAGATCACTCGCGACGTATAATCTAAAATTGTATCATCATACACTTCCATGCTGATGCGTTCCTCTATTTTGCCATCAAGCCAAACCAGTGCGTCGGCAATAGCTTGTAAGCTGGCAATATCAGTAACAGGGTATTCATCCATGAGACTTCGTAGGCGGGCAGGTATGGTATATATCACTACATTGCTTCCCGGAGTAGTAATAACAGGCGCATTTATAGAGTTTTCACGAATCGAATAAGGACTAGCTTTACTGGAAGGTGATCCTTGCCCGATTGTCGTGCTGACAGTTACACCATTTTCTTCAATGGTTGTCCCCCAATGTCCCTGGCCTAATGGATAATGGCGGGTGAGCCTTGTTCTTACAACGCTCTCGCTTTCGTATTCTTTTTCGGTTTCTGTCACAAGATCATTACCGGAAGTATCATAGGTCACTTCAATCTTACCGGTTTGGGTCAAAGTCGTTTTTTTCTTAATAAATGCCGGTGGCACTGATGCTGAGTATTCCCATGTTGTGACTTCGGTAAATCCATCAATATTATGAGTTTCTTGTGTAACTAAACCATTCGAATACGTCACGGACGAATCTCCAAACGTGAATATCCCGGACAGATAGGATTCGGAATCTCCCTCGCTATCATCTATGCCACTGGAACTAATGATAGTACCTGGCACAGCATCGCCGTTTGTGTCCGTGGAGTCCTCTAATGTATTAATCCGCGCTAGGTGAATACTTGGCTCGCTATAATCCTTGTCTCATAGAGATGGCGTTTATTTCAAATGATGAGGAGGCTGCATTACTAGCAGACCCAATTTGGCAAGACCGATATGCAAGGGCGATTGCGCGAGGAGTGACTGATTATTTTTTAGCGGTGGAGGGATGAGGTATGCTCCAGGTGTTCCAAACGTGGATAACTGCCTTTAAGCAAAACAAGTGGCTGATGGTGCTTGCTGTTTCCTTCCTATTAATATGCGCAATGCTTTTCTGGTTTTGGCAGCGTACACAGCAAGCGGAAGAAAAGTATCGGCAGGCGGTGGTGCTGCAGCAGGAACAATTGGAACAGGCGCAGGAACTTGGCAAAGTCCTTCATATCTCACAGATGAACGCTAGGGAACTGCAGGCGGCTTATGATGCACTGAAAGCTAAGCCGCCTGTTGCCAGTTTTTCCGTAAACGCGCCATCGCTAGTGGTTGCGGCTGAGCAGGTGGCGGAGAGAATTAATAAACAGGATACTACTCTGCCGACTGCCGCACTGGAAAAAACAGACCGGACGGCGGTGGTCAAAAACGATAACGAATATAAAGTGGATGTGCTGAAAATTAATCTGGACAAAACTTGGGAACTTTCCGCAGGGATAGGAAGTCACCGCGGTGATACCTATATTCCGGTTGGGGTGCAGAGAAACTATGCTGCGAATAAGGCCGTGGCAGCGGAAGTGCATCTGGTGCTGGAAGATTTGGCGAAGGGAAAAATAAAGACCTCCGGCTGGGAGATCAAGCATGTGTGGCGGTTTTGACCGGTTTATTTTTGTATATGAGGTTTTTAGAGAATTGACAAGCATGGTCGTACAATTATATTTGCTGAAGTATTTGTAGGGATTTAGTCACACTAGTTAAGCTGTCGTCTCGTGAGGTATCGACACAGATTGTGGTAAAGCGGACCATGATCCTTGTCAGCTTTTGCACCTTTGATGAAGATGTGCTATTCTGAGTTTGGGATATATTGTAAAGTGTGATTTTGAGTTGATATAATTCCAGAACAGCAATTCCTGAGAGGTGAAGTAGTGACATGCTAACAGTTGAACAGTACATTTCCCAAATGAAGAAAAAGGAGAAACTTGACGAGTTTGACTTTAAGAATCATGCGGAAAACATGGCCGCCGTGATGAAGTGTGTAGTGGAATACTTCAACACGTATCTAAACCCTGAGGAATATGATTACGAGGCGATAAAACTCGAGCAGTCGGCGGCAAAGGTCGAAAAAGAAATTGCTGATACGTTACCCCTTAGTAAAGACTTTATTATCGAGTACTATAAAAAGTATAAATCCCGAATTGACAGAATGCTAAAATCGCATTTAAAAGGCTATGAATATATGGAACTGTTTTATAGTCGAGTTGACTTTGAAGATGTGGTAAACAGGTTTTGTGAAGACCGAAAAATGCAGGATACTGGGTTAGCCGAACACAAGGAAGAGCTTATCCTGTTAGCTCAAGAGCTAAAGGAACGTGCAACAGAGAAGCCGTCTCGCACCGGATATAAGTATTTGGACGAAGCCTTGTTTTCTTGGATAAAGGATACATATGCGAATTTCAAGGTAAACCTGGTTGGCTTCGTCGGTGAAATTGCTTATGAGTATTACGAAAAGTACGTAGAAGGCATCTACGATAGGAGCACCGAGCAGCATTACCATATTAATCGGTACAATCACCGATATAACAGCAATCCTTTCGGGATCGATAGAATATATAAAGACAATTGCCATAGGCCGTTCATTGAAGGTTGCAAAGGTGAACTGGAAATGCTGATCATGTACGAATGGGTACACAGCTGGGTCGAAGATCCCGAGTATTGGCCGGAATATGTGAATCTTTGTGTCAACACTGGACGGGTTAACATCGTCCGCAATATGAACATTTTGCTTCCCGCAATCAATAAGGAGATTGGCTATCCGGAGGACATCAAGAGTTCGCTCGTGTATGTGGAAACGACTACCGGGGCTTTGAAGAGCGACCCTGACGGACCGTATATTTTACGTCTTACCTATGACAAGGAAAATGATCTTATCTGGAAAGACGACGGACAACTAGCCCACGTAATAGCCAACTTGCAGGAAACCTTTGCAGCGTACGGTCCACCATGTGCTTTGGAACTGTACTCGCCTCTTCGATCCCCAACATATAACGAAAAAGAGTTTTTTGTTCGGTACAATCAGCTGGAGAAAAAACTAAAAAAATACGCGAATATGGCTATTGCGCTAGTTAACGGACCGCAAAGACACAAAGCAAAACTGAGCTACTTGATGCAAACAACCGAGGATATAATCAAGATAAGGACGCTGGCCAAAGAAATGAAGTTTCGGCTTAAGATATCTCTAGACATCTCAAAGCTAATAACGAATAAAAACAATCACAGCCAATTTGAACAAGACTTCAATCAGCTAAGCGAGATGCGCCAATCGATCATTGGGGTGCACTTGGCCAACAGGTTCCCCAGTAGTAGTATCATTGATAGGATTTATAAGGACGACAAGGTGTATCTGAATCAATACGAATACCCTAGATTATCGAATTATCTTGGGTCTATTTCGGCTCTTTTCAACGACAACCAGCGCCGCTATTTCGTACCAGAAGAAATTAAAAACCCAGAAGAACTCGAGGATTTGACAGACAACCTGCTAAGAGCCGGCTTTTCATTCATCGAATGGAAGGACGAACAACAACCATGAATACCGAAGACGAAAGAACAAAGCTGTATAACGAAGTTTGGAGTGAGCCGGTGACTACCGTGGCAGAGCGTTACGGGATTTCCGACAACGGTCTGCGCAAACGCTGCATCAAGCTGCAGATTCCTCTGCCTCCGATCGGCTATTGGGCTAAATTGAAGGCCGGTGCCAAGGTGCCGAAGCCCAAATTGCCGGTACTGAAAGTTAAGGAGGAGACCATTGTTTTAAAGAATGTGAAAAACGAGCATGAAATGGAACTCATCGATTTTGGTGGGCAATCAACAGAAGAGTTGAAAAAGCTCGACGGACTCGACGTGTTTACACCTCGTTCCCGAGAGGCATTCGCAAAGTGGTGCGGGAAGATCCATGTTTCCAAAAAAGGCGACTCATTTCATCCCCTGATCCTTGAATATCAAAAGGAGATTGAATACCGGAAGGTGCGTGACAAGGAACACCAGTTTCGTGATATGTTTCAGTTTAGGGATGTGACATACTTTCCTAAAGTAAAATACCGTGCTAATCAGGTGGTCTTGCCGATTAGTGTATCCGACAAGCAGAGCAATCGGGCCTGCCGGATCGTCGATACGCTGATAAAAGCTGTAGAAGAGCTAAACGGTAAGGTTAAGCTCGGAAGTCCGCATTATAGCCAGCGAGAAGCGACAGACTGTGTTTTTATTACTTTATTTAAGGACTCTTTTTCCTTTCAGGTGAACGAAACGATGGCCAAACGGCGGGCTGTTATCGCCGCTATGCCGCCCGAAAACAGGACTCGCGAATTCAAGCCAATGTATGAGAAAGTGTTTACCGGCAAGCTGGAACTTGAACTCAAGCGAACTTCTGATTGCTGGGAAAAAGACAAGCTTGAGCAGGTCTTAACCCTTACTGATTCGGCTGAGAAATCTATAGAAGAGCAATTGGGCGAGGCATTTCAATGGATGGTTAAAACTATCCAGGAGGCGAAAATCGCCTGGACCATACAGACCAGGGAAGAGGAAATAAGGGCGAGGGAACGAGAACGTCAGCGAACACTTGAGGAAGAAAAACAGAAAAAGTTGCAGGCGATCCTGGACATGGAGAAACGCCAGAAGCAGTTGGTCGAGAACATCGAGCAGCAGATGACCGGCTGGTTTAAAGCCCAGAAACTCCGACAATATGCCGATGAGATTGAGGCCTATGCAAAACAGGTTGTGGACCCCGATGAAAAAGAATCGCTGGACAGATATGTAAAATTGGTCAGAAGAAAGGCGGAAACAAGTGATCCGATTACCGAAATTGTCCAGGAGATTAAGGCAATAGGGGTAAAGACAGAGTTATCTTAAGCAAGCAGAAATCCTCCGCCATGTATTTTTATAAATTAATTAAACGTATAATGCAAATTTATTCATGTATAAACTGTATAAATGAACCGAAAAAAGCCAGGAGGCCCGTAAGTCGCGCGGCTCCTGGCTTTTGTTGTTTACACAATGGCTTTTATCGGACAGATATTGCTATTTTAGGATTAATATTAAATTTTTTCTATAATAATAGAGGAATTTGGAAGAGAAATGCGAATTAAATATTGTTTAAAATGGCAGTAAGAGTCAGATTTGAGCTAGTCTTACACGAGGAAACAAGAAAGATAACCTACTGTGAGGTGCATAATGAACCCGTATTTCAGGCTAATATTACTGTATTTATTACCACCGATGGTTTTGTTATTAATAAACTTATATATTTCTAATAGTCAATCAGAATGGCTTATTATTAAAGCTTTAAAGTATCATTTGTTTGAAACAAATGTTATAGTTGTCTTGACAATAGTATGGCTAGTTTTCGTTTGCTTTCAAGATTTTACAAAGTATTTACAAAATGAAGCGGAGAAAAAACAACAAGAACTGAAGGAGATTATAAAAGAAAAGAATGTCCTTCTAGCTTCGAAGGCCGGCGCATTAATCGAGAAATATAGCGATTTATACCAATATCAAGCTAAGGAAGCAATTGGGCAAGTACTAAAAAAGTTTACGTTAAATAATGAAATAATACATTCTGCTCAACTGTATAAATACTCAAAAAAACTTTTTGATGATTATGCAGTCGTTAAAGTTGACTATGTAAACGGCTATGTCTCGGAAGATGTAGATATCAACGCGATGATCCAAAGTTACTATAAACTACCTACTGAAGTTTATAAAGAAGTTAATGAAATACTCGAGATTAAGAAGAAATTAGATACCCTTTTACTTGGTAATGCCAAAAGTGTAGACGGTTTGATGACGGAAGCTTTAATTGAAGCACAAATTCAACAAGAACTACAAAATAAGACGCTAGCGTTTATTCGGAAATATAAGAGCTCTATTGATAATAAATCGTTAGACGGATTAACAGAGCTCGATGCAATTATGTTATCGCTGTTTGAGTTGGTTTCAGAAATTTTGCTCATCAATCCTCAGCAAAGCGTGGATATGTGGGAACTTGAAATTTTTGACCATAGTAGAACTGAGGTCTTAAGAGGGTTCAAACGGGTTGGGATTCTGGCTGGAATTCTCAAAATTAACGAATATATTTTTCGGAATGAAGGGAAGAGTAACAAGAGAGGTCGAATATATATTACAAGATGCTTTGAGATTAACAATCAGAAATACATCGTCCTTCTTTCAATATTACCAACGGTTGTTACTTATCCTAAGTGGCAAGCCCATATTACGGGCCTTACTGGGGAACTTATTAGTAGCTTGCTTGACGATTCCAACATAGTATATAATAAAGAAGAGGAGGATGTGGAACTATGACGAGTACAGCTGTATGTGTTGCTAAAAAAACCGATGTAATCGAACTGCTAAAGAGTGTTGGTATTACCGCTAGAAAGCTAGACCCATCTGAAGCACTATCTAAGAGTTGGGTTATCCCATCTAATGATAGAAGGGGTATGATTAAGATAAAATTCAAAGAGAAATAATAATTGGGCTGCCAGATATGGCAGTTTTTTCTTTATCACACGTGATGAATTACGCGATACCCTTTTCTCAAAGGGGCTAAAATTTTTCGCAAAATCCTATTTCGCGTATTAGTATCGTCTTTCTATCCAAACACAGTGCGTTTAGGCGAACATAACAACCGCTGGTTTCTTTCCACCGAATATCCGCCCCACATGCGTATGGTAAATGTGACAATATAAAAAATTAGGGCAATCTGGGGGACGGCTACAATTCAATCGTATTCCGGGCGGCTATCGTGATGATGAATGTTAGAATTATAAAGCAGACATCATGTTGTGGTCTGCAGTGATTTTTTGCATGAATAGCTGTCTTTTAGCGATTTGCCGATAGGGGTTTCAATTTTAACGATTTCTAGTGGTGCAATGCACCGAGAGGTGCAAGGTGGTGCATTCTATCCATAAGTAGTTACTGTGCCAGAAGGAAATGTTGAGTTTTCGCAGGTTTGCGGGAACTCTTTTTGTTGTTTGAAAAGCTGGAAGGCAATCTAAAATGATTTATTTATTAATTTTTGCGTAATTTAAAAGGATTTATCATATTGGTACGGTAAATATATATATATAAATATTGTTATTTTTTGGAGGAACATATACATGACATTATTGTTAGAGCAAACACGGGAAATAAATCAGCTATTACAAAAATCTGAAAAGGTGGATTACGGTAAGGTTGCTGATCTTCTCAGCAGGTGCATAGAAGCTAATGTTTATCTGATTGGTAAAGATGGAGCCATTCTCGGATATGCCTTGAAAGCTGGCTTTGAATGCGAAAGCCTGCTAGAAGGCGTATTAGAGAAAGGACGTTTCCCGGAAGAGTACATGAAAACGTTGAAAAGTGTTCGTGAGACTGCTTGTAATATTCATCTTAATAACAAGTGCTGTGTATTTGATGAAAATTTAAAAATATGTCCTATTGGTGAGAAATACAGCATTATAGTTCCTGTTGTTGGGGTTGGTAAACGTCTGGGGTCTTTATTGATTGCCAAATTTCATGTAGAATTTACTGAAGATGAGTTAGTATTGGCTGAATATGGTGCTACCATGCTAGGCATGGATATGCTGCGAGGTAGGATGGATAGGCTAGAAGATGATACTCGCAAAAGAACTACAGTACGGGTCGCTTTAAGTACGCTTTCTTATTCTGAGTTTGAAGCGGCAACACATATTTTGAATGAACTTGACGGCGACGAGGGTTTGCTTGTGGCCAGCAAAATTGCTGATCGTGTAGGAATAACCAGGTCGGTTATTGTCAATGCTTTGAGAAAACTTGAGAGTGCTGGCGTGATTGAGTCTAAATCGCTTGGTATGAAAGGCACATATATAAGAATTATCAATGAGTATCTGCTTGAAGAGTTTAATAAGAAAAAGTAGTAATGGTGAAATATAATAAAAAGTACCGTCCAATATGGTCATCATAATAATGACCATATTGGGCGGTACTTTTTATGGAGGGTTATTTTTGTACAAGGATTTTAGTTTAAAATTTACAATGTATTATCATGAATAATATCAAAATACTTATTGCGCGCGCGCATGATGTCGGTGTCGGAAAGTTCATGATCCTTAAGCTGGCAGACAAATCTTCCGACTACAGTATTGCTGGGATCTAGCAGGATAATAATATTTTTCATGGTTTCTCCAGCATAACCGGAGTACGGATAATTTTCAATAATGGCAAATATAGCTATTTTTTGGTTGTGCAGGTTTCTTAGATAATTTGCTGCCTCTGAATCGACAGAAACCCGGTCTACCCATAATACAACAGAAATTAAATCATAATGATCCTCAGGCGAAGCGTGTTTAATGGCGATACAGGGAACGTCCTCCTGCGTTGTTTGCCTAATAGCCTGGGCAAGTTGCTCTACAACGGCAGGCTTGCTTGAATAAACAAGCTGCATTTTGGGCGGGACTGGCTGGGAGATAACCGTTTCATCAAGCTGGGTGCTTGGAATAATAAGTACCCGCGCATCTTTAATGTCTTGTTCCAGATTTTGGCGAATGAGATTAACTGTTTGTTGTACTTCTTTCATTGATTTGTTGGCGTCAAAATCAAGAAATATTTCGACATTGGCAATGTCGTTTTCCAGATAAACCTTGAGATCAAGTACGTCTTCGTAATATTCAAAATAAGTAACCAAATGCCTCAGGACAACTACCGCAACCGATTCTTCCACACTGTAGAACTTAAATAAATGCAGCTGCTGCATAGAGGCTTTAACTTCAGGCTTTATCCGGCAAATTCCGAGCTGGCCGTCTTTTTTGCCAAGGAATCGGGCTACATTGACTAGCTCTTCTGCTCCCTCTTGTGAGAGAAATTCAGTAGCAGAGAAATCGCAGATAATTTTCCGGGCGCCGTCGTTGATAAGTTTAATCAAATTGGCTTTTAGGACAACAGTAGCTTCCTCATCAATTCGGGGAGATAGCGTGATAGTTTTAACTGTTTTACTGTCTGCCATAATGGTTCTCCTTTTATGGAAAATTGTGTATGATTAATTATAACAGGAGTATGTTTTAGCTGCAATCATATAAGACATAGACAATTAGTGTAGATATAGAATATTTTTAGAAAATGTTTATTGACAAGTATCTGCAGTTACTATATTATAATAACAAGATTGGCAGTAATGCCATACTCTCTTCTCCTTTTTTTAAAAACATATATTCCGTTTTTACTCCTGCCGTTGATGCGGGGGTTTTTTCTTTTATTTTTGAAAGCTCGTTTTTCAAGCAATCTGGCAATCTGACATTGACAAAAAAGTCCAAGGAAGAGTACAATGAAGGAGTAATTGTTTCTACCAGCATGCTGATAGCGTGCTTTTTTATTTACCATCAAACAGGAATAGGATAGGTATATGATTACTGTAAGAGAAAAAGTAAGATTTGTTGAAACCGATATGATGGGAGTGGTGCATCACTCCAATTATTTCCGCTGGTTTGAGATTGCCAGGGTTGAGTATTTGCGGCAAGTTGGCATTTTGCTGACTGATATGATGGCTGAAGATATTGTTTTTCCAATTACCAATGTAGATTGCAAATATGTAGCATCAGCTAAATTTGATGACTATATTCTGATTGAAGCTGTTTTGGCGAATGTATCTAAAGTTAAAATGGTCTTTACTTACCGCGTGCTGAGAGAACAGGATGGGGCACTGCTGGCTACTGGCAGTACGCAAAATGCATTTACCAACAAACAAGGGAAAATAATTCGTCTGCCGGATAAGTATTACGAAAAATTACATAAACCTTCTCAAAATTAAGGCTGTTTGGCGCCGATAATGTTCACAGCTTTGCTGCTGCATATTATATATGGCGTCAAGAGAGACTAATTTGATAGGAGGTGGCGTCGTGGGAAATAATTCGCCAATTGGGATATTTGATTCCGGCCTAGGTGGGCTTACCGTTGTCAGAGAAGTTCTTAAGCTACTGCCGGGAGAAGATATTATATATTTTGGCGATACTGCCCGTACACCGTATGGTTCGCGACCACCAGCCGAAATTTTAGGGTTTATGCATGAAATACTTACTTTTTTCTCCGTCCAGAATGTTAAGATGGCGATTACCGCTTGTAATACTATGACAGCGCTTGGCCTTGAACAGGCAAGAAGCAAATTTTCATTTTTATTGATACAATAATACTGGGATGTACCCATTACCCGTTCATCAGTACCCTAATTACAGAAATTATGGGATCTGAGGTTGTCCTTGTTGACCCGGCCAGAGAAATAGCTGCCCAGGCGCGTGTTGATCTGGCGCAGCATAATAAGCTTGCTACCCGGGTGCAAGGACGGGTGAGATTATGTTTTTCGGCTGATTTGCCGCGAGCCGAGCGGTTTACCAAGTGTGCTATTGATTTTTCCCGGGAAATGGGGTCAGTAGCTTCGTTTGAATTGATTAACTTACAAGACTATTGTTTTACCAAAGTCTAATTACAGGGTTTCTTGTTGATTCCCGGATACGGAGGCTGCATTGTGGAATTTTTAATTGTTTTACTTATCGTTGTGTTGGGCGCAGTTATTGGTGTGTGGCTGTATATTGTCAACCAGGGGGATGCCAATTTTAAGTTTATTGTTGATCAACGAACTGATTTTTCTCTTAAAGCAATAACGAAAGATACTGCGACTTTTTCAGCTACGGTGCCTTTTGTTAACAATGGAACGCAAGATGGTACACTAATGGATGTTTTTCCTCGTTATTTGTTGCCTTATGAGCAATTTGATGCTGTAGATACTGATGCGCGGTTAACGCTTGATAAAGCTAACCGAAGTGATGGATATTGGGAAGCTTATATTGTTCCGGTGTCTACTGGCGGGTCGATTATTCTGACAGTAAAGTTTACTGCTAAGGCAGGAGACATCAAAGCAGCACTTAACGATATGGTCGATATGCCAATCGATATTATCTATCAGGTTGTTGCCCGTGGCCTCTGGTATCTTGCGAAGGAGCGGCTGGTTATGACAGCTGACGAAATACATAGGGCTCTTGCTGCTAGTGAAGTGGCTGCAGTCAGATCGGAGGAAAAACAGATATGACAGAGCAGGTATTAGAACTGAAACCAGTACCTACCCGGATACTTACGGATAAAGATAATATCGTTGATGTGATTGAGAAGTATGCCAAAGCTGATATTGGACCGCATGATGTGGTATCGGTTGCAGAAAGTGTTGTGGCGATTACGCAAGGACGTTTTACCCGACCAGAAGAGTTGCAGCCATCGCTGTTAGCACGGATACTTTGCCGGTTTATCCCTAAGGAAGGAAGCTTGGCAAGTGCTTATGGCATGCAGTCTGCTATGAATGCCGAAGGCAGTTGGCGGGTAGCCTGGGCATTGTTTGTTGGTATGTTAGGCAAATTAGTAGGGAGAAGGGGTCTGTTCTATGAACTGGCTGGTGAACAGGCAGCATTGATTGACGACGTTACCGGCACGATGCCTCCCTTCGATAAGTGTCTAGTATATGGACCGGCTGACCCGAATGGCGTAGCCGAAGCCATCAAACAGCGTTTAGGTTGTTATGGAGCGGTTGTAGCCGATGTCAATGACCTTAAGCGGGCGGCCGTGTTAGGGGCAACCCAAGGCTTGGTTCCTAAGGAAGTCGCGCAAATTCTTATCAATAACCCCTTTGGGAACGCCAGTCAAAAGACGCCTATCGTTATTATTAAAAATTACGGATTAGCTGTACAAAAAGCGGTCGCGCAATAATCAATTTTCCCCTAACAGAAAGTATAACTTTCTTAAGAACAGGATAAGGGCAACAGCGGCTCCCGCTGTCGCCAAAGGCTCGGCGCAAGCCGTGTTTTCTATATCAAAAAGACAGAGGGTAGGACTTGCTATCCTCTGTTTTAAATATCTAGGAGGCTGATTGCTATGGCCCGCATCGGCATAACGACTACTGTGCCGGTAGAGATCATTTTAGCGGCAGGACATGTTCCTGTAGATCTTAACAATATATTTATTACCAGTCCCGAAGCCAGTCGCATGGTGGAAACTGCTGAGGAAGCCGGATATCCGCGAAATATTTGCGGCTGGATAAAGGGATTATATGCAGTAATGGTAAATAAGGAACTTAATGACAGCTTTGGCGGTATTGATAAGGTTATTGCGGTTACCCAAGGTGATTGCAGTAATACCCATGCTCTGATGGAGACCTATCAACTGGCGGGCATAGAAACCATTCCGTTTGCGTATCCTTTTGATCGCGATTATGACCTTTTGAAATTACAAATGGAAAAATTGATGACCACGTTAGGAACGAAATGGGAAGCCGTATATAGCGTTAAGCGTAAGCTTGATAAACTGCGTCTGCGCGTGGCTGAAATTGACCGGCGTACTTGGCAGGACAATACGGTAAGCGGCTTTCATAATCATTTATACCAAGTAAGCTGTAGCGATTTTAATGGTGATACAGAGCTTTATGCCGCTGATGTTGAACAGTTTTTGCAAGAGACGGCAGATGCTTCTGAATATGCCGATGAACTTCGGCTCGGTTTTATCGGTGTACCGCCGATTTTCACCGATTTATATCCTTATTTGGAAACCATGGGTGCGCGCAGCGTATATAATGAGGTGCAGCGGCAGTTTGCCATGCCGTATTTCACAGAAGATATTGTGGAGCAATACCAATTGTATACCTATCCGTATGGGGTGTTTGGCCGCATAAAGGATATTGAGGCTGAAATTGAGCGGCGCAATCTGGATGGACTGATCCACTATGTACAGAGTTTTTGTTTCCGGCAGATTGAGGATATGATTCTGCGGGAGAAGCTTGATATACCTATTTTGACAATTGAAGGAGACAAACCGGGGAAAGTAGACGCCAGGACCAAATTGCGGATAGAAGGCTTTTTGGAAATGCTGCGCTGAGTGAGGAGGATGACCATGCGCTGTGGCATAGATTTGGGTAGTCGTAGTGTGAAACTGGTCATGCTGGATGACGCCAAACAACTTAATACGGCAAACATCTACGAGACAGCTAAATTTTACCGGGATTACGGCCAACGTTCTGAGACCGGACTGGTAGTGAACTTTGCTGCGCTCGGATTTCCTGAGGCTGCCAAACTGACAGCCACCGGCTATGGGCGTAATACGATTGATATTGTTGGTGCTACTGTAATTCCTGAGCTAAAGGCTCACATGCTGGGCGCTATAGCGCAGACGGGACTGACTGACTTTACGCTGCTGGATTTAGGCGGTCAGGATAGCAAGGTAATCAAAGTTCGTAAAGGCAGAATGGTAGATTTCCAGACAAATGACAAGTGCGCTGCAAGCACTGGCAGGTATCTGGAAAATATGGCTGGAGTGCTTGATATTAGTTTAGAGGAGCTGGCTGGCTATAGCGAGAGTCCGGTGGAACTTAGCGCCACCTGTGCAATCTTTGGTGAATCAGAGCTGATTGGGCGGATTGTCGAGGGATACAGTACGGCTGAACTAGCTGCCGGCGTTAACTATACCATTTATAAACGCATAAGACCTATGCTTGGTGCGCTAAAGAGTGACAAACTTGTTTTTACAGGTGGCGTTGCACTTGGTGGGGCTATCCAGAAATTTATTACCCGGGAAATGGGGATAGAGGTTATTATACCTAAGCATCCCCAACTGAACGGTGCCATTGGTTGCGCGGTATATGAGGGGAAATAGCTGACCCAAGATGATTTGGAGGCGAACAATATGCTGCTGGGAATTGATGTGGGTGGAACCTTTACTGATGCTGTAGTCATTAAGGAAGGTAAGGTTTTGGCAGCGGCCAAGACACCGACGACACATGGAGAATTGTTGCGTGGCATTATAACGGTTATTGATAAGGTGCTTGGGAGTCTGAGTCGGGCTGCTATTAAGCGGGTAGATTTGTCGACAACCATTGTGACTAATGCACTAATCGAAGGTAAAATTGCCAAAGTCGCTTTGTTATTACTTCCTGGGCCAGGACTTAACCTGGAAGGGATGACGCCAGGCCAGCCGCACCTCTTAACTGGCTATACCGACCACCGTGGGCGGGAGAAGGCGGCGCCGATCAAGGAAGAGGTAATCGCTTCTTGCCGCAAGCTTGCAGGTACTGAAGTAGCGGCTGTTGTTGGCAAGTTTGCGGTACGCAATCCGGAGCAGGAACAGCAGGTAGCCGGCTGGGTACAGGAATATCTGCAGCCAGCCCATATAACGGTAGGTGCTGAACTGTCAGGTTCACTAAATTACCTCAGACGGATTAATTCAGCCTACTATAATTCGGCTGTATGGCACATCTTTTCTGATTTTGCGGCAGCTATGGAAGCTGCAATTGCTGAACGCGGTATTATTGCGCCAGTATATATATTAAAAGCGGATGGCGGCACCTTGCCCCTAGCAGCAGCCAAAGCAAGGCCGGTAGAGGCTGTTTTTACCGGTCCGGCAGCTAGCGTGCTGGGGATAATGGCACTGACCAACCTGGACGAACCTGCAGTTTCCTTAGATATCGGCGGCACCAGCACCGATATAGCTCTGTGGCAAAACGGTGTGCCGCTAGTGGCTGCAGGCGGAGCCAGTGTTAACGGCTATCCCACGGCAGTGCGCTCGTTTTGGCTAAGCTCGGTTGGTATAGGTGGTGACAGCTATGTCCGGCGTCAAGATGGCTCCTTGCTTGTCGGGCCTATGCGCCGCGGGTCGGCCATGGCCTGTGGTGGTGTAGAACCTACGGTAACCGATGCGCTTAGGGTTGCCGGGTTGATTGATTATGGCGACGAGGTACTCGCAAGACGCGCTATGTCTATTGTGGCTGCTGATGATCAAACTCCTGAGGATGCAGCGTGGGAGACCTTGCGTGTGGCAAGTGATACTGTGTGCCAGGCAATCACTGCGATGTTGAAGGAGCAGGCTACAAGACCAGTGTACAAAGTGGAAGATATTGTTCATGGTACAGCGTTTAGTCCTGAACTGGTTATTGGTGTTGGTGGTGCGGCGATGGGGCTGGTGCCAATGATTGCAGAAGAGCTCAGTCTACCCTGGCAAGTGCCTACTGGTCACATGGTGGCTAATGCTATTGGGGCAGCCTCTGCCCGGTCAACAACCGAGATTACGCTCAGAGCAGATAGCGCAGAGGGGTATTATACTGTACCGGAACTAGGCATCAAGCGGGCTATAGACAAACGCCGGTTTAGTTTGGTTGAAGCTTGGGCGGCAGCCGAAACCCATCTGGCTGAGCGTGCGGTTACTGGCGGCATAACCGAAGCGGCGACTGTTAGTGAAAGAGTATATGAAGAAGAATTTAATGTCATTCGTGGCTTTAATACTATTGGCAAAATCATGACCTGCAAACTGCAGCTAAAACCAGGTGTGCTAACAGCAGTACAGGCGGGGAGGCTTGGCGATGAACAATAAATTACTGGGGCTGGTTTTCTTTCCGGCCTTTGACTGGGCCATTACTCCATCACACCCGGAACGGGAAGAACGCCTGCTTTATACCCGGGATCAGATTGTAGAAGAGGGTTTGCTGGATTTGCCGACTATCAAAGAATATCGTCCTGGGCTGGCTAAGATCGAGGATGCACAGCGCGTTCATATTGGTGTACCTGATATTGCTTCCCTTATTACCGATGCTCATCTGGTGTCGGCAGGCGGGGCAATAACTGCTGCCGAAGCCGTGATGCGCAGGGCGGTCACCAATGCGTTTGCATTAGTGCGACCGCCCGGACATCATGCTATGCGGGTAGTGCATGGTACAAGGGGCTTTTGCACCATCAATATCGAAGCTATCATGGTAGAATATCTGCGGCGGCATTACGGACTCAACAAGATTGCGATTGTTGATACCGACGTGCATCATGGGGATGGAACCCAGGATATTTTTTATCATGATCCGAATACGTTATTTATCTCTTTTCATCAGGATGGACGGACACTTTACCCGGGAACGGGAGCCATTACGGAACTTGGCAGTCCTGCTGCCTTGTGCTCAACCGTCAATATTCCGTTGCCGCCGGGTACTACGGATGTCGGGCTACATTATGTGCTGGATAATCTGGTGTTGCCGGTGCTGGAAGATTTCCGGCCGGACATTATTATTAACTCTGCCGGGCAGGATAATCATTATAGTGATCCACTGGCAAATATGGCAATTACGGCACAAGGCTATGCGCGGCTTGCTGAAAAACTAAATGCCGATATCGCCGTGCTTGAGGGCGGTTACTCGATTGAAGATGCGCTGCCTTATGTTAATACTGGCATTATTCTGGCTATGGCTGGCCTTGATTATAGTCGGGTGATCGAACCTGATATTGCCCGTTGCCCGCGGCAATCTGAGGATAATACCAGGTATATTGCCCAATTAGTCGGCAAGTGGCAGGATATTTGGAGTAAGCGGGATGCGCTTCGGCGTGAAGCCATAGCGCAAGCCGGAGACTATTGGCAGCGTCGCCGGAGCATTTATTACGATGACAGCGGTATTCGAGAACAGCAAAATGAGACGGTAAGAATTTGCCGGCATTGCCAGGGATATCAGACTGTTTCGACCCAGGCGGAAGGCTATTCATTTGGAGTAAAATCAGCATTTGCCGCCATTATTCCCAGACATAGTTGCAGTACCTGCCAAAGTCACGCCAAAGATGCTGTACATAAGGCCAAGAAAGAAGGCCGACACGACCATTATTTCCTACAGGATAAAGAACAAGATGCACTACAACAAATCTAAATATAATAGCGAAAAACTAAGGAGGTCATTATGACCAGAGCAGATGGACGTTCAGCCAATGAAATGCGAAAAGTAAAAATTACTCGTAATTATCTAAAATATGCCGAAGGGTCTGTGCTTGTTGAATTTGGTGATACGAAGGTTATTTGTGCCGCCACGGTTGAAGAAAGAGTGCCCCCGTTTTTAAAAGGATCAGGCGAAGGCTGGGTAAGCGCCGAGTATTCACTCTTGCCTCGTTCAACCCAAAGCCGTAATATCAGAGAATCAGCCAAAGGCAAACAGACTGGCCGCACCCATGAAATTCAACGCTTAATCGGTCGGGCGTTGCGAAGTGTTATTGATCTTAAAGCACTCGGAGAAAAAACGATCTGGCTGGACTGTGATGTTATTCAAGCTGATGGCGGTACACGGACTGCGGCAATTACTGGATCGTTTGTTGCGCTGGTTGATGCTATTGATAGCATATGGGGAGATAGTACCAAGCCGTTTCCAGTGAAAGACTTTTTAGCTGCAGTTAGTGTAGGAGTCCTACCGGACGGTGTTTATCTTGACTTATGCTATAGCGAAGATTCGACGGCCATTGTTGACATGAACCTGGTTATGACCGGAAGTGGTCAGTTTGTGGAAGTGCAAGGAACCGGAGAAAAGGGAACCTTTGCGCAGCAACAGTTAATTGAGATGTTGGCAGTAGGCAGTCAAGGTATTAATGAGTTACTTGATATTCAAAAAGAGACACTTGGGCCACTTTCGTGGAAAGTTGGCCGGGAGGGGTAGACGTGGCAAAAGCGATACAAGAGATTATTGTTGCCACTAAAAATGCCGGAAAAGTGGCTGAGTTTAAGGAGGCGCTAAACGGACTGCCGTTTAACGTGCTATCGCTAGCTGATTTGGGAGACTTTCCGGAAGCACCGGAAGATGGTCAAACCTTTGCGGAAAATGCTTGCTTTAAAGCTAAATTTTATGCGCAGATGACAGGCAAATTGTGTTTGGCTGATGACTCGGGCTTGGAGGTTGATTTTCTCAATGGTGCACCTGGGGTTTATTCTGCCAGGTATGCTGGTGAAGATGCCAGCGATGAGGAAAATAACCAAAAACTCCTGCACCAGTTGGACGGGGTAGCGGCAAAGCAACGTACAGGTCGTTTTCGCTGTGTGTTGGTACTTGCGGATAATGAGAAAGTATGGTGTACCGCTGATGGTACGGTAGAAGGCATTCTTCTGACTGAGCCGCGCGGAGCTAATGGTTTTGGCTATGATCCGTTACTGTTTTACCCTGCATTGAACTGCACCTTAGCGGAAATGTCGGGGACAGAAAAAAATAAGATTAGTCACCGAGGGCGGGCGATACAGGAATTAGTAAAACAATTGGTGGTGCTGGAAAAATGAGAATTGGTGTTGTCAGTGATACACATGGCGACATTTATATGCTGAAAAAAGTCATTGCCGCTGCTGGAACGGTTGAGCAATGGTTTCATGCCGGGGACTACTACCAAGATGGCTGGCGGCTAAGAGAATTAACAGGCTTACCAGTAACTGTTGTTGCCGGTAATTGTGACCGCACGAAAGCGGTGCCGCCTGATGAATATGTGGAAATTGCCGGCAAACTCATCTGGATAACACATGGACACTCTTATACTGTAAAACACGGTGTGGAGCAGCTACGATGTTGGAGTGTTGAGTATGAGGCCGATGTGGTGGTCTTTGGTCATACCCATATGCCGTACAACAGCTGCCACGAAGGAGTCTTAATCTTCAATCCCGGCAGTCCCGCCTCGCCGCGGGGCGGGACGCAGCCAAGTTTTGGCATTCTGGAAATAGACGAAAATGGAAAGATAGACGGACACATAATAGAAATGTAACCTCGCTGTTTTTTTGCGAGGTACTTTTTTTACTGAAGCATAGTGCATATATAGTGATAAAACAGTGTATTTTTTAGGTAAGAATATTTTTTGATTTTTAGCTGTTTAACGAGAAAACTGGTAACTTTTTGCGTGGTAGCTCTTTCCTGTTGCCGGTAAGAGGCAGGATGCTTTCTTGACTTGTTTAAATCATAAACGCTACAATATATTGTATAGATAAAAAACAAACATACTAAATATTGTGTTTCGCGGGGGTGCTGTATGAATATATCGGATAATGCTGTTAAGGTTTTGGAAAAGCGTTATTTATCAAAAGATGAAACTGGCCGGTTTTTAGAAGATGTTGACGGGATGTTCCGCAGAGTTGCCAAAGCTGTCGCCAGTGCAGATGCTTCCTATGTTTCGATGGTAGAGGTGCAAAGCATTGAGCAGGAATTCTATGAAATGATGACAAGTCTGGAGTTTCTGCCGAATTCACCGACCCTTATGAATGCCGGCAGGCCTTTGGGACAATTAAGCGCATGCTTTGTACTGCCAATTGAAGACACTATGGAAGGCATCTTCGAAGCACTAAAAAATGCTGCTATGATTCACAAAAGCGGTGGCGGAACCGGTTTTAGTTTTTCGCGGCTGCGTCAAAAGGGTGCAGCAGTAAATTCCACTGGGGGAGTTGCCAGCGGTCCGATTAGCTTTATGAAGGTATTTAATGCTGCCACCGAAGCGGTAAAACAGGGTGGAACGCGCAGAGGCGCCAATATGGGCATTCTTAGGGTTGACCATCCTGATATTATGGAATTCATCACCTGCAAAAAGGACAATGCCGATATTACCAATTTTAATATTAGTGTAGGCATTACCGAAGCCTTTATGAAAGCTGCAGCAGAAAACCAGGAATATGAGCTGATAGACCCGCATAAAAAAACGGTAGTAGGGAAATTGAATGCCAGCGAAGTATTTGATGTTATTGTGGATATGGCCTGGAGCAATGGCGAGCCGGGAATCATTTTTTTGGATCGCCTCAACCAGGATAATGTGACCCCCGAGCTGGGTGCGATTGAAAGCACCAACCCTTGTGGCGAACAGCCACTGCTGCCTTACGAGTCGTGCAATCTCGGTTCGATAAACCTAAGCTTGATGATAAAGAACACCGGCAGCCAGCTTGCTGTTGATTTTGATAGAATTGGTGCAGTTGTCAAAAAAGCCGTGCACTTCCTGGATAATGTCATTGATATTAATAAATATCCGTTGCCCGAAATCGAATTGATGACAAAAGGCAACCGGAAGATCGGTCTCGGCATTATGGGCTGGGCAGATCTGCTGTGTCGGCTGCGTATTCCCTATAATTCGCAGCAGGCATTACACCTGGCCGATGAGCTCATGCGCTTTATCCAGGAACAAGCCAGAAAAGCGTCAATGGAGTTGGCTGAGCAAAGAGGGGTATTTCCTAATTTTGAAAAAAGCATCTATCACCAGCAAGGTATTAAAATACGCAATGCAACAACTACTACCATTGCCCCAACAGGCACATTAAGTATCATTGCCGGTGTTTCAAGCGGTATTGAACCCGTATTTGCTTTGTCTTACATAAGAAATGTCATGGATAATGACGAATTAATCGAAACTAATCCCTTTTTCAAGCAAGCGGCAATCGACGGTCAATTCTATAGTGACAAGTTAATGCGGACAATTGCCACTAAAGGCTCAATAAAAGGGCTTGCTGAGATACCACAAGGGCTCCAGGAGGTCTTTGTTACCGCTCATGATATTTCGCCGGAGTGGCATGTAAAAATGCAGGCCACCTTCCAGAAATATACCGATAATGCTGTCTCGAAGACCGTTAATCTCTGCAGCAAAGCAACCAGGGAAGATGTCAAAGAAGTTTTTAACCTGGCCAACGAGACCGGTTGCAAAGGGGTAACCATTTACCGGGACGGCAGCCGGGATTCGCAGGTGCTTAATATCGGCAAAGTCAATGTAAAAGAAACAACCGAGCCAAACCATGACGAAGCTAAGCAAGGCTTTTTGGCACCAAGACCCAGGCCGGAAATAACTACAGGTTTCACCGAAAAAGTCAAAATTGGCTGCGGTACTATATTTATCACAGTAAACTATGATAAATACGGAATCTGCGAGGTCTTCACCAACACCGGCCGGGCAGGCGGCTGTCCTTCCCAATCTGAGGCTACGGCCAGGCTGGTATCGATTGCCCTGCGTTCTGGAGTCGGTGCCGGTTCGATCATCGATCAGCTAAAAGGCATACGCTGTCATTCGACAATCAGGCAGCAAGACTTAAAAGTGTTATCTTGTCCGGATGCGATTGGCAAGGTTATCGAGAAGGTGATGAAATTGCAAAATGGTGATAAGGGGGAAGCTGATAATCATTGTTCTGTAAATGGAAACGCCTGCCCCGAATGCGGCAAGATGGTTGAATATGAGGGTGGCTGCGTAATTTGCCGGAATTGCGGGTTTAGTAAGTGCGGGTGAGTAAGTAAATAAATAAGGTATTGTTACATGGTAAGGAGACTTAGCGATAAGTTTTCCTTACCGTTTTTTTATTTATTGGGAAATTCATCATATGGTGTAGGTTTTATAACTGAAAACGAAATAACTAAGTGAAATAGAAATATTTGCAGGATTTTTGCTTTTTATGGTAAAGAATAGAGGTAAATGTTTGTTGTGTATGGCGTGTTTACAAGCAATAACCATTCCGCTTAAGAAAGGAGCTCCTATGATTACATGCACTTATTGCGGCTATGAATGCCCGGATGATGCTCAAATATGCCCGAATTGTGGCAAGCCGATTATTAGGCTTATTGTGGATGATGAACCTGACTATAACAAAATGGCTATGGATTTTCTTCAGAAAAGTGAACAAAAAGAGCCCCTGTCACAAAAAACTGTTATTAACATCGCTTGCGTGGTTCTGGTATTGGGTTTGGTAGCTTACACTGCTTTTGCAAGGTAAGTTAACATGGCTGTCTTTTAGTTCTCGCGCTGGTATGCCTGGAAGCTAAGACGGTTCGGTTCTTTTGCATCTCGGGTGTTGAAGGGTGACCATATTGTTTGTAAATGTAGAGCAATTTTCAAGTAGATACCAGTGCTCAATTTGCTTTCTCCCTGAGCATAAGTGTGGGGAGTAAAAGGGGTCAAGCTTGACTTGTTTTAATGGATGACTTTTATATAAGATTACAAATTATTAATAAGTCAACGTATCAAAAGTCAAGCATGAACCCCGAGACATTAATCTGGTTCAGCATATTTTAAAATAACATGTTGATATCAAAATAGTAATGCCTCGTTTTCTGGACGAAAACGAGGCACTTTCTATAAGCACAGTTAATGGGATGAGAATATATAACTACTGCTAACTTTATATGTGGATCTGTAAGGAACGCCAGCATTTGTACGAGACGTTCGATCATGCGTTAGCCGACCGGCTGTATGAGGTCTGTTCTAATTACCTTGATACACCGATCTCTTGATTATTAATTGGGCTTAATACAAGGGATAGAACCAATTTCACCACGGATAAACTGACCTAGTAGGGTGCCCGTCTTTGTGGCTTCTTCCCATACTGGCTGATTCTCAACAGCGACACAATGCTCTGTGGAGGCTTTTATTTTGTTAGTAAACACATGGGGAATCCCGCTGTTTTTGCAGTCATCCCCAAAACCACATGTGAGACAAGGCACATTTCCTTCGATAGCAAACTCAGCTACATGATGCATTTGTTCCATGTAAAGTTCCATCGCTATGGCACCTAGGGCTGCTTGTCTTGTTTCCTTAAATAACCCTGAAATGATAGAGATAACGTATTTGTTTGCATTCAGGCTATGTAAATGCCGCATTGACCAGAGTCTTTCCAGAAAAGCTTTAGTGAAACCATCTAAAACACTATATGGTGTGTACCCGCCGATTACGAGAGCCTGAGCTTCCCGTACTTTATTTGCCAGTACTGGAAAATCATCATTGACTTTGCAGATATTATCTTCCACGCAGGCTTTACAGGCTAGGCAGGGCCGCACATTAAGATTACTCAGCTTTATAAATTCGAAGTCTAATCCACTTGATTTCAGTACCTGCATTACTAAGCGATCAGTGTTGCTTTCGGGTACGGGGCTGCCAGAAATGCCTAATATTTTCATCAGTTCATCCTCCATATCATAGGGTTACTAAGTCGATTGGCACCAAAACCAGTATCAAGTAAGAGAGGAGTTTGCTGTTTTTTGGCTACCCATCTGCTTAAACAGCCAATATTTTCTTTTCGCCTGACATTGTTTGGCATACTGCCTGGGTATTGTCCAAACAGAATATCTCAAACTTACCATCGCCCACGGCGAACATTTTACCGAGAGCAGGCATTACTTCCAGAGCCTTCAGTTGTGTTTCCTCCGTAGTGCAGAACACCGCCTTGCCACAAATCCGAAGGGTATCATAGTTGGCAGCAACACAGCAGATTTCCACATTAGGGTTGGCCGCAAGCTGCTTGCACATGTCTTTTTGATTTGAAGTACAAAAAGTCAGTTTTCCGTCATATTCCATTACAAACCCCATTGGCCGAACATGTGGCAGATCTCCGTTTGTTGTTGCCAAATAAAACACCTTGTTTTCTTTTAAAAAGTCCAGAACCTCTTTCATTCTAAATCGCTCCTTTACATTCTTTTTTTGTTCTTTGATTAGCTTTATGATATTATTTTATTATAAAATCATTTCAAAACAAGTACGCAGTTTTTATTGATAAAGTATGAAATACCATACTAAAGGAGAATATACATGAGCAAGAAGGCTATGGATGAAACATATACTGGAGAGAATCTACTTTGCCCGATTCGCTATACTCTCAATGTTGTAGGGGGTAAGTGGAAGTTGCCAATAATCTGTATGCTCGCCAGCGGTCTGCCGACAAGGTACAGCAGTATTAAGCGTAAGTTGACCGGTGTAACAAACATGATGTTGGCACAGTCACTAAAAGAATTAGAAGCGTCCGGAATTGTCCATCGTGAACAGTACAATGAAGTTCCGCCCAGAGTTGAATACACGCTGACTGACAAGGGTAAAAGCATTATCCCACCCTTAGTGAACTTGGCGGAATGGGGTGCAGGCCATATGCAGGAGGATGAGACGTGCACGGCATTCTGCGCTACATGTCAATCGATGAAATAGTAGTTTGTTTGGTAATGTGTCATGGGACGTTCTTCTGATCTCAAAATGGAATGAACTCACGAGTGCACAATAATATGAGGGGCAAAAGCCGGCAAAAGGAAGCGAGGGGACGGTTCTTTGCTCCCTTGATTATTGGCTTCAGCCAGTGGAGCGCGTGCCTTTTGCGCTCCACAATAAACCACCCGCTATGCGGGTGCGGAAACAGAAGTTATACAAAAAATCACCTTATTCGGTATAATGTAGGTATGCTGGTGAGTATACCACCAAAGATTAGCGTATCGGCATTTATGGGCTACCTGAAAGGGAAAAGTGCATTAATGATGTTTGATAAGCATGCAAATCTGAAGTACAAGTTTGGGAATAGGCATTTTTGGTCAGAAGGCTATTATGTAAGTACGGTAGGTCTTAATGAAGCAACAATAAAAAAGTATATTGAAGAGCAAAAAAAACATGACATAGTACTAGATAAATTGAGTGTCAAAGAGTATGAGGACCCCTTTAAGGGGTAGCAGGTAATACAAAAACCCTTTTAAGGGTAGCAACGAGTCAAAGGTATTAAGGCTTGAACGAAGTGAAAGCCAGCGTCTTTAGGCGCTGGCCGGTAATTGCCCCTTATAGGGGCGAGCAAGCCACCCGTTTTACGGGTGATCCTGACTATTGAACTGGATCACCTAGCGTAAGGGTGTGTTTTTTGTTTCTGTAGGCGACGATGGCGGTTACTACGGCTACCGCGGCTATGAGTAAGGCACCGACGGCCAGTACGACTTCGTAATCGAAGTATTTCTTAAGGGAACTGGACAAGAGGACGGAAAATATGATACCAGCCGAGCCGGAGGCGAGGAAGAAGGAGGTCGTGCGGGGAGAGGGCTTGGGGGTCTGGAAGGTGCCAAAGGAAATAAGGGTGGGGTAAAGGCTCGAATACGCGAAGCCCTTTATACCGATCAGCACCATCGCCTGTACGTAGGTCGCTGCGCCCAACAGGCCGAGATAGGCAATACTGGCGATAGTTGCGCTGACGATGATGTATTTGGCTAGCGATATCCTGGACAGGATGAAGCTGCCGGCCAGACGCCCGGTCGTAATACAGGTCCACCAAAGCGAAAGGGCGGCGCTTGCCATGACTACGCCGACCGCCAGGCGGTCCATCAGGTACTGTATAATCCAGTAGCCGAAGATGAATTCAGATATCATGAAGCAGAATACCGACAGGCCTGCCAGAAAAACATTGATGCTCCAGACGACTTCTGCTTCGTTGCGGCTGGCTTTTTTTGGCGCGAAGTTTTTCAACTGGGGGAGGAAGGTGCCGGCAATAACGGCCAGCAACATAACTGTGAGCGCATAGTATACTCCCTGCCAAGTGACGCCCCGGTCCAGCGCCAGGCCGGCTAACATCGGTCCGGCAATCGAGCCGACGGCATAGAAAAAGGTGACGGCGATAGATTTTGCCGCCCTGACTTTGGCGTCATAAAGAAGCAGGGTGACGTGAAAGGCTGACGGCAGCAGGATGCCCATGCCACAGCCGAAGAAGAACAGGAAGACCGTAAAGACGACCAGAGAGGGCGCGTTGGCGAAACAGATTATCGCCAACGCGGCAAGTGAGCAGTAAGCCCGCAGCAGGTTGCGGACACTGAACTTCTCCAGCATCCACCCGACGCTGAAAACGGAGATGGCGTAGGCTATCGAGTATACAGTGAAGCAATAGCCGATGACATAGTTTTCTACGGAAAATCCGTCCGCGATGTACTTGTTTACTAGGCCGGCGATACTGGCGGCGATGCCGAGGGTCAGTATCATGAAGTACAGGAAACCGTTAAGGACCATGTGATTGCTTCTGAGCATACAAATCCTCCGAATCTTTATTTGCTGCCCTGGTAACAGACAGCACAATTTCACGTTTTGCGAATTGTTAATATTTTCCGTTGCTTTTTACTCCCTGATCTGAAGAAGATATAAGTGATTAGTAAAGAAGAAACAAAGATTGCAAATTAATTCTAACTTGCAATCTTTGTTTCTTCTATTATATAATAGCAATATAATAGAAGAAGCAAGGAAATAATGTGAAATACATTTAGTATACAGTCCTTCCGAAGACGCATGTGAGTTTGCACTGCAAACGGGAACAAAGGAAGAATGGGATAAGCTTATTATCGAACACCTTAAGCTTGTCGGACTTGATAGTTTTAAAAAAGGATATTCGGGGCAGTTAGCAGGTGGTATGCCTCAAAGAGTTGCGGTTGCCCGTGCATTAGTAACCGACCGGATATTTTACTTTTGGACGAACCGCTTGGTGCTTTAGACGCGCTAACTCGATTAAAGCTACAGCAAGATCATAAAGGAAGTTGGTCTTAAAATGGGAAAAATCCCAAAATAAATCAACTGTTCTAAGAAAGCAACCACAACATTTAGGGTGTTACTTGTTTGTATATCCCAATATACTGTGTTTTGGCTTTGGCATGTTTTATGCATATCTTAAAAGAATTATAGATAATGAGAATAGCAAATTGGGGGGATATTTCTTTGAAAAACGCAATTATTATATTTACGAAGGTGCCAAAGGTTGGGGAAAATAAGACTCGGCTTACAACAGAACGCGGTGGCATTTTTACAGTGGAAGAAGCAGCGCAATTTTATGAAGCTTCCTTATTAGATGTGATCGAAAGCTGCATTGCTGCAAATTGCTGTGATGTTTATATTTGTATAAACCGGAATGGTAATAAGGACTATTTTAACAAAAGGATCGAGGCAGAATTTGGCAAAAACACGGTAAAAGAAATTTTTGCCGATAAAGGGCAATCGTTTGATCAAGGAATGCAATATGCAATCGATTACATATTTAAGGACAGAGCTGACCAAAGGTTAGCGGATAGTGCATTTATCGTGGGTGGAGATACTCCGGCGCTTCAGCCTTCTACCATTCGTAAAGCAGTAAAGACGCTTGAGTTAATAGCAACTAGTGATGAAGCTTTCCAGTGTGCAAAACAGACCAAAATAGTAAATCCAACTATTGGCGCAGGAATAATAGAGTCTGTTGACCAAGAAGGCGGATTTAATCTAATTGGGTATACTTATTCCACGCCCTTTTCCTTTAATGGGGTTTTCTACAATTTAGACGGTGTGACTGCTTTGGATATGATTGCACGAAAAGCTGTGGAACGTGATATTCCAATGAACTTGGTTGAAATGATTCCTGATATTGATTTGCCAGTAGATCTTGCCAGTTTGTTGCCTGTACTGAGCACTCTGCAGGTTGTAGGAAAATATGATTCTGATGTTAAGTTACCCACGCGGACAATAGAGTTTTTGGAAGAGATGGGCTTGCAAACATCTGCCCCGGTAACCGCAATTATTGATTAGTTTAGTGCTGTCAGTCCAATTTTTAAGCTATTATTCTATTCAGATTTTTATTTAATTCTTTTACTTCTCGTTTAATATCAGCAATAGTCTGAATTAATGCCTCCCGTTGCCGGCCAGGCGGCGTTTGGGCGAGGAGTCGCTGTTTGCGATGAAGTTGTTGATTAAGAGCTAGATATGTATTGATATCGCTGGAATAGTCCTTTGCTGTGGATTTACTTAAGAAGACCATGAAATTACCCCCCCCATATTCAAAATGATACGTATAGTATCATTTTTTTTATTTTGCGACGTATAAGCAGAAAATTATGTGTTTATATGTATATTAAGCAATATTCGTGCCAAATGTTTATAATGAGCAAATTTTAAACTTCTAGTTGCTGCGATTGCAAAAAAAAGAGTGTGATTTGCAATCGTAGCCTATTTAATATAGTAATTTGAGGTGTAAAGGTGTGGAAGAAAATATGAATTTGGATCTTAATCGATTGGTAGCAGAGACACTTTATCCAGGGGGACAGGAAACAAAAGCCAATCAGATTACGTTGTTAGATAATGAAATACAAATAGTTAAGGGGTTACGATATAAAAATTAGCGGTGAAGAGCTAGTAGGAAAATCTATCAAACAGGGCATCATTGTTTTGCTTGTGTAGCGGGGGCTGGTAGCAGCTGCCAGGGAAGTTTAGACAACAAGGCAGTCTAAAATAAGGATTTGGTATACAGCGTAAATAGGAGCGATACTTATCACTGCAACGGCGACGGATGCTACTGATAGGTAGTGTGATTGAAATGTCTTAATTTGAGACAGAGCATATTAGCAATAGTCAGAACAAAGATGTGTGATTATTCTGGAATTTTAGACATGCAATCTTTTTGTGAAAAAAAGCAGTCTCAAAATGAGACAGCGGTGCATTGGTTGTCTTCTTTTGATTCTTGACGCTATGCTACATCAATGTAATACTCATATTAGTAAAGGAGTGTGTATATAATGGCTTTTACACTTATTGATGCAACGGCATTATGGGATAAATTGAAAAAGGGTGGTCGGACTAGTTCGGTTAGCAAACTGGCAATGGATTTAGAGACCTACCAGTCTCACGAAGAACTAAAAGGTAAACTGCAAGACATTTTTAAGATGGCGGATGCTTCTTATCCTGAAACCTCTCATGTCATACATTTAAGAACTACTCTTTTATCGGCTCTGAGTCACATGGAGGCACAAGCTGGCCGAGGGCAAGGCTGCAGTAACTGTTAATATTTCAAATGTAAGAAAACGGTAAAGGCGTTATTAAGCTAGTTGTTGTTTAGCGAGTTCAGGGGGGGCGTGTAGTTGTGTGTTGGTCCTGCAATCCGTACTGCGGAGGATGCAAGCCGCCTAAAGAAAAACCGGTTAAATGCGGTGAATGCGGGCACTATACCTTTCCAGAACTTAAGTACTGCAAAAAATGCGGTGCTACGTTACCGCCACCCAAGGAGCGGCCAACCGTAATGTGCTTATATATTGAAGCGATGTGTGCAAATCCTTGCAACAAACACAAAAAGCCTTCGCAAGATGGGCAGACAAAAACGTGCAAATGGCATACAGCGCCTAAAAGTGAACCAATTATTTAAACGACACTAGAGTAAAGGGTGCGGAGGTTACTATGGATTATCCTTCTTTTACAAGTTCAGGTTTTGGTGAAGAAACAATTATATTTTCAAAAGGTGAATACGTATTATTGGACATGGTAAGTAAGGGCAGTCGTTGTCTGGGAAAGACGGCTGAAGAAGCAAAGCAAAAGCTTAAGGAAATAAAAAAAGAGCATTTGGCCTATCAAATACCAGGGTGATAAGTTAATAGCATAATAGACGATAGTATTTGAAATATTGCTTGCAATTTCTTAAAAAAAATAAATATATTAAAACTGCTTTTTATGAAGGATATTGTCGCTTTATGCAAGAATTATTACAAAAGACGAATCCGAGTCTGCATTTCCCATGCGGAAGTGATGACCTAGAGGTATGAAAAGCAATTTTTATGCCTGCCCAATTGTGCGAAGGAGAGTCTAGTAACCTAGACTGCTCTTTTTTTATATTGCTAGGACAAAATTTTGCTGGAGGGATTGTAAGTGGCAGTTACACATTACACGAATGCTAGTTCACCTTCAACAACGGAACAATCAGCTTTTAAAAAGGAACTATTATTTCAAGAGCGGTGGCAAGCTATCCTTAGGTGTAAGGAGGAGTTTTTACAGAATCAATTGGAGGATCCACACCAACATCCTTATATGGATCAGGATGTTGCTGCCTCTTGGATTAGGTCGCGTAATAGGGGGGTTAATCCTTATTCGGTTGCAACCGGAAGCCATGTAGACTTGCAACAATTATCGGGAATTTTTGAAAAAAACCATATGCTTATCGAGATCACTAGATCATTATCTCAGTCTTTTAAAGAAATGATTCTTGCATGCGGCTACATATTTTATTTGCTAGACAATAATGGTGTTATATTACTTCATGAGGGAAGTTTTGAGAATTTTAGCACACTTCCTGAATACTATTCAAGGACAGGCGTTATTGCCAATGAAGAAGCGGAAGGCACAACTGCTCATGAATTGTGTCTGCGGCTTAAACGACCGGTACAATTATTGGGGCCGGAACATTATTGTGTAGCATTTCAAAATAGTATTGCCACGGCTGCACCGATAAAAGACGACAGCGGTGACATCCAGGCGGCGTTAGTGTTAGTGAGCCAGCCGTTGCTTAACACTCCTGATGAAGATACCCTTAGAAGGATGGGAATGTATAGTTTGGGTTTGGTGACTTCTTTGGCAACCGCTGTAGAAACTCAGATTGAATTAAATAAAACAACAAAGAGCTTGGAGAGCGCAAAAAGAACGGCAGAAATGGCCAATAAAGAACTGCAAACCACCCGGGATAAGCTCATAGCTGTTCACAGCACGCTAAATGCAACTTCCGCGTTTATTGATGAGGGAATAATAATAGTGGACAAACATGGCTTTATTATGCATATTAATCCGGCCGGAATGCATATGCTGAAGTTAAGTCCGAAACAAACGCTTGACAGGAATATAAGTGAGTTTCTTGATCGTAATTCAAATGTAATGTCCATAGCTGAAAAGGGCGAGAATTTTACTCTTGAAGAAAAGTTATATGTTGGTGCCGATAAGTGGTTGTATCATCTGTCGGTTCGGCCGGTAATAAATCAGGATACCCAAGAATTAGATTCAATTGTTTTGAAAATTAGTCCCAATGAAAAAGGTGCTGCTCAACAGAATAAAAAAATAAGCAATCCGGATGTATATACGTTTGAAGATATTGTAAGCGAAGATAAGGAGTTCAAAAAGAGTTTAGTATTGGCTCAGCGATTTGCCAGTTCACCGGAAAATATTTTAATAATAGGGGAAAGTGGTACAGGAAAAGAATTGTATGCGCAGGCTATTCATAATGTAAATCGACCGCAAGGACCATTTATGGCAGTGAATTGCGCGGCAATGCCCAAGGAGTTAATCGGCAGTGAATTATTTGGTTATGAAGGTGGCAGTTTTACCGGAGCAGAACGGAACGGCAGACCTGGTAAAATTGAACTTGCTCACGGTGGTACACTTTTTCTTGATGAAATTGGTGATATGCCGCTAGAACTTCAAGCTGTATTACTTCGTGCACTGGAAGATAAACAAATAATGCGTGTAGGCGGCAGTCGTTATAAAAAAGTAGACTTTAGATTAGTTGCTGCCACAAACAAAAACCTCTATAAAATGGTAAAGGAAAACTTATTTCGAGAAGATCTCTATTTTCGACTGTCTGTCCTAACCATTGATGTTCCTCCACTTAGGAATCGGGGTAATGATGTTTTGGTACTTAGTCAATATTTTATTGAAAAGTATTGCCAGAAATATGGTTGGAAGACACCGCAAATAAGTTCTGCCGCTCAGAAAAAAATTAGTGAATATGGCTGGCCAGGTAATGTGCGGCAACTCCAAAACGCGATAATCTATGCAGTCAATACTACCCAAGATGGCCTAATTAAGCCTGAAAATTTACCGAACTATATCATTCTCGAAACTTGTCCGGTAAAACTTGATGATAGTATTAATAATAAAGGTAATATCGGCGAGATGCTATGTTTGGAAAACCTTGAGAAAGCTGCCATAGAGACTGCCCTTGCGCATTCAAACAACTATGTACCCCAAGCAGCGGAAATTTTGGGGATTAGTCGGTCGACGCTATATCGAAAACTTAAGGATTATAATATCGAATATTAATTTGTAACGTTAACAGAGAAGTCTCCACATAAGGTGGGGACTTTTTTTTATATAAATATTGGGCTTGATATCCACTAAAACAGGTTAGTAGGATTATTAATAATCCTAAATTGATATTACACTCTCAAAAATGGATAGCAGAATTTTTGTTAAACTCTAAGACTGTAAGGCGATTTCAATGATTTCAATTTCCTAAAAATAGATTATCGTTCAGTTATTTTATTTTCACAAAAAACTCTGAAAACCTAGAAAAATGCAGGGTTTCTAAGACTTAAAATGAATTGGCACGTTTGTTGCATAACAAAACTTGTGTAAAGGAGGTGATGTTATGTCAGAAAACAAAACTACTGAAGAAAAATCTCAACAGGCTCCAAAGGAGCAAACTGAAAAACCAAAAATCCCAGCATCAGCTCGTAAACCAGGACAGAACTATTCCAGTCCCAAATTTACGAAAAACTAGTAATTAACATTTAATTGGAAGGTATGGTGCTCCGCAAGATCATAGGTTGATTGCGATCGGGGAAGCCAAAGATAGAAAGATGTTTGTTTCTGTGCCTAAGAGGCAGCTGTCTTTCTGATCGCAATTAACCACAGGCCATGTTTTCTTAGTTAAATTTACTTAGCGTACTATTGTGATCGTACAAAAGAAAAGATTAATATGATCCCATAATGACACTATGTCGCAAAAACGGATTGCACAGCTAATATATGCTTCATCCGTATTATGTACGCGTAAGTAAAGAGTTCTTGTTCTCAAAAGAAGATTACGAACACTTTAACTGGTAATAGAACAATCCAGCTAATTAGCCGTTTTATTGAGTTTTTAGTAAATTGGCATGCTTTATGCACTACTAGTAACCGGACGACACAGGCAAACCATTTCAACAGGCTACACTCAGTACGCGTAAGTACAGGAGTAATGATACATTCAGCCAAGGGAATATTTTGGTACGCCAAACGTCTGGGGAGGTGTCTCGTAAAGCTGATAGTGGGATTGTTTCTAACGTTAAGAAGTTTCTGAAAGGGTTGGTGAGGTAATGAAAAAAGAATGGATGGAAAAACACGCAGACGGTAGTTATACGGTTCGTACTTGTGGTTGGTCACCTCCTGGAGACCATCCGGTAGGCTGCGGTATGAAGCTTCATGTAAAAGATGGCAAACTTGTGAAAGTTGAGGGTGATCCTGAGCATCCAATCAGTCAAGGGCGTCTATGCGTACGCTGCTTGACTTTGCCGGAATTTGTGCATCATCCTGACCGTATTATTTACCCAATGAAGCGTGCGCCGGAAAATCGCGGCAAAGATAAGTGGGAGAAAATTACCTGGGATGAAGCCTATGATATCATCGTTGAGAAGGTAAATGGCTTTAAAAAGAATTACGGTGCTGAGTCTATCGTCGTATTCGGCGGAACTGGCCGGGAAGCATGCCTGTATTACTATCCGCTAGGTTTTTCCACACTGCAAACTCCAAATGTATGCTATCCGCTGAGCGGCTGGTCCTGCTATGGCCCTCGCTGCGCTATCACTGACTATATCCTTGGTGCGGGCTATCCAGAGATTGACTTTGCTGGCCATTACCCTGATCGGTATGATCATCCTGGATATACAGTTCCTAAATACCTGGTACTCTGGGGCAAAATGCCATTATGGTCGAATCCAGATGGATTCTATGGTCACTCCATCATTGATATGATGAAACGTGGCACTAAAATTATTTCCATCGACCCACGACTCAATTTCCTTTCTGCCCGGGCTGCTTACTGGATGCAATTACGTCCAGGAACTGACACTGCACTTGCACTTGGTTTCCTGAATGTAATCATCAATGAAGATCTCTATGATCATAAGTTTGTTGAAGACTGGTGCTATGGCTTTGATGAGCTTAAAGAACGTGTTCAACAATATCCTGTAGAAAAAGTTGCTGAGATTACCGGCATACCGGCTGCAAAAATTATTGAATGTGCGAGAGCTATGGCTACTGCCAAACCTACCGCTATTCAATGGGGTCTGGCTGTCGATGAAAATCCGAACGGTGTACAATTAGGTCATGCTATCCTTTCGCTCTCCGCCATTACCGGCAACCTCGACGTGCCTGGCGGCATTACCTTAGGGCCACCCGCTGCTCTTCTTGGCAAATGGCGTGTGGAAACTCGTTCGCAGATTTCCGAAGAGCTTTGGGACAAACGTATCGGCGCCAAAGAATGGCCTGCGCTTAGCACTGCCTTGGCGACTACCCACCCGGATGAGACTTTGGACACCCTGGAATCAGGCAAGCCATACAAACTCAGAATGGGTTGGTTTAATAGTAGTAACTTTATTACTGCTACCAATTCGGCTGCGCCGCAAAGATGGTATGAGGCTCTTAAAACCTTGGAATTTAACGTTGTTCAAGATTGCTTCATGACCCCGACTGCAATGGCATTTGCTGATGTATTCCTGCCACTTCCGACGTTTGCTGAGCATGACGGTGTTGTACTGACTCACTTTGGTCGAAATGCTATCTTTGCAGGCGCAATGAATGAAGCATTCCGCGTTGGTGACACCAGGTCAGATATTGAAGTTTGTATCGAATTGGGCAAACGCCTCAATCCGGAAAACTGGCCGTGGGAAAATGTTCCCGACTTCTTCACTGATCAACTTAAACCAGAACTGGGTATTGATTTTGACGGCTTAAGAGAAGCCGGTGTATTCCAGCCTGGCTATGAGTACAGAAAACATGAGACTGGCAAATTGAGATTTGACGGTGAGCCTGGCTTTAATACAGTAACAGGTAAAGTTGAACTTTATTCAACACTCTTTGAAGAATGGGGCGAAGATCCGCTTCCTTACTATAAAGAGCCACCATACAGCCCAGTAAGTACTCCTGAAATTGCGAAGGAATATCCATTGGTACTCACTACCGGTGCCAGAAAAACCACCTCTTTCCATTCAGAGCATAGACAAATTAAATCCTTGCGCGATATTGATCCAGATCCGATTTTGGAAATTAATCCAGAAACGGCTGCTAGCCTAGGCATTAAAGAAGGCGATTGGGTATATATTGAAAACCAATTTGGTAAGTGCAAAGAAAAAGCTCATTTAATGCCTGCTATGAAACCTGGTGTTGTTCATGCTACTCATGGCATGTGGTACCCAGAAGAAGAAGCCGAAGAACCAAGCCTGTATGGTGTATGGAAATCCAATATTAATACCTTGATCCCTCATAAGCACATTGGTAAACTTGGTTTCGGTGCGCCGTTCAAAGCTATTCTCTGCAAAGTATATAAGGCAGAAGACTAATACTAAAAATTCGAATGGAGGGATAAGGATGTCTCGTAACGGTTTATTGATTGATTATGAATATTGTACAGGCTGCCATAGCTGTGAAGTTTCTTGCAGAAATGAGAAAAACCTCCCTAAAGACAAATGGGGAATCAAAATGACTGAAGTAGGCCCGTTTAATGTAGAAGGCGATAAATGGGAGTGGAACTTTGTTCCGGTTCCTACTCAACTTTGTGATTTGTGCGAAGACCGCGTGGCTAAAGGACAAAAACCAGCGTGTGCTCTTCATTGCTTGGGTCAATGTATGGAAGTTGGTCCTATTGAAGAACTGGCAAAGAAAGCTGAAGCAAAAGGTAAAAGCGTAGCTATATTTGTGCCTTAAGCTAAGTTTTTTAGCAAAACTCTATCCTTAATGAGTATAGTGAATGCCATGATGGGCTCTTTCGAGGGCCTATTTGGCATTACTCTTATAAGCTGCAAAGGTGACGCTAGCTTATAAGAGTAATGCCTTTAGCGTAGCGTCATCAATCCCTTACAATATGGAGCGAATACAGGTACAAAGATAATTATCAGTTATTTCAAAATATTCATTAGCATAGGTCTGATGGAAGGAGAATAAAATGGCGAGAAATTTTACCATTTCAGAAGTAATTGATTCTTTCGGGGTTAATAAATTTACTTGGTCTATCTTTTTCTTTCTTGGTATGGCGATGGTTTTTGATGGTTATGACTATATGGTTGTCTCTTATACGATGCCGCAAATTTCGGCGGAATGGGCGTTAAATAAAGTGCAAACCGGGAGTTTGTCTTCCTGGAGTCTCTTTGGTTTAATCCTGGGTGGAGGAATAGCTGGCATCATTTCCGACAAAATTGGCAGAAAAAAAACCTTGGTTTATTCGATTACCGCGTATTCGTTATTAACAATTCCCATCTACTTTGTCCATAGTTTTGAATGGTATGCATTTTTTCGGGTATTGACAGGAGTGGGGCTAGGTGCCTGCATTCCGGTTGTTACAACGATGTTTTCGGAGACCACGCCAACAAACCGTCGTGCTTTATTTATAACCTTTGGTATGGCCTGGATGATTGTTGGCTGGGTGTTAGGCGGTCTTATACCCACATTTGTTGTTCCTTTATACGGGTGGAGACTGTGTTATCTAATAGGCGGAATCCCTTTTTTATATGCTGTTTTCCTACATTTCCAAATGCGCGAATCGGCGCATTGGTTGGCCAATAAAGGCCGTAAGGAAGAAGCTGTAAAGGTTCTTCAAGATATTGAAAGAATCGCCACTGGAAAAACTACTGAGTGGGATCCTAATGCCTTAATTGTCCCGCAAAAATCTAAGGTCGTTGGTCCTAAAGCCATCTTTTCTAAAGACTACAGGCTGGCAACTGCCGGTATTTGGCTTACCTATTTTTGCGGGTGCTTTATAGTATATGGTATCAATGCATGGCTGCCTTCTCTGATGTTGGAAAAGGGGTTAAAATTATCATCTGCTTATGGACTCGCAATAGCCAATAATGCTGCCGCAATACTTGCCAATGCTTCGACTGGTTTTGCTGCTGAAATCATTGGGCGCAGGAAAAACCTTATTGGCAGTTTTTTTATTGCTGGAGCTGCTATTTTGATTATGGCTTATGTTCCAAGTAATTTTGCAGCCATTTTGGCGGCCAATATCTTTATGGGGTTTGCAATTAACTATGCAATTACTGCTGTACAACCGTTAATGGCCGAGAGTTATCCAACAGAGTTTAGAAATACAGGGGTAGCCTGGTGTCAGGCCTTCGGACGCTTGGGCGGGGCGCTAGCGCCGATTGTGGCCGGAATGATAATGGCCATGAATCTTGGCCCGCAGATGTCTTTTTTGTTTTATATCATACCGGCCCTGGTAGGCGGGTTAGCCGCTTATCTATTTGTTAAAAAAGAGACTAAGGGAAAATCCTTGGATCAACTTGCCGCCGAACAACAAACTGCAAAAATTAGTATGAAACGCGTTTGCGGCGAGGGTGAATGAATGTAATTAATTGATTTATTGCTACAAGCAAATGTCATGACTGCCTGCCTTGCGGGACTGTCATGGCATTTGCCTTTTGCCAGTCTGCATTGAAAAGTGAATGAAGTGGCAAAATGCCGTTTATCTGCAAAAGTGCACATGCTAATGAACTGGTTGTCTGGTCAATGGTTTTGGTGCCAATATTAATGATTTGTGTGCAATTGCCGGACATTTTATATCGCTTTACGTTGGAATTGGTAGTATAGTCTAGTCATTTTCCTGGAAAGAATTATTTTTGCTTATGTATGGGGGCGTTTGAATTTTAGTTGAATCCTAAAATGATACTGTGATTGTAAAAAGGGAGCATCTACTAGCGCTTGTTTTTTCTGAATTACGGGCTTTTAAGTAGCCATCTGGAATCCTAAAAAGAGATTAGTCGATTGCTATATAGTTGTAGTAAAAATCGAAAAAAATCCTTATATTACGCAGGTTTAGGCGTATTTCCGATAAATTGGCATAATTAATGCATAATAGGTAAAAAGAATGATTGTGACAGTAGTAATCATTACTAAACAATAAAGGAGGTACAACATAATGTGTTTTAGACCAGCATCCTTATCTAAGCCAGTAGTTTGCCCAAACTGTGGCAAAAAGGTCGCAGCAATGGCAGGTATTAAACAAAAAGCTTGTCCTTTTTGTAAAACCGAATTACCAAAAGATGAAGAAAAGAAATAAAATTGTCAAATTCAGTATGTCATATTTTTACAGAACTGCAGAGTTAATAAGGCAGGCCAAGTAACTAAACAGGCCTGCCTTTAAAAAACTGATAAGTCACAGAATTTTTAATTAATAAATTTTGTGTATTTTGCAGGCTGTTTTAGTGGTAGTAGAAGGTAAACAAACTCTTAGGTAAGCAAACTAAAAAAAGGAAGGGGTAAGAAGCGTGTCAGAACAAAAATATAATCGTTGGCTGATTCTTGTTGCTGCGGTCTTAATTAACATTTGTATCGGTACCTTATATGCATGGAGTGTATTTGCTTTGCCGCTGGGAAAAACATTTGGCTGGGCTGCAACCTCCATTGCGTTGGCGTTTACAATCAACCATGCCTTAAGTCCGGTCGCTATGATTGGCGGGGGTTACATACAAGACCGTTTAGGGGCAAAAGCGAATATAATTATTGGTGGAACTATGTTTGGCGTGGGGTTGTTTTTAACTGGGTTTGTATCCAGTGTAGAAATGCTTTACATTACCTACAGTGTACTTGCCGGAATTGGCGGTGGGTGTGTATATTCAGGAACACTTGGCAATACTGTAAAGTTTTTTCCTGATAAGCGAGGTCTAGCTGCAGGAATTGTTGCAGCTGGCTATGGTTCTGGTGCTACCATTGTCGCTCCAATTGCTAGCAAACTAATTGTTAGTTATGGTGTTTTAACTACTTTTCAGATACTTGGTGGAGTATTTTTAGTTGTTATCATGTTATGTTCATTAATAATTAAGAGAGCACCGGCTGATTTCAAACCCGAAGGTTGGAATCCGCCTGTTGCAGTTAACGCTCCTAAGCCGGTAGCTTGTGATGTGGTCTGGACTCAAATGCTCAGGGATACTACCTGGTGGGTTGTGCTGGTTATGCTTACCTGTGGTGCTTTATCAGGTCTGATGATTACTGCCTTTGCCTCCCCAATTGGGCAGCAGATGTTTAAATTGAGTCCTATGGATGCAGCGCTTTTTGTCAGTTTAGTTGCCGTATCTAATTCGTTGGGACGGATTATTTTTGGGGCCATATCAGATAAAATTGGTCGCTCAAATACAATTATGATTATGTATGTCATTTCGGCCTTAGGTATGTTAAACCTTACGTTTACAACCTCTGTAGCTGGTTTTGCTGTTTCTGGCGTTTGTGTTGGCGCAGTTTTTGGCGGTTTCATGAGTACAATGCCATCCATTATCAGTGAACGGTATGGGCTGAAAAATTTTGGAGTAAATTATGGAATTACCTTTGTCGGGTTTAGTTTAGCCGCGATCTTTGGCCCAATGACGGCTGCTACTGTAAGGCAGTCTACCGGAAATTTTGAACAGGCGTTTTGGATTGCGCTGGGAATAAATATAGTAGGACTTGTTTTCGCCTTTGTGTTTAGAACACTGGATAAGCGGAGCAAAATGACAGTTAAAGCAAATATTACGCAATAAAAGCTAATTACATTCAGGATAGAGCCGGCTATTTACAGAAAAAAACTATGATCTGAGTAGGGGGAACATTCCCCTTAACTTGTAATTTCATTGTTGCTTGTGTATCTCGCCGGGTCTACCCAGCTTTTTTAGTGAATTTTTAAATGGTATTGAAGGATTACTTGATACGGTTATATATTTTGTAGTCCTAGTGATCTCAAGGAGAATAGTGATGAAGAGCATAAAACTGAAACTGGGTGTAATGGTTACAACCCTACTTGTAGTTGCATTAGGCCTTTTGTCAGGTCTAAACTTTTGGCAAGCTGAAAAAATCATAATCCAAGATGTTGAAACAGAACTTGCCGGTAAATCGCAAAGTAGTGCCGCTCAGATTGGCGGGTGGTTGGATAGTAATAAACGCGATATTGCTACACTTGCCCGTTCGCCAGTTATTACTAAAGGAACACGCGAAACGATTGTTCCTTATTTGAATGCAGAATTAAAGAATGCCAAGATTTATGAAAGTCTGCTTGTTCTTGATGGCAACGGTAACTATTTTGATTATAACGGTGAGACTGGGAATTTAGTGGAACGTGAATATTTTAAACGTTCAATTAAGGGAGAGACTTTTGTTTCTGATCCTGTTGTATCTAAAAAAACCAACAAGCTAGTAGTTGCCGTTTCGACTCCTATTCGTACGGAAAATCGGATAGTTGGTGTACTTGTAGCACTGATTAATATTGAAGAAATTGAAAAAATGATCCTAGAAATAAAAGCAGGAGCAACCGGTTATGCCTATGTTATTAGGGGAGACGGGATAATTATCGTACATCCTAATAAAGAATTGGTTAACAAAGTCAGTAGTATGAATGATCCCAATGCGCCACAAGAATTAAAATCAGCTACTGATATGATGACAAAAGGCGAGCAGGGGATTGTTAGCTATAGCTATCTTGGAACAAATAAATATCTAGCGTATGCTCCGATTCCAGGTTATAACTGGGCGATAGGAGTAAATGTACCAAGTAGTGAAGTTAAGGAAAAATTAAATACGTTTACCTGGACAGCAATTAGCACAAGTTTTGTTGTGTTAATCATTGCTGTTATTGTTGTTTTAATCGTAGCCACGCGTATTGCTAAGCCGTTAAAACAATTAAAGGATGCAGCCGTGTGTATTGCGGATGGGGATCTTTCTTTGACCAATATCAATATTTCTTCTAAGGATGAAATAGGACAGTTGGCTCATGCCTTCGAAACTATGGTAAGTAATTTACGTGGTCTGGCACAACATATCAACGGCTCATCCGAGCAGGTAGCTGCATCTTCACAGGAACTTACTGCGAATGCCGAACAGTTAGCACAAGTAGCCGGGCAGGTAAGTACATCAATTACTAGTACGGCTCAGGGAGTCGGTGAGCAGGTAGTTATTGTAGATAAAGCACTGCTGCTTGTAGAAAAAATTGCGGACGGAGCCCGGCAAGAGGCAACTAAAACTGGTGATGTAATCAATATTACTACACAGGCTGTTAAAGCTGCAGAAGTCGGCAATAAGGCTGTTGAAAGTGCAATAAGCCAAATGAACAGTATCCGCCAGACTGTGGATAATTCAGCTCAAGTTGTTGCCGAGCTTGGGGAACAATCTAAAGAAATCGGACAAATTGTCGAGACAATTTCCGGGATTGCTGGGCAAACTAATTTGCTGGCATTAAATGCTGCGATTGAAGCCGCGCGCGCAGGCGAACAAGGTCGTGGCTTTGCCGTCGTAGCGGAAGAAGTCAGAAAGCTGGCTGAGCAATCTCAGGAAGCTGCTAAGCAAATTGCAACACTTATTGGTGACATACAGAGTAAAACAGATAAGGCTGTAACCGCAATGGCTAATGGAACTCAGGAAGTTAAACGAGGTTCTGAGGTGGTTGACCAGGCTGGCAAATCGTTTAGTGACATTGATTTGCAGATAAAAAAGGCCGCAGCTATTGCGCAGGAAGCCGCTAAAGGCATGCAACAGCTTGCCGGTTCCAGTCAGCAGGTTTTTGACTCAATGAAAGAGGTTGAGTGTGTTAGTCGTGAGATTTCCAGTCAGACACAAAGTATTTCTGCCGCCACAGAGGAACAACTGGCATCAATGGAGGAGATATCTGCTTCCAGCCAGTACTTAGCCCAATTGGCAGAACAACTGCAAGGTGCGGTAAATAAGTTTAAACTGTAACAGCAATATGTTTTTACGGTAATTAATCTAGTAGCTAAATAAGAATAAAATGTAGGGCTGTAGGTACTTAGTTTCTAAGTTTCCGTACAGCCTTGTTTTTTGAAAAGTGGTATTTCTATTAAGAAAAACGGTGTTGGTCATTTCTAAAATGAGACAAAACGAGCAATGTTTCTCAAAATGAAAAAACGAAAAAAGCATGACAAAAATTGGGATAACAGCAAGTGCTTTATCTATAAGGAATGGTAATGCTCAATACTGAAAGGTTTTTTGGCACGAATTTTGCAATAGTTAGTAAGCAACAGAATAAGGCATAACGAGAATTGAGCTGGCAAATTGATGATTAGTCGGAAAAATTTGCTTAGTATTGATTATTAGATTATAGGGGGAGTAACAAATGCGCAATGCAATAGTCGTATTTACTAAAGTACCTAAGGCTGGGGAAACCAAAACCCGGCTTACTACAGATCGGGACGGAATCTTAACTCCGGAAGAAGCTATGGCTTTTTATGAAGGCTGCCTGCTTGACGTGATTAATGTTTGCATCGAAGCAAACTGTGGCGATATCCGGATTTGTTACAATCATGACGGCGACCGTGAATGCCTGGAAAAACTGCTTTCTAGGGTGTGTGACCGCGCACAGATTAAGGAAGTTTACCCAGACCAAGGCGGCAATTTTGACCAATGTATGCAGTATGCTGCTGATTATATTTTGAAAAACGGAGCTTCTGACCGCTTGGCAGATAGCGTTATTATTGTCGGTGGTGATCTGCCAAGTTTACAGCCGAATATTATACAAGATGCTGTTTGTAAGCTGGAGCTGCTGGCAGCAAGTGAAAATGGTCTAAAAATTGCTAAGAAGCTGTCAGGTGTACCCAAGGATTTGGGCGCAGCCTTAGTGGAAGGTGCCTGTCAGGAAGGTGGGTTTTCAGTAGTTGGCTTTACCTGTACTACGCCTTTTGATTTCAACCGGGTATTTTATAATTCTGACGGGATAACCGCGCTGGATATGTTGGTAACTAAAGCAGTACAGGAAGATATACCGTTTGGTGTCGTTGAAGCTGCGTCTGACGTAGATATTCCAGTTGACTTAGCGAGTATGATACCGATTGTCAGGGCATTGGAATTAGCGGCGCGTTGCGACAAAAGCATTAAGATACCGGTAAACACCATTGCGGTTTTAAATGAACTTGGATTGGAATCCACGGCAGTTAAACACCGTTAATCAATAAAGTAGTTGAGGAATTGTGGTGACTATTATGGGTAGAACGTGTATGGATACGCTAGCGGAAAACTGCATTGAATGTGGAAAATGTATAGAAATTTGCCAATTTTTAAAGAAAAATGGCAAAAGCCCGGCGGCTATTGCTAAACAAGGGGTTGAGGTTAGCGAAGCCTTTAGTTGTTCCTTATGTGGTGCGTGTGAGGCCGTTTGTCCTATAGGGCTAAGCCCAAAAGAAATGTTTGCCAGCCGAAGGAATGATGCAGTAGCTAATGGTGAATTGGATATTGATGAATATCGTTATCTATTTCCTGATAGAAAAAACAATGTTATGAATGTATACCGCAGCTATTACGGTATTGACTATCATGATATAGAAAATGTAGGCAGTGGCGGAACTTGGTTTTTTCCTGGCTGTACCTTGCTGACTTATTCGCCGGAACTAACGCGTGAGGTTTACCGCAGGTTGCAGACAGACTGTAATTGCCAGGGCATATGGACAGAGTGTTGCAGCAAACCTTTGATTCAAATGGGTTTGCTGCAAAGAGCCGAAGCTATGCAGGCAGAGTTAAAGGAATTTGTTCAAAAACATAACATTACAACGCTAATTACGGCATGTCCGGGTTGTTATTATCAATTGAAAAAAGTTTTTGAATCCTGTGAAGTTGCTGTTCAGACTGTGTATGAAGTATTAAAAATAGAGCCGCTTAAACGGACAGATAAAATCAAGTGCACCATCCATGATGCCTGTCCTGATCGTTTTGAACTTAAGTTTGCCAGTCAAGTGCGCCAAGCGTTAGAGAAAAGTGGCTTTTCTATAATAGAAATGAAACATAGCAAAAAGCAAGCGATTTGTTGTGGAAGCGGTGGAATGATTTCTCATTTTAATCCTGAATTAACGGAAGAACTCGTAGAACAAAGAATGAATGAAGTTAAGCAGTCCGGTGCCGATATTCTGGTAGGGTATTGCCTAAGTTGTGTATTGAAATTTGATGTTTTTAGTTCGCCTATTTCTGTAACTCACGCGTTACACTTGTTGCTGGATCAAAAAAAAGAATTTTCTGGGGCGAAAGCACGGGTGGCTAAAATGCTCACCGGTGCAGATGGGGAAAAAGTATGGGAACAAATTATGGCAGAGGAAAGGTAAGAAAAGGAGACAAAGCAACGTGAACAATCATGAACTTGCCACAGCACTTACAAAAATGTTGACACTCCGGTGGTCGCCGGTTGCTGTAAAACTATTAAAGCCGGGTGAGGAAATTCCAAAAAATGTAACTCAGCCTTCGGTTCCGCTAAGACACTGTCAGGCTATTACTCTTGCTAGACGAGGCAATAGTTTGTATATGCCGCCAAGCAAACATGCCTGTCCGGATGGTGCTGCAATTATGGGGCTGATTCCGATGTCTCCTAAGCTGCGTTCTGGCGAATTATATCTACTGTTTAAAAAATTACCATCCATTGAATGTGCACAAAAGATGATCAGTACACGCCAGGAGTTTGAGGCCGGCAGTTATGCTGCGACTGTGCTTGCGCCGCTTGAAGACGCTACTTTTGAACCGGATGTCGTAATTTTTACCATTTATCCTGAGCAAATGATGTGGTTAATGTGCGCATCTAGCTATAGCACCGGAGAACGGCATAATTTTCATACCTCTGGTTACAACTCGACTTGTGCTGATTTGACGGTACAGGTTATGAAAACTCAGCAAATGAATATTTCTTTTGGTTGTTATGGGGCCAGAGCCATTAGTGATATAAGTGATTTTGAAGCCTATGTTTCTATACCATATCAACAGCTGCCTACACTGGTAGGGGCGCTGGAAAAGTTGTCAGTTAAAAGTATACCGGAAGCTCGACGGCGGATTTATATGCCGCCGGTTATTGATAAAGTTGCTTGTCCCGAACAAGAGGGAAGTAATTCGGTCGAGCTTCGTATTGACAGCGACCGGTGCACCGGCTGTAGCTTATGTGAAGCCTTTTGTCCGGAAGCCGTAATTGAGATGGTCACTATCGATGGGCAGCAAAAAGCAAGTGCACCGGCTGCCGAGAAATGCTGTGCCTGTTATACCTGTGTCGGGCAGTGTCCGCAGAAAGCCATACAGCTGACACTGCGGTAAACAAACTAAAATTGCGTAAAATTGGGGGATAAAGGATGAGTGAAGAAGTAAAAAAGGCGGCATGTCACTTCTGTCATATGAACTGTGGCATGCTGGCAACAGTCGAAAATGGAGTGGTAACAAAGGTTGTGGGAGACCCGGAACATCCCTTTAATATGGGGGCGCAATGTCCGAGGGGTGCTTCGGCCTTAGATCACCTCAACCACCCTAACCGGATTAACTATCCGCTTAAACGGGTAGGCGAACGCGGATCAGGTGAATTTAAACGCGTATCGTGGGAAGAAGCATTGGATGATATTGCAGCACGGTTAACTGCGTTAAAAGAACAATATGGTGCTGAAACCATTGCTACTACCGGTGGAACGAACCGGACTGACGATTTTGCCCGGAGACGTTTCTTTAACCTTTTGGGTAGTCCTAATGTTATTCACACAGCTCCTGTGTGCTGGATTCCTACCTTTCTCACTGAGGCAGCTTCCTACGGTTGGGTTGCTTCTGAACCTGAACTTGCTGGAGCAAAATGTGTCGTCCTTTGGGGACACAACGCGGGGTCTTCTTATTTGCCGGAAATGCGCGGAGTGTTAGCAGCTAAAGCCAACGGAACCAAAATTATCGCTGTTGATCCTAACTTTACAGAGACGGCTTCGAAAGCTGATGTTTGGTTATCATTAAAACCAGGTTCAGACAACGCTCTGGCGCTTGCCTGGTTGAACGTTATTATTAGCGAAGGTTTATACGACTTTAATTTCGTTGACGAATGGACAGTAGGCTTTGAAGAATTAGCGGAAAGGGTAGAGGAGTATACTCCTGAGTGGGCAGCTGAAAAAACCGGCCTGTCTCCGGAATTAATTGCTGAGACTGCCAGAATGTACGCAATGAGCAAGCCGGCTTGTATCGTCTGGGGTGTTGCAGCTGATCAATTAGGCAGAGGTAGTGCTGCTTCCGCTCAAGCACGTGCAGCACTGCGGATTATCTGTGGTAACTTAGATGTTCCGGGCGGCGATGTTATGCCAGGACCTCACCCGACCTTTGTTACAGACTGGGAAATGGAATTAAACGATATGCTGCCGGAAGAGCAGCGGGCGAAACAAATCGGGTCAGATCGGTTTAAACTGAATTCTTGGCCAGGCTATAAAATACTAACCGAAAATATGTTGAAGGTTTGGGGGAAAAGTATCCCGGCAGAATGGTTCTGTGAAGCCAATCCTTCGATGTTGTTCAGAGCCATGGCAACAGGTGATCCGTATCCAATAAAAGCTTGTATTACCTTGGCGAATAATCCGCTCGTATCGTATGCTAACTCCAAAATGGTTTATGAAGGACTAAAAAATCTTGATTTATATGTTGCAATGGAATATTGGATGACACCATCGGCACTCTTGGCTGACTATGTTTTACCAGCTGCCGGCTGGTTGGAAAGACCAGTTATGACAACTACGTATGGGGTTTCTGATTGGCTAATTGCCTCCGAGAAAGCAATTGAACCATTATTTGAGCGTAAGACTGACATAGAGTTATGGTCTGAGCTTGGGCATAGAATGGGGCAAGCGGAACATTGGCCATGGAAAACAGATGAAGAGATATTTAAAGAACGCCTTGATCCGATCGGTTTAGAAACTGACAGCTATGAAGAATTTGTGCAGCTTTATAGAATGCATTTTGCTGATCGTGATTATCGTAAATTCGAGACTCGCGGGGTGGCTACACCTTCAGGCAAAATCGAATTAAAAATTTCTACCTTTGAACAACTTGGTTATGATCCATTGCCTCATTATGTTGAACCGCCGTTTAGTGCCGAAACCAAGCCGGATTTAGCCGAACAATATCCGTTAAGTCTTGTTGCCGGTGGCGGATTTATGCCGTTCTTCCATTCGGAACATCGGGAAATAACAAGAATCAGGCTGCTAAGGCCGTATCCCCGGGTTGCCATTAATCCGGAGCTTGCCAAAAAGATGGATATCAAGGAAGGTGAATGGCTTTGGATTGAAACGCCAACCGGCAAGGTTAAGCAGACAGCCTTTATTACTCCGGCCGTAGCTCCTGATGTAATTCAGGCAGAACGTGGCTGGTGGTTCCCTGAAAAAGAAATGAAGGCTCCGAGCTTAATGGGCGTATTTGAATCTAATATTAATGTTTGCATAGATGATGATCCGGATACTTTGGATGAGCTTTGCGGCAGCTTTTGCGCTCGAGGCGTTATGTGCCGGATTTCGAAAGTGGAGGGGAACGACTAATGCACTGGGGAATGCTGATTGACTTAAGAAAATGTGCCGGCTGTTATGCCTGCACGATTGCATGCCAAAATGAAAACGAATTACCTTTTGATATGAAATACTGCAAAGTTGCCAAAGTGGGGCCAATTGGGGAGTTCCCGAATTTAACTTCCTATAATATTACGCTAGGGTGTATGCATTGCCAAGATGCTCCCTGTGTTGACGGCTGTCCTACTGGGGCAAGTTACCACCGGGAAGACGGTATTGTGACAATTGATCCGGAGAAATGCGTAGGTTGTCAATTCTGTATGGTAGTTTGCCCATATGGTGTGCGGCAAATGAATAAAGAAAATGGAGTCGTTGAAAAATGCTCGATGTGCTTCAATCGCTTAGAAGAGGGTATGGTTACACGGTGTGTAGAAACCTGCCAGTTAAAGGCAAGGCATGTCGGTGATCTGGATGATCCTGACAGTGAGATTGTTAAACTGATACGGAAGCATAATGCACAGCCATTGTACCCGCATTTAGGAACAAAACCATCAGTTTACTATATCATGCCTTAGGAGGGATTAGAATGGAAAAACAGCAAGAATATTGGGGAAGTCAACCGGCGTGGTATTTCTTTCTAGCCGCAATGGGAGCAATGATGTTTGTTATTGCTGCGGTAGCAGATTTGCTAGGAAACCCAATAGCCGGACAAATTAATGGCTGGGTTAGTATTGTGGCCTTGGCTGCAGCCGGAATCGGCGCGTTGTTACTGTTAGAAGAATTAACACATAAAAGCAAGGGGCATTTGGTGAATGCGCGTCCTTTTGCTTCGGTTATGAGTTTTGGTTCTCTCGTACAGAGTTTGTATATGCCGTTGGTTTTTGTATATGGTACGTTTTTCTTTGATTTTATTCCTTGGGCTGGATTGGGCTGGCTCAAGATGATTGTCGCGGTTCTGGCTATCATTGCGGCGCTGCTCTATGTTACCTACCCGGGCGTAGAGTTGGGCGAAGCAAGAGGCAGAGGTTTCTGGAACGGTGGCGGTCTGATTGGCGTTTTCTTAATTAACGGGGCTGTAACCGGAGCTGCCGCATTAACTCTTATCTTGTGTGTACTTGGTTATAGTGAAAGTGCTTATACGATTACGATTAAGAATATAGCGGCCGCTTTGTTAGTAGCGCAGCTCTTCGCTATACCTGGCTATGTATTAGGAATGAAGCTGTCACCAGCCGAAGAAGCACGTCGGGGAGCCAATAAATTGTGGAGTGGCGAGTTTAGTTCCTCTTTTTGGGCTGGAACCGTTATCTTCGGAACGTTAGTACCAATGATTATTACCTTGTTATTTACTTCTATTTATTGGCTGGTTATAGCAGCCGTACTGGTTCTTGTTGGCGGGGTCTGCTTCAGAATTGATTTCTTAAGAGCTGCCGTAAGAGTGACTTTGCCTGGTGAAGAAAAGGCTGAAATGAGCAGAAAAGAAATTGCTAGTCTAGCTGCCGTATTGGAAAATCGCTGGCAGGAAAAGGCTAGAGTATTAAACCCACAAAATAAGTAGAGGTACACGATGAACGAGATAACCTTTGCTACTAGTGAAGATGAAGAAGAATTACAGGATTTATTTACAACTTACGGCATGGGTCTTGCCGGCGATATTGAGGAACATGTACTAGTAAAGGCAGATAATAAGGTGTTGGCTGGGGCGATGTTATCTCAAATTGATTCGAACTTCTTTCATTTGTTAGTATTTGCCGTGAGAGAAGACGAGCGTAACAGCGGGAGTGGCAGTCAATTGCTGCAAGAACTGCTTAGAGAACCTGAAAAGTATTGTCGAACTCCATTTGACCACACGGACAGCTCTTATAAGGTTACAACAGTTGCCAAAGGTGATGCTGCCCGTTTTTATGAAAAAAATGGATTTATCGCCTGTGCTTTTACTGAACTAGTTGAGCCTTATGATGAACAATGTGTGGAATGTCCTGATAAAGCAGATTGTAAACCTGTCGCCATGATGATTACTTGTCATAAATAACCTGATAGGAATAGGTACAAAGAGGAGAGAACTGACGTGGAAGCAACTTTTTTATTACTAGGGACTGGTGCAGGTCCTGGCTTACCTTCCTTCTTCTGTGATTGCGTGGGATGCCAGGAAGCCAGAAGTAATCCTGAGTTAGCCAGAACACGCAGTGGAGCATTCATCGACACGGGTAATAGCAAGATTCTTATTGATGCTTCTCCTGATTTACGCCGTCAGCTTATCAGAGAAAACATTACCCAAGTTGACAGTATATTTATGACTCATTGGCATTATGATCATTTTGGCGGACTGGGAGAACTTGAATATTATATTAAATTATCAAGAAATGTATCAATCAATCTATTTTTACCGCCAAGTGCCGTACCGCAGTTTAGCGATGCTTTTCCTAACCTGAGGGAAGTTTTTGTGGTTAAAGCATGGGAATTTGGCGAGAAATATTGTTTGGATGAAGTACAGTTGACTCCTTTGCCGGCAAATCATGGGATAGAAACGGCGGGATTTTTGTTGGAAACACCGGGTAATAAGCTGGCTTATTACCCGGATACCGCCGGACTTCCTGAAGCTAGCGCGGCGATGGTGCGCGGGGTTGATTGGTTAATCTGTGATGCGACTTTCCACGGCGAAAACTGGTTTCCGCACGCTCATATGTCCCTTGAACAGGCAATTGAGCTTGGCAGGCAAATCGGAGCTAAAAAAACAGTGTTGACTCATTTGGCTATTCATTATAGTCAACCCGTAACTACCTCTCAGCTTGCTGAAGAAGTAGCCCGACATGAGAACGCTTGTGTCGCTTATGACGGAATGCGTATTAAGCTGTAAAACGGTTTGCGGATAAGAGGTGGAAGTAATGAAAAGGTCACTTGGAACTAAATTATTTGCAATGCCTTCACCGGTATGGGTTGTTGGAAGCTATGATGCTGACGAGCATCCTAATATTATGACGATTGCATGGGGCGGAATATGTTGTTCAGCTCCCCCGTGCATAGCGATTTCGTTGCGAAAGTCACGTTTGACGTATACTAATATTTTGCAGCAGAAAGCGTTTACGATTAATATACCGTCAGTAAAACATATAGCGGAAACAGACTATATTGGCCTTGTTTCAGGAAAAGACACAAACAAATTTGCCGTGACTGGTCTTACTCCCGTGCGAAGTGATAATGTGAATGCGCCTTATGTAAAAGAGTTTCCTTTAGCCTTTGAGTGCAAATTGCTTCATGCACTTGAAATGGGAGCGCATACGCAGTTTATCGGGCAAATTCTTGGCGTCAAAGCAGATGAAGATGTTCTTGACCATAATGGAATGCCGATCGCCAGCCTGGTGAATCCGTTAATTAGCTGCACTTCAGACCGTGCTTATTATGCGTTTGGCGAATATTTGGGTCAGGCATATTCTACCGGGCTAGCACTTGTGGATAAGCAAGAAGGCGGATTAAACTAGGATATCATTTTGGCGGTTCCTAAAAGGAAACAGTTAGTTTCAAAATGACACAAAAATAATACAAATAAAACAAGGCTTTTCATAATAACTAAAGCAGCATTAGCGCTAGGATGACGGTAAAGAGTGTAGTTATAAGGATTTTTGTGGGTATAGGGTATTAAAAAAACTATTGGCACGAATTTTGCGATAAAAATATAATAACTGGAAACTGGCACTCCGGAACTGCAAGACCTAAAGTTATCCATGGTCTGGCAGTCTGAACTAGTGGTTCACGGGGTAGCGAAAGAAATTTTGCTATCTCCCAATCTTGGGAAGGAGGCGCTTCATGAGTTTGAACAATAAACTTCTGTGCGCATCTGTACAGAAGTTTAATTTTTTTGATTATTGAGACTAAATATCCGCTATATAGAGGAAGGAAGTGAATAAGCCATGTTTGACAGTTATGCTCGAAATATTGATTATTTGCGTGTCTCTGTTACCAATAGGTGTAATTTACGATGCAAGTACTGTATGCCGGAAGAGGGTGTCGAAGATCTTGGTCATGGCAATATACTAAGCCTGGAAGAGATTGTTCGTCTTGTTAAGGTTGCTGCAAGGATTGGAATTCAAAAGGTAAGACTAACAGGCGGCGAGCCGCTTGTTCGCAGAAATATTACCAAGCTTATTGCCGATATTGCCTGTATTCCGAAGATAAATGATATAGCGATTACGACAAATGGTATGTTATTTGCCGACATGGCCGAGGAACTGAAGGCAGCTGGTTTGACAAGGGTGAATTTCAGTGTGGACAGCCTTGAAGAAGATAAGTTTCAATATATAACCAGCCGGGGAAGCTTGCATGAAGTGGTGCGTTCTATTTCCAAGGCTTTGGAACTCGGGATGGCTCCGGTAAAAATTAATACTGTAGTAATGAAAGGCATTAATGATAATGAGATACTGGATTTTGTTGAATTAACCAGAAAATTGCCACTGCATGTACGGTTTATTGAGTTTATGCCTGTAGGCGATTTACCCTTCTATAAAACAGACCGGGTTGTATCAGTAAGTGAAATTAGAGAAATCATTGAACAAAAATATGAATTGTATAAAGAGGCTAATGTGCAAGGCAATGGTCCGGCCAAGTCCCATCGGGTGCGCGGTGGTCTGGGGACAGTTGGTTTTATCAGTGCCATGAGCAATCATTTTTGCAGTGAATGCAACCGGATTCGTATGACAGCTGACGGTAAACTCCGGGGATGTTTGTTTGGTAAAGAAGAGTTTAATTTAAGATTGGCTCTGCAAAATAATGCCAGTGATGAGATACTGACAGATATCTTTAGCAGGGCAATCAGGGAAAAGCCACAGCGCCATCATATGGATGAAGGCTGGGGAGAAGACAATAAACGCAAAATGTACCAAATAGGGGGATAAAATGGAATTTACACATTTCAATAAGGCCGGTTATGCTTGCATGGTGGATGTCAGTGAAAAAAATGATACAGTACGCACTGCAATAGCCCAGGCGGTTATTCATATGCAACCAGCAACCTTGCAGGCGATAAAGAGTGGCGGTATAAAAAAAGGTGATGTTTTGGGAGTAGCACAGGTAGCCGGTATTATGGGAGCAAAACAAACGTCCGGTCTTATTCCCATGTGTCATCCCCTAATGTTGACTTCTGTAGATATTGAGTTTGAACTAGACGAAACGAATTCTAAGATAATTATCCGTTGTCAGGTTAAAACGACAGGGAAAACCGGCGTGGAAATGGAGGCTGTCAGTGGTGTTAGTGTAGCCGCTATGACAATTTACGATATGAGCAAAGCTGTTGATCGCTGGATGAAAATCACAGATATTCAGCTAATGGAAAAAATGGGCGGCAAAAGCGGTCATGTTAAGCGACCGGCAGAGTGAGGCTAAAATATGGAGATGATACGATGTATAAAACGGCTATCCTGATTCTCAGTGACAAAGGCTCCAGAGGTGAGCGGCAGGATCTAAGCGGTAAGCAGATTCAGCAATCCCTGGGGACTGAGTATAGTACCGAATATTACAAAATAATACCTGATGAAAAAGAACTGATTATAAAGGAACTTTGTTATATTTGCGATGAATTAGCGCCGGCGCTACTCATTACTTCCGGTGGGACTGGTTTTTCCAACCGTGATGTAACTCCTGATGCTACCAGAGAAGTAATTGAAAAAGCAGTTCCGGGAATACCGGAGGCTATGCGTTATTACGGTTTGCAGAAAACACCTAAGGCAATGTTGTCAAGAGCGACAGCCGGAATCCGAGGCAAGACGCTGATTATCAATCTACCCGGCAGTGTCAAGGGAGTACGCGAGTCGCTGGAAGCGATTGTTCCGGCTCTTGATCATGCACTAGATATTCTGCAGGGGACGGCTTCTGAATGTGGGCAGGGTTAGCTAAAAATGAGTGTGCTTTACCAAATAGGAGGAATTGAGTATGGCAAAAGTATTGGCTGTAAATATAAGTGAAAAAACGGGAGAAATAAAGCGCCCCATTGAAAAAGGATATTTTGAAGTAAATTCCGGTTTGCAGGGGGACGCCCATGCAGGTGACTGGCATAGACAGGTAAGTTTGCTGGGAAATGAAAGTATTGATAAGATTAGAAACCAGGGATTTAATCAGCTCGAACCAGGCAATTTTGCTGAGAATATTACCACGGAAGGCATTGTCTTATTTGAACTGCCGATAGGCACTAAGATTAAGATAGGTGAAACCCTGATGGAGGTGACACAGATAGGCAAGGAATGCCACAAGGGATGTGCCATACGGGAACAGACGGGTGACTGTGTTATGCCCAGAGAAGGCATATTTACTAAAGTACTTACGCCGGGCTGGATAAAAGCCGGTGACAGAATAGAAATAGCTAATTGACTTTCGAAGGATAAATCGGGAGGGGAAAATCCATGCAGATTGTTAGAGTGGAAGAAGCTATTGGCAATGTGTTGTGCCATGATATAACCAGAATAGTACCAGGCGAGTTTAAAGGACAGGCCTTTAAAAAAGGGCATATCATTACCGAAGAAGATATACCTGATCTTCTGAAGCTAGGGAAGGAACATCTCTATGTATGGGAGATGAAAAAAGGATTCTTGCATGAAAATGATGCCGGCTTGCGTCTTGCCCAGGCTGTAACAGGGCAAGGACTTAGCATGACAGAACCGGCAGAAGGCAAGGTTAATCTTATTGCCGAACATGATGGAATGTTTGCCGTTAATGAAGAGTTTTTAACGCAGATTAATATGATTGAAGAAATCGTTGTTGCCACCCGCAATAACAACAGGCCTGTGAAAAAGGGAGATAAAGTAGCGGCAGTCAGGGTTGTTCCGTTGCTTGTTGATGAAGGAAAAATCGAGATGATTGAGAGTCTGGCTAAGCATATCGAAGTGGTAGCCGTTAAACCGTTTCACCCTTATAAAGTCGGGATTATTACAACAGGTAGCGAAGTTTATCATGGACGGATAGAAGATAAGTTTGGGCCGGTTGTAAAAGCAAAGGTAGAAGGTTTTAACTGTCAGGTAATTGATCATATTCTTGTTCCAGATGATGCCGAGAAAATCGCACAGGCGGTTAAAGATTTACTGGCTAAAGGCGCTGAAATGATATTAACAACCGGGGGTATGTCGGTTGACCCAGATGATGTCACTCCCAGTGGCATTAGAAAAGCCGGTGCCCGACTTGTAACCTATGGTGCGCCGGTACTGCCGGGAGCGATGCTTATGGTGGCCTATTTGGGAAAAGTGCCTATTTTAGGGTTACCGGGCTGTGTAATGTACCATAAAACAACGGTGTTTGATCTTGTTTTACCATTGGTACTGACAGGACAGACAGTCACACGACCAATGATTGTAAAGCTGGGAATGGGTGGATTATGTCTGGAATGTGACGTTTGTCAGTATCCTGCCTGTTCATTTGGCACTGGGGCATGAAGAAAATGCAGGAGGTGGAGACATGAGGATAGGTATTCCCTTGGAAGAAGCACAGAAATTATTACTTGATTTAATTCCGCCAGCCAAAGAGTGCCAAGTAACCTTAGAGAATGCTGTCGGCAGGGTTCTTAGCCAGGATATCCAGACAGCCATAAATTTGCCGCCCTTTGATAAGTCGCCGCTGGACGGCTATGCGCTGCAGGCAAAGGATACGCAAGCTGCGACTGCGGCCAAGCCTGTAATATTGGAGGTTATCGAAGAAGTGCGGGCTGGGTACATGCCGGCAAAGCAAGTAATTTCAGGAACCGCCATTAAAGTTATGACCGGGGCTCCTTTGCCTAAGGGCGCTGATGTAGTTATTAAATTTGAAGATGTAAACAGAACCGGGAATGAGGTTGAAGTAGGTTACCCCCTTAAATCAGGCTGCAATATTATTCGGGCCGGTGAGGATGTCTGCCAGGGAGAAGTAGTTGCAACCAAGGGGACAGTGTTAACTCCGCCGCTGGTGGGATTGCTGGCGGGAATTGGAGTAGCTGCGGTACCGGTGGTTAGCAAAACAAAAGTGGCTATTCTCAGTACTGGTGATGAAGTAATCGATCCTACCGAAGAGCTAAAGCCAGGGAAGATTTATAATTCCAACTTGCACAGTCTTAGTGCTTATTGTTCGCAACTGGGGGCCGCGCCACTGACCATCGGCATTGTGCCTGATGAAGAAAGCGCTATTGTGGAACGCATTACGCAGGCACTGGAGTTGTCCGACATAGTCATTACTACCGGCGGTGTATCTGTTGGGGATTATGACATTGTACCGGTCGCTCTAAAAAAAATCGGCGCAGACATTATTTTTTGGAAAGTAGATATGAAACCAGGTTCACCGGTTATAGCAGCGCAATACAAGAATAAATTAATTATTGGTCTTTCTGGAAATCCGGCAGCCGCATTCATAACTTTTGATTTAATTGTTGTACCGTTAATCAAAAAAATGATGGGGTTTGAAAAAGAGTTACCGCATAAATTTTCGGCTATTTTAGGAGACGATTTTAATAAATCGAGTGAACAGCGGCGGTTTTTGCGAGCAAAAGTGCAAAAACTGAATGATATTAATTATGTAAAACTTACGGGAGAACAAAGTAATGGAGTTCTCAAATCCATGGTTGCCTGCAATGTACTTATTGACGTGCCGGCAGGCAGTGGCCCGTTACAGGTTGGACAAGAAGTCTCGGCCGTAATGGTGGGCAGCGGCAGTGATTTCTTGCTGTAAGAGCGACAAAGGTAATGGATAACGCTGGGTTAAAATAGTTTTTTTAGTAAATCAGAAAGGCAAATGCTTTCTGATTTACTAAGTTAACTTAGCTCCTTTAAGCAGGTAAGCTTGGATTATGAGCAAGTTATCTTAAATCTTATGAGGGAGGTATAATCTTGAAAGGATTTCAGAAACAGGAGTTAACCGGCGTTATTGAAATTGACCGCAAGACATGTAAGGGCTGTGATTCGTGTAAGGCATTCTGTCCCACAGACGCAATTGAGGGCAAGTATGGTGCCATTCACAAAATCAACAGCGAAAAATGTATTTCTTGTGGTCAATGCCTTGTCAACTGTCCGTTTGGCGCTCCCAAAGACACAGTTGACGTTGTGGATAAGGTTATTGATAAACTAAAGAACAAGCAGTTGACTGTTGTCGCTACCATTGCTCCGGCTGTTCGCGTTGCGATTGGTGAGGAGTTCGGAATGGAACCAGGCAGCCTAGTCACGGAAAAAATGTATGGAGCCATGAAGCAGGCAGGCTTTAAAGTTCTTGATACCAACTTTACCGCCGACCAAACCATTATGGAAGAAGGCATGGAGCTTATTGGCAAGATCCGTCACTATGCATTAGGTGAGCCTTCCGCGCATCACTTAGGACCACTGCCGCAGTTTACTTCCTGCTGTCCGGCCTGGGTTCGCTATGCAGAACTGTACTATCCAGAGCTGCTGCCTAACATGTCGTCTGCCAAATCGCCGATGATGATGGCTGGCGCCCTCGGAAAAACCTATGGCGCTAAAGAAGTCTGGAAGGTTAGACCGGAAGATGTCTTCATGGTAGGGGTTATGCCCTGTACGGCCAAGAAATTCGAAGCGTCCCGTCCCGAGTTCACCAGTGCGTCCCATTATTGGAAAACTCAAGGACAATCAGCTACCTACCCGGATATTGATGTGGTGCTTACCACCCGGGATTTGGCTCGGTTATTTAAAAAACTCAATATTGATGTAAAAACCGTTGCCGAGTTTGATGACAAAGATAATCCTTTGGCGCGTTATACTGGAGCAGGCACCATCTTTGCCAATACCGGCGGCGTAATGGAAGCAGCACTCAGAACCGCTTACTTCGTAATCACCGGCAAAGAGCTTGATATGCTTGAGTTTAAGCCTGTTCGTGGTCTTAAAGGCGTAAAAGAAGCCAGTGTTACCATGAAAGATGCCAAAACCGGCAAAGAAGTTACCCTGAAAGTAGCGGTAGCCCACGGTACTAAAGAGAACGTAAAACCGCTCTTAGAAGAAGTGAAAGCCGGTAAATCACCCTATCATTTCATTGAAGTCATGAACTGTCCCGGCGGCTGTGTCAACGGCGGCGGTCAGCCAATCAACCCAATGGGTACATCCTGGCTGGACAAAGCCAAGGCTGTATTGCCTTGGTCATAAGGAGGGAAAATAGTGGCGCATTATGATTATATAGAAAAAGCTGTGAAAGTATCACGGCGCGAATTCATCGGAATTGCCGGCGTAGCTGCTGCCGTTTTGTGGACCGGTGCTTATGTGGCTACCGATATCGTGCAAGACCGCAACAAATACATCAAATTGCGGGCGCAAGGCATCTACAAAGATGACGAAAAACAAAAAATCCGTCAAAGCCATAACAATCAGGCTGTGACCGATGTATACAAAAAATTTGCGCAAAATCCGCTTAGCCATTTGGCTGAAGAACTGTTTCATACCAAGTATGTAGACAGAACTAAGTTGGTGTAGGAGGGGATTAATGATGAGTGATCATGATAATCAAGGACAACGGGTGTTAAAACATCCTTTGATTTCCCGTGTGTTTCACTGGGGATTGATTTTAGGTTTTTTACCGGCAGCCATTACCGGCTTCTTTATTTGGCTGAAACCGTTTAGTGACGATTTCCAAAACCTGCTTATGCAGATTCATATTATTGGTGCAGCTATTCTTACCTTGTCCTGTATTTTTTATTCTATATTTGCCATGGACAGAATTGTTGCTTTCACCCGACGGATATTTAGCTTTGATGAGCGGGATATGGCCTGGATGAAGGTTTGTGGCGGCTATCCGCAGAAGATGCTCTTTGGCAAAACCATTCCTGTGCCGCCAATGGGTAAAATGAACTCCGGGCAAAAACAAATGGGGATTATGATGCTGATTGGCGGTATCCTCCTGATTGTTACCGGTTGGGCTTTATATGCCTTTTTGCCGGTAGCTCCGAAAGTTGCCATGTATTGGTTTGATATGGTGCATTTAGTTGTTGGACTTGTTCTGGGAGTAAGCGTATTTGCTCATATCTTCCTGGGAATTTACAATTGGGGAGAGTTCTTGTGTATGTTTGGTGACGGAACCCAATCGCTCCATGAAGCTCAGCACCATAACCCGGTATGGGTGGAGAATGAAATTGAGCTAAAACGGGAAGGAACAGCGCTTTTGGCAGAGCGGCATAAAGCAGGGTAATACCTGCTCCCGCTCCGTGTTTAGCCGCTTTGAAATGAGTTTGCCTCCAAGGGCAACCAACTATCCCGGCAATTAGGTGAGGCGGTTACTAAGTTCAGAGTATAAGAGAGGAGGATGTGTAATGGCAGTAAGTGGTATAGTTCTGGCTGGGGGACTAAGTTCGCGAATGGGCCGAGATAAAACGCTGCTATTATATAACAATGAGACCCTCATACAGCGTACGGTAAGAAAACTACAGACTGTTGTTGATGAGATAATAATTGCAAGCAATAATACAGCCAAATATAATATACCTGGTATTATCGAAATACCGGATACTTACTCGGGAATGGGACCCCTTGGCGGTATGCACGCAGGCCTTAGCGCTTGTAAACATAACTATGCATTTGTAGTATCCTGTGATATGCCGCTTTTTTCAGAAGACTTAGCCATATATTTACTGGATCACAGGCAAGGCTTTGATGTAGTAATTCCCGAAATACACAATCGCTTGGAGCCTCTTTGTGCTGTTTATTCAACAACCTGCATCAAACCAATTGAACGATGTCTGCAAGCGGGTATTAGTAAAGTAATCGATTTTTATCCTGAAGTACGAGTGAATAGAATAGGCGAGAATAAATTGTGTCCTATAGGAAATGTAGGAGAAATGTTCTATAACCTTAATACCCCACAGGATTTATATAATCTCGGAAAAATCAGTAATAAGGTTAATTAAATTGGATAGGAGCAATCAAAATGCAAAATCAAACAACCCCTGTAATATCTTTTGTAGCTAAATCCGGATCTGGAAAGACTACTTTGCTTGAAAAAGTGATAAAGCGTCTTAAGGAAGAAGGAATCAGGCTTGCTGTTATCAAACATGATGCTCATCAGTTTGATATGGATAAGCCTGGTAAGGATACTTGGAAAATGGCACAAGCAGGTGCAGATATTGTTGCGATATCTTCTCCAGCCAAATTTGCGATCATCGAAAAAGTTGACGAGGAAAAGAAACTTGATGAGGTAATTGCCATGCTGTCAAAAGTGGATCTCATCCTCACAGAAGGTTTTAAACGAAGTAATAAACCAAAAATTGAAGTATTTCGTTCAGAAGCTCATAAAGATTTACTCTGCACACCGAGTGAATTAATTGCAATAGCAAGTGATATCAAGTGGGAAATTGGAGTTCCTTGTCATGATATTAATGATGTAGAAGGTATAGCCCAAGAGGTTCTAAAATATATGAAGGATTTCTCGACTTCTATATCCTCATAGTGCAAATCGTGAAATATAGTAGGAGAAAAACTTATGCGATATGAAGGAGATATCTATAGTCCCCATATAGCCGGGGATGACTACATATTACAGTGTACAATTGGTTGCAGCCATAATAAGTGTACATTTTGTTATATGTATAAGAATAAAAAATATCGTGTTCGTGCATTGCCAGAAATTTTACAGGATATTAGCCTTGCCAAAGAACATTACGGCGATTTAAAAAAAGTCTTCCTTGCGGATGGCGATGCGTTAAGTATGCCAACTGAAGAGCTGATTAAGATACTGGGTGCCTTATACAATGCTTTTCCTGGACTAAGCTATGTAGGTGTTTATGCAAGCGCAACCAGCATATTGAATAAAACGGTTGCTGAATTGACAGAGCTTAAAAAGCACGGACTGATTGAAGCCCATCTTGGCGTTGAAAGCGGAGATAAAGAGATTCTCAAGGATATTCAAAAGGGAGTCAGCCAGACCGAAATGATCGAAGCAGGCCGAAGGATAAAGCAAGCTGGAATTGCCTTGTTTATTACTGTTATTTTGGGTCTTGCGGGCAAATCACCAAAAGCCTGGGATCACGCGAAAAATACTGCCCAAATTTGTAATGAAATTCAACCGGATTCCATAGGCGTCTTAACGCTAATCGTGCAGGCTGGAACCGAAATATATGAAAAAACGCAAAAGGGAGAGTTCACAATCCCCGAAGACATAGAAATACTTAAGGAAATGTGTTTACTGCTTGAGGGAATACAAGTAGAGCATTCAGGTTTTACTTCGATCCATCCATCTAACTATATACACGTAGATGGTATGCTACCAGAAGACCAAGAGGAGTTTATAAGAATGCTTACTGAGATTATAAATAAGAAAGATACGTCGAAGCTTTGTGCTCGGGCTATGGAGAGAGTATAACTTTATTGCTTTAGCAGGCTTAGCGCTAACTTACTATATGAATGCATTATATGAAAACAAGAAAAGAGGATACTATGATATACGTAATTTATTGCGAAAGTAATCCCGACTTTAAGGCAGGGGTTCTTGAAAAAGCTATTGCAAAAGTAGGACCGTACCGCAGAATGACTGATAATCTATGGATTTTTGAAGCTAATGCAGTAACTAAGCAGTTTGAAACTGTAATTAAATCCTTTCACTTTAAATCTTTTATTGCCCCACTGCATCCAAATGGACCAAGTGGTGGTAATCTGGTAACTGTTGAAAAGGAAAGAAGAAAAACATTATATATAATTCATTGTAAACTTTTAAAAGCTGCAGAAAAAGAAAAACTGGAAAAAATTATTCAAGATGCTGGTCCTAATCGTAAGTTTGCCGATGATTTTTGGTGTATATCGGCTTATACAATGCCGGAAAACCTGGAAAGCTTTTTGAAGTCTCTCAATGTGATGTCGTTTGTTGCCCCGCTTCATCCTGACGCACAATGTGGCGGCAATTTGTTGGCTGAAGATGCAGAGTGGCTGGTGTTGCACAGTTCGAAAGGTTTACAGTAATTTTATTGGTTTGCGCGTAATGGCTGCTGAACAAAAGCCAGGCTGATGTGGTCATTCGTGATGTAAGACTATTTAAGAGGGGGAAGTGAGATGGCAGTAAAGGTCTATTATTTTAAGTTGGACAATGGTGCATCTGCAGGTCAGCAGGCGCAAGCAGTAAGAAAGCTTTATGAGGCAACGGAAGCCAGTGCAATTGTTGATGAAAAAGACTTTGTCGCTATTAAGTTTCATGTTGGGGAAGGTACAAATGTAACTCGAATCAAACCTGAGCTTATCCGAACGCTGGTAGAAGAAGTAAAGAATAGTGGGGGATTGCCGTTTTTGACAGAAACATCAACCCTCTATAAAGGTGAAAGGCATAATGCCGTTCAGCATCTAATGCAAGCACATCGACAGGGATTTGGTATCGACAACATTGGGGCACCCTTCATTATGAGTGATGGACTTTTAGGCAACACGGAATTCGAAGTTGCAATTCCAGGGGAACTTCACCAATCAGTAAATATAGCAAGAGAAGTTAAGAGTGCGGACACGCTCTTTGTTCTTTCGCATGCGACCGGATGTATTTCGACAGGCCTAGCTGCCTGTATAAAAAATCTTGGTATGGGATTAGCTAGTCGCAAAGGAAAAAGGCGACAGCATTCGGCTGTACTACCAGTAATTAATAGTGAGGAATGTGTTAATTGTCAAAAATGTAGTAAATGGTGCCCGGCGGAAGCAATTGTTGAACAAAACGGAAAAGCATATATTATTCCCGAAAAATGTATAGGCTGCGGTGAGTGCATCGCAACATGCCGCTTTGACGCGGTTAAATATGATTTTGGTGCTGATCAAGGCTATCTCCAAAAGAGTATGGCTGAACATGCTTATGGTGCAGTTATTGATAAGCCAGGCAAATGTTTCTATTTTAATATTTTAACTGATATGACGCAGCACTGTGATTGTCTCTTGAAATGTCCCGGAGATAAATTAATTCCTGATCTAGGAATTTTAGCATCTGTTGATCCGGTTGCTATTGACCAAGCAACCCATGATCTTACAACAGAAGCATATGGTAATGGATTAGGACAGATAGCCTTTCCCGAAAAGAATGGCCTAATCCAACTTGAACATGCCGAAAAAATTGGTATGGGTACGCGGAAATATGAATTAGTTAAAATACGGTAGGGCTTATAAATTTATAAGGATTGTATCGGAAGATACAAGGGGACGGTGGAGGCGGCTTGTTTTCGCAAAGACGATACCACCGTCCCTTGTATTCTTGGTGTAGGCAATAGTTGTTTAAATTGGTGGGGGGAAATGGATGTCTAATATATTAACAGAGAAGCAGATTGATGAGTATTTAATACGGATTGGATATAGGGGCGAGATAGCTAATGATTTTAAGACCCTTCGTACACTTCATACATGCCATACGATGCACGTTCCGTTTGAGAACTTAGACGTTATTTTAGGCAGGCCAATATCCTTGGAGATTGAAGATGTTTATAGGAAAATTGTGACTGACAGTAGAGGTGGATATTGTTTTGAACTTAATGCTTTATTTGGTAGCCTGTTAACTGGTTTAGGTTTTAAAGTCTGTAATTATATGGGGAGGGTATATAAGGATACTAATTTTGGAGGAAGATTGCATCACAATATGCTAGTATGGGCTGAAGGGAAACAGTGGGTTGTAGACGTTGGTTTTGGCGGAAATGGTTTAATTGAGCCGCTTTTATTTGAAAAGGATCATAAAAAATCGCAATTCGCTGATTTGTTTAGGCTTATATCTGAGGGTGATCGGTTTTATATTTTACAGCATTGGCATCTTGATACTTGGCACAATATTTATGGCTTTTCGCTTGAACCTTCTACCCAACAAGATTACTTTATTGGTAGTTATTATTGCTCGACTTGTCCTAGTTCAACATTTACTAAGAAACTTATAATAACTAAGCCGACGCCAACGGGTAGAGTCTCGTTAGTTAACAATCAATTTTCAATAAGGCAGAATAGCAAGACTACATTACAAAAAAGTATTGTTAGTACTGAGGAATTTAGAAAAGTATTGGCAGAATACTTTGGTATTGCTACTGAGTGGAGTGAATCATTAGGAGAAAATTGGTTGTCAAAAGAATAAATCGGGTGTATTGTCGATGAAGTAACAGATATTATGCACTTTAACGAAGAGGAACTATAAGCGGCTCCCACTCTGGCTGGTGGTTTAAGTGTAAGTTACATAAAAGGAATTGCCAAGGTGGATGAGCGTATGATTATTATGCTAGATCCTATGCAGCTACTTTTAGCAGATGATTCTGCGACAGGAACGCCGTTATTAAAATTAGCTGATTTGGCAATTACCGCTTAGCTACTAAAATAAAACGAACTCCATTTCAGTTTGCAAAAGGCAATCTGGAATGGAGTTTTTTTCCTGCCGTTTTTTGTAGAATTTTCTTGCATTTAGATACATGCTATGTAATAATATTATTGTAGAAATAAATTGGATTGATCCATTAATCCAATTGGTTGGGATGATGACTGTGATTATTCAAAAAGTTGGCGTACCGATTTACCTTCAAGTAAAGGCGTACATTCTGGACACAATAAAAAAGGGTTATTACAAAAGCGGCGACAAGCTGCCTACCGAACGTCATTTATCGGAGAAACTGGGAATAAGCCGCAATACGGTTAGCGCTGCCTATAAAGAACTGCTTTTGGAAGGCGTGCTTGAGTCCAGTCAAGGTCGCGGCACTTTTGTCCGCGAGCAAGCAACTGATATTGCGGTGGCTGGTGCTGATGTTACTGGCAGCCGGTTGGAACGGGCGCTGAAGATTATTGATGCGGCTATGGTGCAGGCGGTTGAACTTGGGTTTACTGTGGATCAATTTGCAACCATTACTGCTATTCGGGCAAAGGAACGAGAACTTGCCACCCGGCAGCTCAGGGTGGCTGTGGTAGAGTGTACTCTAGAGTATGTTGAACGATTTGTCGAGCAACTAGGACAAGTTGCAAATGCCCGTTTTGAAGCTGTTGCTCTGTCGGAATTGAAGGCCGGTACAGTAAAGACTGAGTTTCTCCAGGCGTGTGACTTTGTAGTCACAACAATGGAACATCAGTCCGAGGTTGCCGAGCTTCTTGGCAGTAGTGAAAAGTTGATGGCTGTGGCTACCACGCCGAACCTAGAGGCTGTAATCAAATTAGCCCGCTTGCCAGTCGGTAGTGAAGTCGCTGTTGTTGCGAAAACACGGGATTTCGTCAATACGTTGGAACGCCTGCTTGCCAAAATTGGGTGTAGCGGTATTGCCTTATTACCTTGTATGGGAGAAGACCGGGAGCAAGTAAGGCAATGTGTAGCCAATCATGAAGTAGTTATTACAGCTGAGTCTTTACAAAATATCGTTCGCCAAATTGCAACTCAGACACAGGATATCATCACTTTTTATTACGAAATCGACCAGGGATCGTTGCAACAGGTTGCTAGCCGATTGGTAGCAACAACTGATAAAGCAAAGGAGTAGTGAAAATGTCGAATAAGATAAAGGTTATACTAGGCGTAATTGGTGCTGACTGCCATGCTGTCGGCAATAAAATTCTTGACCATGCTATTACGGCAGCCGGTTATGAAGTAATTAATCTAGGGGTATTGGTGCCGCAGGAAGAGTTTGTTAACGCAGCTATTGAAACTGATGCTAAAGCTATCTTGGTAGCCTCGCTGTACGGTCATGGTGAAATAGATTGTCGTGGACTAAGAGACCGTTGTCGTGAAGCCGGGATCGAAGATATCCTGCTCTATGTTGGTGGTAATCTGGTTGTTGGAAAAACTGATTTTAAAGAAGTTGAGAAAAAGTTCCTTACCATGGGATATAATCGGGTGTACGAACCAGGCACATTGCCTGACGTAGTGATTGCAGACATGAAAGAGGACTTGAAATAAAAGGGGTCTTGTGCTTTGAATAACATTTTGCTTATTGATTTTGGCAGTACTTATACCAAAATTACGGCAGTAGATGTTAAAGAGGAAAAGGTATTAGGCACAGCCAGAGGCATCACAACTGTTGAAACAGATATTATGGATGGCTTGAATCAAGCGATGACAGCCTTATTTGCCAAAACAGGCAAACTGGAATTTGGCAAAGTGCTGGGCTGCTCAAGCGCTGCCGGGGGCTTAAAAATGATAGCTGTTGGCTTAGTACCGGAGATGACTGCTGAAGCCGCCAAACGGGCTGCGTTAGGTGCCGGCGCTAAGGTGCTAAAGGTGTTTAGTCACGAACTGAGTGAATATGAAATTGAAGAAATTGAAGAACTAAAGCCAGATATTATTCTGCTTGCCGGTGGTACTGACGGCGGCAATCAGAAAGTCATTCTGCACAACGCCAAAATGCTGGTTGGACTAAAGGTAGATGTACCGGTGGTAGTGGCCGGCAATAAATCGGTTACCCCCCAGGTCGTCAAAATTCTGTCAGAGAAAATTGCCGAAGTACGGCCAACTGAGAATGTTATGCCAAAGCTGGACGAACTAAATATTGAGCCTGCCCGCATGGTCATTCGGGACATTTTTTTAAAACGGATAACCGAAGCTAAAGGTTTGAACCGTGCTAATAAGCTGGTTGACCGGCTGGTTATGCCGACGCCTGCCGCCGTCCTCAAAGCCGCTGAGCTATTAAGCAAGGGGAGCGGCGAAGAAGCGGGCGTGGGCGATTTGATGGTTATGGATATTGGTGGTGCTACCACTGATGTATATTCGATTGCCAAAGGTGATCCTACTGCTAGCTCTGTGACGCTTAAAGGGCTAGCTGAACCGTTTGGCAAACGCACGGTGGAGGGCGACCTGGGGATGCGCTATAGTGCAGGCGCGCTCTTGAAAGCAGCCGGTGCCGAGATGATTGCCGGTTATGCCGGAAGCTCACCCGAAGAGGTAACTGCCTATATTGCAAAGGTCGAAGCCGATATTGACTATCTGCCGCAAACAGAGACCGAAACTGGTATTGAAACGGCCATGGGCAAAGCTTGTGTGCGCCTCAGTGCAGACCGGCATGCTGGCCACCTTGAAGTTTATTTTACGCCGTTTGGGACAAGCCAGGTTCAGACCGGAAAGGATTTGACCAAAGTTACTACTGTGATTGGCACTGGCGGGGTTATTGTCAATCATCATAAGCCTGAGGAAATATTGAAGGGCATTGTGTTTGATGAGACCAATCCTCAGATACTCAAGCCTCAGCAGCCGGAATTTTTTGTTGATCACGAATATATCATGGCCTCTATGGGATTGCTGGGAGAAGAATATCCGGCAGCAGCTGTGCGCATGATGAAAAAATACATTATAAATAAAGATTAGAGGAGGCTTATGCCACATGGAACTTAAAAATAAAAAGTGGACTCAGGATGAGTTTAATGCTATCCGCCAAGAGATTCTTACCCAATGGCCGACTGGCAAAGAGGTGAATTTTGAAGAAGCAGTAAAATACCACGAGAATATCCCTGCCAAACGTCATTTTGCCAAACGACTTGTCAAAGCTAAGAAAAACGGCGAAACCTTAACCCAACCGCGTGCCGGTGTTGCGCTTATTGATGAACATATTAACCTGTTGAACTACTTAAAGAATGAAGGCGAAGCTGATTTACTGCCAAGCACCATTGACAGCTACACTCGGCAGAACCAATACAAAGAAGCGCAAAACGGTATTGAAGAGAGTCTTAAAGCCGGTCGTTCGCTCTTAAATGGTTTCCCGGCCGTAAATCACGGCGTAGCCGGTGTTCGCCGCGTTGTGGAAAGTGTTGATGCTCCGCTGCAGGTTCGCCATGGTACTCCTGATGCCCGTCTGTTGGGGGAAATCACAATTGCTGCCGGTTATACCTCCTACGAGGGTGGTGGTATTTCCTATAATATCCCGTACGCCAAAAGCGTTTCGCTCGAAAGAACCATTTATGACTGGCAGTATTGCGACCGCATGATTGGACTCTATGCCGAACACGGTATTGAGATTAACCGCGAGCCGTTCGGACCCTTGACCGGTACCCTTGTGCCGCCTAGTGTTTCCCATTCGGTTGCTATCATCGAAGGTATCCTTGCCGCTGAACAGGGTGTTAAGAATATTACGCTGGGCTATGGCCAATGCGGTAACTTAATCCAGGATATTGCTGCTATTAAAGCGCTTGAACAGCTTTCGAAAGAATATATGGTTAAACACGGCTATGGTGATTGTGTGCTTACCACTGTGTTCCATCAGTGGATGGGCGGTTTCCCGCAGGATGAGGCCAAAGCCTTTGGCGTAATTTCCTGGGGTGCAGCCGCTGCCGTGCTGGCTAAAGCCACTAAAGTTATTGTTAAGACTCCGCATGAAGCGCTGGGAATTCCGACCAAAGAAGCTAATGCCCAGGGTCTGAGAACTACCAAACAAATGATTAATATGCTCAAAGACCAAGCTTTCCCGATTACTGTTGAACTCCAGGCAGAAATAGACATTATTAAAGCCGAAACCCGCTGCATACTTGATAAAGTGCTGGACTTGGGTAATGGTGACTACGCGATTGGCGCCGTACGCGCTTTTGAAGCCGGTGTAATTGACGTACCATTTGCACCAAGCAAATTTAGCTTGAACAAAATCCTGCCTGCCCGCGACAATAGAGGTGCTGTACGCTTGTTCGATATTGGCAACCTGCCGTTTACTCCGGATATTGTTGCTTTCCACCAGGATAAAATAGCCGAGCGCGCCAAAGCCGAAGGCCGGGCACCTAGCTTCCAGATGGTTATTGATGATATTTATGCGATTTCCAAAGGCAATCTGGTAGGACGTCCGCGTTAGAGCTAAAAGATAAAGGGAGAGATTATATAATGAAAATACTTGACATAGTTTGTTCTAAAGGTCGTACCGGTTTTTATTTTGATGATCAACGGGCGATTAAAGCCGGTGCCGGACATGATGGCTTTACCTATATTGGACAACCTGTTACCGAGGGTTTCAAGGCAGTACGTCAAGCCGGTGAAGCGGTATCGGTAATGATCATCCTGGAAGACGGACAAATTGCCTATGGCGATTGTGCAGCTGTCCAGTACAGCGGTGCCGGCGGACGAGATCCCTTATTTTTGGCTGAAGATTTTATCCCGGTTATTGAAAAAATGATTAAGCCGCGCCTGGTTGGCCGCGAACTCAATTCTTTTAAACAACTGGCTGAAGAAGTTGACAACTTAAATGACGAAAACGGCAAACGCATTCACACTGCCCTGCGCTACGGCGTGACCCAAGCCATTCTTGATGCGGTTGCCAAAGCTAAAAAACAGCTTATGTGTGAGGTTATTGCCGGCGAGTATAATACGCAGGTAAGCGATAAAGAAATTGCTATCTTTACCCAGTCAGGTGATGACAGGTATAATAATGTTGACAAAATGATTATCAAACATGCTGAAGTCTTACCTCACGGCCTTATCAATAATGTTAAGGAAAAACTGGGCGAAAACGGCGAATTGCTCTTAGAGTATGTTGGCTGGTTGCGGGATCGTGTTGCTAAGCTTAAGACTACTGCTGATTATGCACCTGTATTGCATATTGACGTGTATGGAACGATTGGCCTGGCCTTTAACAATGACGTTGAGCGTATGGTGGAATACTTCCGTCAGCTCGAGAAAGCGGCTGCGCCGTTAACGCTGCGTATTGAAGGGCCTGTGGACGTGGAAGAACGGGAAAGACAGATTGAAGTTCTTGCTGAAATTACCTCGCGTCTTCATAAAGAAAATATTAAAGTGGAAATTGTAGCTGACGAATGGTGCAATACCTTTGAAGATATTAAAGATTTTGCTGATAAAGGTGCAGGCGACATGCTGCAAATCAAAACGCCTGACCTTGGCGGTATCAATAACATTATTGAAGCCGTAATTTATTGTAAGAAAAAAGGTGTGGGTGCTTACCAAGGTGGCACCTGCAACGAGACCAACCGCTCGGCAGAGGTTTGCGTTCATGTAGCAATGGCTACCCAGCCGGTGCAAATGCTGGCTAAACCAGGCATGGGCGTGGATGAAGGCTATATGATTGTATATAATGAAATGCAACGTATTTTGGCAGTGCGGAAAGCACGGAAGTAATGTAAAACTTAGGGGGTACTTGGTAGATGAAGTCCACCGTTATGCTAGGTCTTGGCGACCAGCTCATGTATTCCAGTTATTTTGCGCCGCGTGGGCGCAACCGGATGTATATCTTAGGGCAGCAATTGAGCGAACGCTATTTATCGCCGCTTGACCGTCTTATCGGCATCATCGGTGATGCCGGTGCCGGTAAATCCTCGCTGGTAAAAGGGATGTTCCCAGGACTAGAACTTACCAACGATGATGATGGGGTTAATATCAGGCCGCTGCCACTCTTAAAGAATATAGATAGAGGCTTTTTTTCCAGCCATACCTACCATGTTGACATCCGGTTTGAACTGGCATTTACACAAATACATGTTTTGGCAGAAGCTGTCCAGCAAGCGCTAGCCCATGATAAACGGGTTATTGTGGAACACTTTGATCTTTTGTACCCTATGCTCAAAACCAACGCCGATGTACTTATCGGCGTTGGCGGCGAGGTTATTGTTGTTCGTCCCACGGTATTTGGCCCTGTGCCGCAGGAAATCCGCGAGGTTGTTGTTAAAACCCTGCAGTACCGGAAGATGGCTCATTCGGCCGAAGACATTACCAATCGGATATTAGTAAATGACTATGGCGCTATCTTGGAGTTTCGCCATCGTGACGTTCACCATGGCTTTGTTCTGGAATATCCGATGGAATTGTCGGCAGAATTGCCAGAAGTGGAACGCAAGGTTAAACGGCTGATTGATGAAGGTATTAATATTAGTTATTGTGATGAAGGTCATATTAAGATTGGCGATATAGATTGGAAATGTTCGGGGCCGCGCACGCATGTGCGTAACACTGAGGAGATAGAAAACTTTCGTCTTATGCCGGAATATAAATTTGACCCTAAGACCCGAACCTATCTAATTATCGGGCTTGTTGGCCCTGCGTCCGATACCCTTGATGGTTTCATGCTCTTGAATACCGTCAATGTCTAGAGACGGATTGTTGTTTTGTTGGAGGTAACTATGAATGATTTAAAAACGGCGCAAGCCGGCACTCTTGAATCTAACGATATTATGATAACAATTGCACCAGGCGCGCAAGGCAGTGGTGTAGTTATTGAACTTGAAAGCATTGTATTAGCTCAGTATGGACAGGCGATTAAACAAACAATCGCTACTGTTGCAAAAGAGCAAAATGTTACAGATATATATATTAAAGCCGTTGACCGGGGAGCACTTGACTGCACCATTCAGGCGCGTGTCTTAGCTGCGCTGAGCCGGGCGGGCGTCCTTCTCCAAAAGGAGTTGATATAATGGATTTGCGCCGGACGATGCTTTTTATGCCTGGTAATAACCCCGGCATGCTACAAAATGGTGGAGTATTCGGGGCTGATGCCATTATTCTCGATCTGGAAGACGCCGTTGCTCCTCAGGAAAAAGATGCTGCCCGCCTTTTGGTGGCACAGGCCTTGAAAACGGTTGACTATGGAACTAGTGAAAAAGTAGTGCGGATTAATCCCTTAGACACTTTTGCGCATAAGGATATTGAAGCCATTGTGCCCTGCTGCCCAGATGCTCTGTTAGTGCCCAAGGTGGAAAGTCCGGACGATATCCAGGAAGTAGCCCGTTTGGTGGCTATGGCAGAGAAACAGGGGCAAACACAGCTAAAACTTATTGCGCTGCTAGAAACTCCCTGTGGCATCGCTGAAGCTTACCGGATCGCCAAAGCTGACAAGCGGGTAGTGGCCTTGGCGTTTGGTGCCGAGGACTATACCGCATGTTTGGGTGCTAAACGTACTAAGGAAGGCACCGAAATATTTAGCGCCAGGACACTAGTAGTCAACAGTGCTGCTGCAGCTGGGATTCAGTCGATTGATACTCCTTTTACTGATGTTAATGATCGTGAGGGATTACTGGCAGATACCCAACTTGCCAAACAGCTTGGCTTTAAGGGTAAGCTAGCTATCAACCCGCGGCAAATTGATGATATTCACAAGGTGTTTAATCCGACTGAACAAGATATTAACTGGGCTGAGCGGGTCATTAAAGCCATCCGCAAGGCGGAAGCTGAAGGCTCAGGGGTTGCCTCGCTTGACGGTAAGATGGTGGATGCACCTATTGTTGCCAGAGCCGAACGCATACTGTATCTGGCGCGTTTGTTGGGCTTGGCAGAGGAGGGTGTGCTATGAAACAAGTAACAAATGCTATTGGTCGTGACTTGCCGATTTCTATCGAAGGCTATGGTGAGGTGCGGCCTTTTGCCGGTGCATTTGCTTTGGTGCCTACCATGTTTCGTCAGGCACCAAAGGTCAAAAGAATGTTGCCTAGTGAGCAAAAACTAGTTAATGATATAGAGACTGTATTTAGAGAAATTCCAATAACTGATGGCATGACCCTTTCGTTCCATCATCATTTGCGCAATGGCGACGGCGTTGTCAACCAGGTGCTTGCGGTCGCGGCTAAGCTTGGGATTAAAGGGCTGACAGTTGCTTTAAGCTCAGTATTTCCTGTGCATGCGCCGCTGGTAGAGCATATCAAAAATGGGGTAGTTGTAGGCCTAGATACCAACTATATGTCCGGGCCGGTAGCGCAGGCCGTGTCACAAGGCTTGTTCCCACGGCCTGTTATTTTGCGGACTCATGGCGGTCGTGCGCGGGCGATAGAATGTGGCCAGTTAAAGATTGACGTAGCCTTCATTGCTGCTCCGGCGGCTGATGATTACGGTAATCTCAATGGCGTCGAAGGTCCGGCAGCTTGTGGCTCGCTCGGCTATGCCATTCCTGACGCGCAGTATGCCGATCAGGTTGTCGCCATTACCGATCATCTGATGCCGTATCCGCTTTCACCCATATCTATCCCCCAGACGCGTGTAGACTATGTTGTTAAAGTAGACTGTATTGGCGATCCCAAGGGTATTGTCTCTGGTACGACAAAAATCACCCGCGATCCTGTCGGGCTTAAAATTGCTGAAACAACAGCCAAAGTAATTAAAGCCGCCGGGATGATAAAAGACGATTTTTCCTTCCAAACTGGAGCCGGTGGTGCGTCGCTGGCGGCTGCCTATTATGTCCGTGCGATGATGGAAGAGGCCGGCGTTACCGGCAGTTTTGCCTTAGGCGGCATAACCGGCTATATGGTAGAGATGTTGGAAGCCGGGTTATTTAGAAAATTGATTGATGTGCAGGGGTTTGATTTGGATGCCGTTCGTTCCTTGGCTAGTAACCCTAAGCATTTGGAAGTTGGCGCCGATTTTTATGCCAGCCCGTTTAACCTAGGGGCGGCAGTAAATAAGCTGGATGTGGTGGTGCTGGGCGCTACCGAAATAGATACTGCGTTTAATGTTAATGTGGTTACCGGGTCAGACGGCGTTGTTATGGGTGGTTCCGGCGGGCACAGTGATGCTGCGGCCGGGGCTAAGATGACCATTATCGTCGCTAATCTGCTGCGTGGCCGTCTGCCAATTATCAAGGATAAGGTATTGACAGCGACAACTCCAGGAGAAACCATCGATGTGTTGGTTACCGAACGCGGCGTAGCTGTTAATCCACGCCGCCCTGATTTGTATGAAAAATTACAAGCGGCAGGTTTGCCCTTGAAAACGGTAGAAGAATTAAAAGAACTGGCTGAAAAAATGGCTGGAGTACCTGAAACTATTTCTAGCGGCGAAAAGATTGTTGCCGTTGTTGAGTATCGTGATGGTACGGTAATTGATGTGGTAAGGCAAGCAAAATAGTAAACTGTGAGGAGGAAAGAGCATGTGGGCAAACTATGATATACGGGAAATTAACCTTGATAATCTCCGGGAAGTAGAAAGTGTACGCTCTTTCCTTGCAGACTTTGACCTTACTTTTGATGGTGAGGTTGACTACACGATCGCCTTTTATCAAGAGGATGAGATGATTGCTACCGGTTCCCTGGCAGGGGAAGTACTGCGGAACATTGCTGTTTCTCCCAAACTACAGGGTGAGGGTTTGACCGCTGATGTGGTAAGCCGACTTATCCAACAGGCTGGGCAAAGCGGTATTTATCATTACTTTATCTACACGAAACCCAATGCTGCGCCGATGTTTACGGCACTAGGCTTTAAGGAAGTGGCTCGCAGTGAGCCGCACGCCGTACTCCTGGAATCAGGAATAGGGTCAATTGACGAATATTGCCGGGAAATAACTAAAAAGGCAGAAGCGTTGCCTGCGGGTTCGCGGGCAGCTCTGGTGGTTAACTGCAATCCGTTTACTTTGGGGCATAAGGCGGTAATTGCCAAAGCAGCCAAGGAAAATCAAGCAGTGGTTGTCCTTGTTGTCAGCGAAGACCGCTCACTATTTCCCTTTGATGTGCGTCTGCAGTTAGTGCGGGACGGACTGGCTGAATTTAGTAATATTTTGGTATTGCCTGCCGGCAAATATGTGATTTCTTCGGCAACCTTTCCAGGCTATTTTACGCGCGGAGAGGCTACTGCATTAGCACAGACACGGCTTGATGCCGCGATTTTTGCCCGTTATATTGCACCGGCACTTGGTGTTGCCAAACGTTATGTTGGTGAGGAGCCTTATTGTGCCATGACTTGCAGTTATAATGAAGCATTAGCTGATATTCTGCCGCAACATGGAATTGGTCTTGAGGTGATACCCAGAATTGCTGTTGATGGAGAAATTATAAGTGCGTCTAAGGTGCGCGAATGTATCCGTCAGGACAACTGGGCTGCTATAAAGGCATTAGTTCCAGAAACAACCTACCAGTATCTAACCTCAGGTGAAGCTAAGCCGGTAATTGCTGCTATTAAAGCAACGCATTCACGACATTAAAAAAGTAATACATTATAAGCATGGTAGCATATAAAACACCTAAGCGGCTTACCCTAGAAGAAAGTATAATTTTTTACCGAAAAACAGGGGGGGCTATCATATGGATATAGGCGAAGTAGCAGTAAAACTTCATCGTGATAATCAGGGGAAATTGGCAGTGGCTGCAAAAGTGCCGTTATCTTCCCGGCATGATCTTAGTTTGGCTTATACACCGGGAGTTGCTGAACCATGCAAGCAAATTAAAGACAACAAGGATTTGTCGTTTGAGCTTACTTGCCGGGGCAATATGATTGCTGTTGTGTCTGATGGGACTAGGGTTCTGGGACTAGGCGATATTGGGCCGGAAGCCGCCATGCCTGTTATGGAAGGCAAAGCTGTCTTATTTAAGGTATTTGGCGATGTTGATGCGGTGCCGATCTGTCTTGATACCAAAGACCCAGACAAAATTATTGAGACAGTGAAGCTGCTGCAACCTACTTTTGCCGGAATTAACCTGGAGGACTTTTCTTCACCCAAATGCTATGATATTGAAGATGCTTTGAAGGAACAGATGGATATTCCGGTTTTTCACGATGACCAGCATGGAACCGCCATTGCGGCTGTGTCGGCTCTCTTAGGGGCACTGCGTTTTGTGAAGAAGGATCTGGAAACCGCTAAGATTGTGGTTAATGGTGCAGGTGCTGCCGGTACTGCCATTGGACGGCTACTCGTTAATGCAGGCGCTAAAAATGTATTTATGGTAGATGTCCACGGCGCACTATACAAAGGTATGCCTGGCCTTAACCGTATTCAGACGGAATTAGCCAAGGTCACCAACCTGACTAAGTTTGAAGGCAAGCTGGAAGAGGTGGCTAAGTATGCCGACGCATTGATTGGCGTGTCGGCTCCCGGTGCTTTTACCAAAGAAATTATCGGCAGTATGAACCCGGATTCGATTGTGATTGCCATGGCTAACCCCATACCAGAAATTAGCTACGACGATGCCAAAGCTGCCGGCGCCAGAGTGGCCGGGACAGGGCGCTCGGATGCTCCTAATCAAGTCAATAATGTAACCGTATTCCCCGGCGTATTCCGGGGAGCTATGGACGTTCGAGCACGCCAAATTAATGAAGCCATGAAAATTGCGGCTGTTCATGCCATTGCCGATTTGATACCCGAGCATGAGCTCAGAGATGACTATATTGTGCCTGATGCCTTTGATCCGCGGGTTGCGCCTGCTGTTGCAGCCGCTGTGGCTAAAGCAGCTATGGAGACAGGGGTAGCTCGCATTACAGTTGACCCGGAGGAAATTCGCAGGAAGACGGAAGAGCGGATTAAGCGTAACCGTTAAGTAAGGAGGAAGTATGCGGACAATTGATGCCTCGCAAATCACAGCAGCTGTCGCCAAGCTGGCTGTTGATGCTAACTATTATTTGTCTACCGACATGCGCAGTGCGTTAGAAGCGGCCAGGGAACAAGAAGAATCGCCACTGGGGAAAACCATTCTTGGACAACTGGTGGAAAACGCTTGTATTGCCAGGGATGAACAAGTACCTATCTGCCAAGACACCGGTATGGCCGTTGTCTTTATAGAAGTTGGGCAAGAGGTTCATATTACTGGCGGCAGCCTTGTTGATGCCATTAACGACGGAGTTGCCAAGGGCTACACCGAAGGGTATTTACGAAAATCAGTGGTCATAGAACCGCTGTTTAACCGCAAAAATACCGGCAACAATACGCCGGCTGTGTTACATACCAGCATTGTTCCCGGTGATAAAATTAAAATTACCCTGGCTCCCAAAGGTTTTGGCAGTGAAAATATGAGTGCGCTCAAAATGTTTAAGCCTTCAGACGGTCTGCCGGCAATTAAAAAGTTTTTGGTAGATACCGTCTTTAATGCCGGTTCTAATCCCTGCCCACCAATCGTTATCGGCATGGGTATTGGCGGCACTATGGAGAAAGCAGCCTTATTAGCCAAAAAAGCCTTACTGCGTCCTGTGGATCAGCGAAGCTCTCATGCTGAATATGCCAAGCTGGAACAAGAGTTCCTCAGTCTTATTAATCAAACAGGCGTCGGCCCGCAGGGGCTTGGCGGCAGGGTAACGGCGCTTGCCGTTAATATCGAATACTATCCCACTCATATTGCTGGCTTGCCTGTGGCAATTAATATCAACTGCCACGCCACGCGCCATGCAGAAGTTGAGTTATAGGAGGTAGTAGAGATGGAAAATGCTATAAAAATTGTTACCCCATTGACGGAAGAAAAGGCACGAAACTTAAAAGCCGGTGATTTTGTTCTTATTACCGGAACCATTTATACCTCCCGGGATGCCGCTCACAAACGTATGGTGGAGGCTTTAGCTGCCGGTGAAAAGCTTCCTGTTGATTTTAAAGATCAAATTATCTATTATGTCGGCCCATCTCCGGCTAAACCGGGGCAGCCAATTGGTTCAGCAGGCCCAACTACCAGTGGCCGCATGGATGTTTATGCCCCTAGAATGATGGAGGAAGGCTTACGCGGTATGATTGGCAAAGGCTACCGTTCCCCGGAAGTTGTTGAGTCTATGAAAAAACACGGTGCAGTATATTTTGCCGCAACCGGCGGTGCGGCTGCCTTGATTGCTAAAACCATAAAAAAATATGAAGTTATAGCTTATGAGGACTTAGGTCCAGAGGCTTTGGCACGTTTGACGGTAGAAGACTTTCCGGCAATTGTGGTTATTGATAGCGAAGGGCGGAATTTCTACACAGAAGGTCAACAAAAATACCGTAATATCATTGACTAGCGAATCTGTGGATACCGCTAAACCAAAGGTTTAGTGGTATCCATAAAATACCGAAAAACCCTGCTTGACAAACAAATGAAATATCAGTATAATATGTTTTGTGACTACGGGGCGTGGCTCAGTTTGGTAGAGTACCTGGCTTGGGACCAGGGGGTCGCAGGTTCGAATCCTGCCGCTCCGACCACTTAAAAAAAGTCACTTTGCGGGTGTAGCTCAATGGTAGAGCACTAGCCTTCCAAGCTAGCTACGAGGGTTCGATTCCCTTCACCCGCTCCATTTTATTTTCACAGACAAACACATAATGCGCCTGTAGCTCAGCGGATAGAGCAACCGCCTTCTAAGCGGTTGGTCGTAGGTTCGATTCCTACCAGGCGTGCCAGGGAAATCAAGGCTTCCGAGGATTCGGGAGCCTTTTATTATGGCGAAAACGAGAGGGTTCGGGATTGATATTATTTTCAGCACACCAGGCGGAAACCGTCTGACCGCTGCTACGGCACTGGCGGATGATTTCGATCCACTGGTTCAGTGGGTGTTGCCGTTTTGCTTCTTGGGTATCCAACTCTAAACCTCCTTGGGAGTTTTTCGACTTACTTTAAAAACTCCATATCACGTTTAGAGTTATTATCCCATAGCCAATTTTTAGTTTCTATCCACTGTCTTTTTAGACGCTTACCTAGTTCATAACTCTACGGCAAATACATATGGTTTAAAATGATGGACTTACTAACTGTGAAAAGGGTATTCCTAACAGCCAAGAAAGCACATAAATGTAATTATCTAAAACGTATTAGCATTTTTTATCTAATAATTCCCTATAATCAGAATTTGCTGACCAGGAGATTCTACATTCCTGCAGAATAAAAGAGATAATAATTTATTTCTGGAGGAATGGGTATATGCTAATTAGCCGATTCTCGTATCTTTTGGTGTATTTATTTGTTGCCGTTGTTATGCTGGTTCCTAGTACTGTTTTTGCGGAAACGCTAAGCTCTGCTGAGCAAAGCTTAACGGCTGCAAAATGGTTTGAGCGAGGAGTTTATTTTTACACAATTGAACGAAAACCTCAAGAAGCAATAGAGGCATTTACCAAGGCAATTGAATGTGATAGCATTTATGTAGAGGCTTATGCCTGGAGAGGTAATTCTAAACGTCTGTTAAAAAGATATCCAGATGCTATAAGTGACTTTGATAGAGCTTTGCAATTATCACCTGATTCCAGTTTGGCATTAGCTATGCGAGCGGCAACGTATGCTGAAAGTGGCAATTTCTCCGCAGCTAGTGCAGATTGCGACAAGGTTCTTTCTATGAGAACAATTAATAATGCTACAGCTTACAATTATCTTGGAATGGCGTACGATTTAATGAATCAATATCAGCGTGCAATAGAATGCTATAATAAAGCAATATTATTAGAACCGAAAAACGTAGCAGCTTACAATAATCGGGGGCTTTCGTACAAGCATCTAGGTCAATGGGATCAGGCTATATTAAACTACAGCAAGGCTATTGAGGTAAGTCCGCAATTTGCTACTGCTTACTATAATCGTGGTAATGTTTATAGACTAAACAGTGAATGGAACCAAGCTATTTCAGATTTTAATAAAACTATTGAACTGAATCCGCAATATCCTGATGTGTATATTACTCGCGGAGAAGTACTTATGAAAACAGGAAACGGAAAAGACGCGGAATCCGATTTCATAAAAGCTATCGGTATAGATCCTTTTGACGGGAGTGCTTACTTTTATCTTGCACAAGTTTATGAACATAACGGACAAAAGTCTGAAGCTCTAGAAAATTATCGTCTTGCTAATAAGTTTATTTCGTCTATCGATGATCAGCAAGCGAAACAAAAAATCGGAGTTCGTTTGCAAGGTGATTGGACAACTTTGAAAGAATGGATTTTGCTCTTTTGATAACAGTTCAGTATTACCAGCAAATCGAAGAGAAAAACAGTAAAAGCCAATAAATTGCGGGAGAAGTTAGCAGGGTAAATATATAAACTCATTATGCAGGAAAAGGGGAAAAAATGAAGAAAGCATGTAATAATTTACAAAAAAGGAGGGATCTTTAAAAATGAATAAAAAAATAATTGCGATTACGCTGGGGACACTGACAGCAATGTCCAGCATGGTTTTTGCAGCACCAGCAACCGATCTACCAGCAGGTAAGGTAGCAGTCGACCTGTCACTAACTAGAATTTCATTGGAAGCATCATCAGGCGGTGAGTCAGGTTCTACAGACAAAAAAAATAATTTTGATCTCGGCATTACTGCGGGTTTAGGCAATAAGTGGAGTATTCAATATAAACATCAAAATTCCAATTTCAACGCCCTTAATCCAGTTAATAACTTCAATGTAGAAGTGAATGCAAAAGTACAAGAACTTAACGCTATACATCAATTTGATAAAAATCTTCAGGGTTTTGTCGGTGTGAACAAATTGTCTATCGATTCCTTTTCTTTGACTAAATGGCAAGTAGGTGTTACCGGTACTACTAAACTTGGTGATAAATTATCTGGATGGGCTACACTTGCCGGTGGCAATGATAACGCTACATATGAATTGGGTATTGCCCAGGAATTATCGAAGGACTGGGATGTAAATCTGTTTTATCGCCATAAAAAGTTTAATAGCCTTAAAGATAATGAGGGAGATAAGGCTGATTTGACAATATCCGGCTTCGGTCTTGGCGTTACAACTAGATTTTAAAATAAGAAAACGACTGAATTCCAACAGTGGGAATCCTAAAAGAGCTTTCTTCCGTATGAACTGCTCTCGATATTTATCGAGAGCAGTTCATTTAATATATTGGCTCAGCCAGTGGAAGCATGTATTTAGCCAAAATAATAGGCGAATAGTGTGATTATTTGCATGGAAAAATCCACTCTGATGTGCAACACGTTATAGCAAATCAGAGTGGATTTATGTTTATTTGACTGTATGTAATAGAGGGAAATTCTATTTTCTTATCAGGAGGGGTTCTTTTATTCCCCTGATGATTTCTAGAGTAACAGTTTGCGCCATAATAGCATGAATCAGCGGGAAGGTATCAAGGGGCAGCAGAACGTGTGAAACCCTTGGCTCGTCTGGTAGGCAAAAAAATAACCGGCACTGTTGGCAGATGTTAAAAGACAATTTAAAAATATTACAGGGTATTACCGTATATATTCCCAATTTTATAATTCTCAATAATTACATTTAATTGCTTAAAAAGTTCATCTTTAGGTAATTGATTGTTTTCCCTAACATAGTCAACTATGTCAAACAAACAATCATGCGATAATCCCGCATTATGTACTTCTTTTGCCAACGCTACTAAATCTTGAAACATTCAATCACTCTCCCTTGTTATATCTATGAATATTTTACAATATATTGAGTGGCACTTTATGTAATTTAATCAGGAGTGAATCCATTATTTTACAGTAAATTTTTCTACAAAAGAGCTTATTTTTCGCCTGATCTGTATAACCATCGAATAGATAAGTTAAGTAAAAGGTTATAGAGGATAGGGGGAATGAATAGCAATATGTAGATGTATTTTATTTGTATGCTAGATAAATGTGTAGTATAATTCATTTGTTAACCGTTTTTATTTAATGTGGTTAACGATGGCGCATTTGACCATAAGTAAGTTAATAAGGGAGGGAGTAGCTGATGCAAAGTAGGGTGAGTTGGGTAGCTGAGGTTGGTTTGTTGGCTGCCTTTATAACGATTACGGGTATGTTTAAATTGCCGGGGTTGTTGCCGGGAACGGAGTTTCAGTTGTCTGCACCTTTGGCGGTGGCTATTTGTGCGGTATTTGGATTTAGTAAATATATTACGGCAGGTTTGTTGTCAAGTGTAGTTGGTCTAATACTGGGGACTCAAAGTGTGCTGAATGTATTTATTGCCCTGGTATTTCGGGTTACTGTCGGCATAATATTGTTAGTCTTGGGTAGATCCTGGCCGGTAGTTATGTTGGCAGGTCCAGTCGGTTCTGCGTTTGCCAGGCTGGCATTAGGGGGAATTGTCGGCAAAGCGGTACTCCCTCTATTGATGGCTGCTGTGCCAGGGATGATTTTCACCGCTATATTGGCTTGTCCTTTAACAGCTTTGCTAAAACGAATAAAAGAACAAAGAAAGGTGATTGGTCATGTTATGCAGCGTTAGAATGAGGGCAGCCCAAGGCGGCTCGCACGAGGAAGGCGGCAAACATATTTCAGGTGCTGAACGATTGGTAAGTAAAGAACAGTTGCCGGTGATAGCGGCAGCCATGATTAACCGCGCGCTGTTTCATAGCCGGGGGGAAGCTGATTTTATTAATATTACTGTCGAAACAGTTCCTGCTCAAAATATAGAAGAAATAGCTTGTTTGTCAATTGTAACCAGTAAGGTTTCTGGTGTAACGGCAGGCCGGGAGGCTGCTAAGGCTGAGTTAGTCAGGGCTGGTGTTTCGCCAGCAGCTGTGCTTACCGGGATGGAAGCATTGGCAGGTTTGCGTACCAGTATGCGAGGCGCTATGTTGCTTGATGCTCAAACCGGAAAGCGGCTTGATGACCGGGGGGAACGGGGAATTCGTGTATCGCGGATGGATATACTGGATGAAGAGAACTATATAGGTTGGCTGAAACAACAGGGGTATGACAATACCCATATTCGCGAGGCTACAATACTAGCTTCTAAGGTTATGGCGGCCCCGGGTGCAGTTGCTGAGTTATGTTGGTCAGATGATCCTGAATATGTAGCTGGCTATGTGGCTATCCCAAGGGCGTATACTCGCTTTTCGCAGTTAAAGTGCTATGGTAGTCCGATTGGTGGCAGGATCATCTTTGTAAAGGAAAACACGGACGTAGAGCAACTAATCGATTATTTGCAGTATCAGGCTGTGCTGATTAAAGTTCCGGAAGTGGAGGATAAGGCAGATGCAATTCTTGACTGATTTTTTGGAGCAGGCCAAAATGTGCAATTTGTATCGGCAAACAGTGACCTATAACCCGGTCAGTGCTGACCATGTTGAACTTAAGGGGCAGAATTATCTAATGCTGGCTTCCAATAACTACTTGGGTTTGACGCATGACCACGCTGTTCAGATGGCCGCCATTGAGGCAGTCCGATTGTATGGCACTGGGTCAGGGGGGGCTAGGCTGACTACCGGAAGCTATCCGCTATTTGACCAGCTCGAGCAAGAACTTGCCCGGTTCAAAGAGACGGAAGCTGCGCTAGTATTTAATACCGGCTATATGGCAAACTTGGGTGTTATTAGTGCCTTAGCCGAATCGGGTGATGTTATTTTCAGCGATGAACTCAATCATGCCAGTATTATTGATGGATGCCGGCTATCAAATGCCAAAATTGTTGTTTACCGGCATGCAGATATGGAGAATTTGCAGACGCTTCTAAATACCACTGCTTGTCAGGGGAAACGGCTAATCATCACTGACGGCGTATTCAGTATGGATGGGGATATAGCGCCGCTGGGGGAAATTGTTCAGATAGCCGAGCGTTATGATGCCATCGTTATTGTAGACGACGCTCATGCTACTGGTGTTATTGGAAAGGCCGGTAAAGGCACGGCAGATTATTTTGGCGTAAACGATAAAGTTCAGGTGCAAATTGGCACAATGAGTAAAGCACTGGGGGCGGAAGGCGGCTTTGTCGCTGGGTCAAGAGAATTAATTGATTACATAAGAAATAAGGCGCGCAGCTTTATTTTTTCAACAGCGTTAGCACCGGCGACAATTGCTGCGGCATTGGCCGCACTTAAGCAGTTGACGGCCAGACCGGAATTAGTAACAACGTTAAGGGAGAATACCCGGTATATACGGAAACTGCTTACGTCAGCCCACATGCCGATTCTTGCAGGTGAAACACCGATAATTCCTATTTTGGTAGGCAAGGCGGAAACCGCTGTCAGCTTGACAGAGCAGCTAAAGCAGCAGTGTATTATTCTTAGTGCGATTAGGCCGCCGACTGTGCCTGCAGGAACAAGCAGACTACGACTGACTGTGACGGCTGCGCATAAACGGGAAGAACTGGCTTGGGCTGTTGATAGGATTGTTGCTGCGTTCGAACAGGTTCATTAAGGCTATATCGAGCCAAAACGTCTTTCACTTTTAGCAATGAGATGAATATGATATTACAGATATTGCTAAACAAGGGGGCATCTAACTTGTCTCACTTTGCTATCATCGACATCGGTAGGGCAGGATTTGAAATTGTACCGTTAACGCCTGAAGCTAATGCTTACATAGCGAAATGCAGAGGCACGATGAAGTATTCTAAACGAAATATCGCCAATTCAGCGGTTAAGCGAATGGAAGTGACATTAAGCAGACACATAAAAAATAAATAGCCGGTTAATTCCGGCTGCAAAGAAGGAGGACAAGCTGAAGGATTATGTGTTACTACGTGTCCAACTGGTGCAATAAGCATGAGGCTCCGAAAAATAAATAATAGCAGTACAAAATAGTAGTTTAATCATATATAATTGTTGTAAAGGGAGGGGTATTATGGCAACTATAGCACCTAAAGAAATTACACCAATTATTCGCAAGCTTTGCCAACAAATAAATTCCGGTGAAAAGCCTGTATGGATTCCCGTTCAGGTGGTAGCAGGCGCTGTACCTAATGAATGTTTTGGTAATGCTGTAATGAAAATTGCAAATAGCGGTGGTACTATTCAGTATGGATGGACTATCTGGGAGTGGAAGGACGTGCTGGTTGAAGGCGAGTTTCATGCAGTGTGGCGCTCTCCGGAAGACCAGCTTTTATGTGTATCTCCGCAGGTTAACGGAGAAAAAAGGGTATTATTCTTACCTGACAACAGCCGAACCTGGGACGAAAAAAATAGAATTGATAATATTAGAATACCTCTGCGCCAAGATTCTGTGGTAATGGATTTTATCGCCGTGAAGCAGGAATTAACAAAAGAAATGAATGCGTTAGCTTCTAGCCAATTCGGTGTGGTGGCTTTCACACCAAGCGAGAGGTTTACTGAGCTATCCATACAAGAAAGAGCCTTATTCAAAAAAATAAATGAGTTGTCTCCAATACCAAAAGGTAACAACTTTTGTGGGTGCGGTAGCGGGAAAAAGTATAAAAAATGTTGTGGTAGCAATAGCTGAGGCAAAACTGAATAAAAGTGTTAAATCCATTCTTCATAATTGGTTTGTATTTGTAACTCTTTCAGTACAATACGCCGTATATCGATATATTTTTGCACGACTTCGCTAGCCAGCCGCTCAGGATCAACGCTGTTGAATTCCGCTTGATTAAGTACTAGCATGGTTAAGTCGTGCAGGTTGATATCTGGATTGATTTGTGCCATTAAATTGACCTCCTACATATAACAGGATCATTATTTTATAGAATAATGTAAATATACTGTAAATAATGAAAATATTCCTGCTTTTGCTGTGGATATATGTCGGAGTGGTGGATTTTTTTACCTATTCACGGCTAAGCGGCTTTTTGTATGCAGGATATAGTTGGAGCTTGGCGAATATTGGTAATAACTAATATACTAGGAGGGAACGCGATTATGAGAAGAATTTTATTAGGCTTATTATTATTGGTAGTGGCTGGGATTTTACCAGTTATGGCTCAGGAGCCTGTAGAGGTTGGGGCGTATAATTCAATTATTTCTGTTAAAGCAGATAGTAATTGGATATATGCTGAGGTAAAAGTTCAGGATCATGAAGGTCATCCATATAACATAAAAACATATAGGATAGACCGTGGCGAAGAAACGATTACTTTGATGGATAACAAGTTATATGATGCAGACGGAAAATTAAAAATGACTGATGATCGACGGATGAAGTGGAAATATAGCCAAAGAAAAATAAGCGAACAAGATCTTCATGATTCTATATATGAAGCTGCTATTAAATGGGTAGACGAAGGCAAAAAGAAGAAGTAATAACTATCAAGTCCAAATTTATGGCTTGAGTTGTATACCAAATCAAATATCTATAATGCATAAATAGGAACATCATATTTATGGATGAACTCCAATTGATATGCTCCTCTGAAGGTAGACAGTAACATACTACTATCTGAAAGGGGAGTTTTTTACATGTCTGCAAGAATAAGCATTGTTTCTAACTTTGGAGATTTTCGGCGCCAGATACGGCGCGAATATAATGTTTTCACAAAATGGAGTGATATTTTTCTTATTGGGCAAAATACATTTGAATATATATGGGAGGTACATAGTATGACAGATGTGGATAGGCTGATTACAGATCAATTTGTGCCATTTCGGGAAAAGATACTTGCTGTATTAAAAGAAAAACATCCATATGTTTACTCTGTTGCCGACAACATTTTAGCGGGTCGCAAAAACATGGCAGGATTGCAGGTAACTGCGGAAGGTCAGGTTGTTGGTGAATACACCTTCCATCTAAATGGCTTACGTATTGAAAGTGTAGATACCGGCAAGCTTGACTCAGGAGTAAACCACCCGTTTTTGGGCTTAGTCAAGCCGTATGGTGTAGTGGAAAAGAGTATAATTGAAAAAGTTGTTGCTGACGAAGGGTTTACAGCGGATTTGACGAAGACCTTTCTTACATATTTACCAGACATTACGATAAAATTCTTGCGTTAAGTCTGGCATCAAATAGTCGGGTTTACGAAAAAATAGGATATTGTAGGTATATATTGTAATTAATGAGGGCATACTAATCTTGTGAAGGTGTCCTCGAGAAACGAGAATTGCGAAACAATAAATTTTAAAAAAGCGCATATGGTAAGCACCATGCACATATAACCTCTGCCGGTTTCGGCAGGGGTTTAAAATTTGTAATAAGGTAAGACTATTGGTGGAGGTGATAAAAATGCCTGTACCTAAAACAGGGGCTGACAAGTTTGGGATTGAACATGAAATCAAGGGTGAACAGGAGAATAAGCGCATGACAGATGAGGAGATACGCAAAAAGGCAAAACACTTTACGCAAAAAGATAATAGTTGAGAGCAAAGTTATAGGCGAGTAATGCCTTTGCATTTGAAAATATGAAATATTGTGAGGCTGGGAGAGATGCGTGTTCTAGAACAAGTAGTGCAAGCAAATCAAGAATTCTTAAGAAAGCAGTTAGCAGAAAATCGGGAGTATCAGTTGGAAATTAGCAAGATCCCGACTAAAAACTTGCTGATATTTACTTGCATGGATACTCGTCTGGTAGACTTTCTTGAACCGGCACTGGGGATTGAACGTGGTGCAGCAAAAGTGATAAAAAATGCGGGTAATACCATTACTGGCCTGTTTCACTCTTCCATTCGCAGTATGCTTGTGGCTATTTTCGAACTAGATGTGAAAGAAATCATGGTCATTGGTCATTATGATTGCGGAATTGCTCATGCTACAGCTGCCGGTATAATTGGCAAAATGATGGACAGGGGTATTTGTCCAGGAGCTATAAAAATGATTGAGAAAGAGCTAGAAATATGGTTAGATGGATTTCACCAACCTGTTGAGAACGTGAAGGATGTTGTCCGCGAGATAAGATCTAACCCACTGATTCCTCGTGATGTTCCCGTTCATGGACTTATGTTTGAGCCACATACAGGCGAGATAGAGGTAGTTATCTCAGGTTATGATAATGATCGTGGGAATGATTGTATTTGTTAGGCTAACACTTCCCGAGCAAGGGCATTTTTAATATAAAACAAAGGCAGCGCTGCAATTACTATGGCGCTGCCTTTGTTTTCTTAATGGTTCAGAGTTATCTGTCTGACCGGCTTGTTTTTCGATCGTGTTATTACCATAACGACAAGCAGTCCTGCCGGGAAATGTTGTATTTTGGTATAGGTTTTGCAATAATAGGTTTCATAAGAATAGACCTATTAGAAAATTAGGAGGGGAAGTAGATGAAAGTGGAGAGCATCAAAAATATTTGTAATTTAGGAACAGGGACGATGGGTTTTGGAACCACAGTATTGTTTGCTATGGCTGGCTATAATGTAAAAATGTATGGCCGCTCTGACAAGAGCATTGCCAGAGGCTTTGACGGAGTGAAAGCCGCTCTGGCAACCTATCAGGAGAATGGTCTTGTAAAACTAGAGGATATTCCGGTAATTATTGGACGGGTTAAAGGTGTTACTACATTTGAGGAAGCAGCAGCCGATGCTGATTTTGTTATTGAATCGATCGCTGAGGAACTAGAGATTAAGCAAGAGGTCTTTGCAAAGCTGGATAAAATATGTCCGCCCCATACTATTTTTGCTACTAATACATCTGGTTTGAGTCCTACCAAGATCGCAGAGGCAATTGGCCGTAAGGATAAATTTGTTGTTGCTCACTTCTGGAACCCACCTCATATCGTTCCACTGGTTGAAGTGGTACCAGGTAAGTATACTGCACAAGAAACGGTAGATATAACATGGCAGTTGATGGAGAAAATCGGCAAAAAGCCGGTAGCTCTGAAACGTGAAGCGTTAGGGTTCATCGGAAACCGCCTGCAGCTTGCCCTGTTGCGAGAAGCACTATATATCGTAGAGTCCGGTATTGCCACTAAGGAAGCGGTTGATACCACTGTGAAATATAGTTTGGGTCGGCGCTTGTCTACGACAGGTCCTCTAGAAAGTACGGATTTAGGGGGGATAGATATATTCTACAATATTTCTAGTTACCTTCTGGAAGATCTGTGCAATGATACAAAGATATTGCCGCTGCTCAAAGCAGCTGTGGATCAAGGTAAGTTAGGAGCTAAGACAGGGGAAGGCCTGTATACTTGGGCTCCCGAGGCATTAAACAAAATTAAGAAAACTCGCGAAACCATCTTACTGGAATGGCTTCATAAAGATAAAGAGATGGAATTTTAAGAAACGATTAATCACTTTAGTCTGCAGTCCAACTGTCAAGGCGGAACTGCAGACTAAAGAATTAAGTTATTCTTCGTGGCGAATGGTTAATGGAAGGTGCATTTTTCTTTTCGAATAATAAAGCTTTTAGGAGTGGTTAGGCTATTGTTATATACATTTCTCCGGCTGGTTTTATGGTAGCCTGCGCAGCTGTACAATCGGCAATCAACTGCCGTAATTTATCTTCATCACCCATGCGAGCTAAAACGGTAAGTTTGACTACATGGATAAATTCTTTGTTTTCAATAGGATAGCTATGAAGACGCAGTTGGTTTTCTACAGTTCCTAATAAATTATAATTTACTTCTACAGATAGGCGGGTATGAAGCTGTTTTTCAACAATGGTTGCGGAAGAAAGACCATCAACAGCGGCCTTTGTGTAGGCGCGAATGAGGCCACCGGCACCTAGCTTAATGCCGCCAAAGTAGCGAGTGACGACAATAACAGCATCTTTGACTTCAGACTTATTAATGACTTCTAATATGGGTCTGCCTGCTGTGCCGCCAGGTTCTCCATCATCATCGGCTTTCTGGATTTGTCCGTGTTGACCGATTACATAGGCCGAACAATTGTGGGTGGCCTCGCTATGCTGTTTTTTTATCTCCTGGATAAAGGCAATAGCTGCCTCTTCAGTTGCGGCAGGGCTGACATGGGTTAGGAACAGGGATTTGCTTATTTCTAATTTGGCTTCACCGGCTTGTTTTACAGTGCGATAAGCAGGCAACATAAAAACACCTCGTACTTTTCGTAACAATGAATTAACGTTACTATAAATATAAAGGCACAGAACAATTTTGGCAATGCAACAAAGTAAAAGCACTATTTGTCGATTCTGAAGACAAATAGTGCTTTTACTTTATTCTAGCTTATCACGCTCTGTTGCAGGAAGCTATTAGGCGTGCAAAGTCTGCAGGCTGAGGGGATGTAACCGTTACTAACTGTTTAGTTCCCAAATGTTCAAAGCTTACTGACGTTGCATGCAGAGCCTGACGAGAGATGAGCGGAGAACGTGTCCCATACATTTTATCGCCAAGGATGGGGTAACCGAGATGCGCTAGATGTATTCGAATTTGGTGGGTACGACCGGTATCCAGCGAAAGCTCCAGCAGTGAGGTAGCAGCAAAACTGTTGATGGTATGGTAATACGTAATTGCTGTTTCTCCTTGAGGACTTATGGTTCGCCTATTGGGCAACCGAGGATGAGGCCCGATAGGGGCATCAATTGTTCCGGAGGCAGGCTTGACAAGGCCGTTGACTAAGGCCAAGTAGCTGCGTTTGAGTATTCTGTCTTGCAGCTGTTGTTCGAGCAGCGTTTGGCTGAGGGCATCTTTGGCGAAAATTACACAGCCGGAAGTATCCCTGTCTAGCCGGTGAATGGGGCGAACGGTGCTGACTATACCTTGGCCGGCCAAATGATAAGCTAAATGGTTGGCTAAGGTGCCGCTCGTTGTTTGGCCTGTTGGATGGACAAGCTGGTAAGGCGGTTTATTTAAAACGAGTAAATAATCATCTTCATAAAGAATCTCAATAGTGCCTGGTTCCGGTTGAACTCCGTAGGATACATCTGCTACAATCAGGACACGCAAAGTATCATTTGCCTTAAGCTGTCTTTGTAGATAAACAGGTTTACCATTCAAAAAGATGCCTTTTTGACGAGTTAATTTTTGTATTTTGCGACCGGATTGCTGGAGGACTTGTTTCAGATAGTGTTCGACAGTCAGACCGGCATGCTCCGGGAGGATTTTATGGTTTTGAAAGGATTTCACAAAGGCAACCTTCTTTCCAGATTGGTCATATTGTATGAACTTAATATAAATGAAAAATATTCATTTGGCAAATATGGCGCCGCAAAGTATTTTTAGTATAATAAGATTAATATAGTTTTAATTATTTGTGGATAATTTTTACAGAGCAAGAGGAAGAACAATATGACATTAGCGTCGCAATTGCTTGATTGGTATTACCGAAGTGCTAGAGATTTGCCCTGGCGTACAGAGAAAGATGCTTATAAAATATGGGTTTCCGAAATTATGCTTCAGCAAACACGGGTTGAAGCGGTAAAAAACTACTATATGCGCTGGATAGAGCGGTTTCCTACCCTAGAGGCTTTAGCAGAATCCTCTGAAGAGGAGGTGCTTACCTACTGGCAGGGGTTAGGCTATTATAGTCGGGCGCGTAACTTGTTAGCCGGCGTCCAAAAGGTTTGTTCAGACTATGGTGGAAGAGTACCTGACAATCCAGTGGCTATACTGAGTTTGCCCGGCGTGGGTGAATATACAGCAGGCGCGATTGCCAGTATTGCTTATAGTCAGGCAATACCTGCAATTGACGGTAATGTACTTAGGATTTTTAGCCGGTTGTTTTGTTTGGAAGGGGATATTACCAAACAGGAAACTAAACGGCAAATAAATTATCTGGTTATGCAACACATGTCTGTTCAGCATCCAGGCGACTTTAATCAGGCGTTAATGGATTTAGGTGCTATGGTGTGCATTCCTAAGCAGCCCCGGTGTGAAGGTTGTCCGCTGA